>JBEAXK010000087.1:0-32224 GCA_041159865.1 Bacteroidota bacterium
ATAATTGGCGCCATTACCCCCAAGGTAGGGTAAAATGACTACGCCATGATACATTTCCCCCTTCAATAGCACCGTATTATCAATCACATAATTATCGCAGGAAAGAGAAGACACGGAAGAAGCCAATTCATAGATAGATGGCTGTTGGATGCCTTGATTTACATTATGTGCCTCCGTTATTTCATTGGCATACAGAAGTTGTCCGAAGGAAAATTCTATCGATCCATTTCCCATATTCTCCAGACTTCCTCCCGAAGAAGTGGCCATAACGATAGTGGTATCCTGGGCCACGGCAGCAATAGCTGGTGAAACAAAAAACAGGAATATTACAAAAACGATATTAAAAAATATAGCATTAATTGTCATGCAAAACATATTAAAAATGAAAATTTAGCTGCCGAATATGTATGATAAGTGATATAAAAATTATTGATAAGTAAACTGTTCAATACATAAAAGACTAAAAATCAATATTAAGCCTTGATTTTGACATATTTTAAATAGCAACACTACATAAATGTGTGGGAAATTATCCGGGCAGATATTACCTTAGATAATTCAGTGTATTTGTCGTGTCAACATGATGTGATGGCAGAGCTGAGAAGATGAAGGGGCTATGCCTCTGGATGGTTAAATATACTGAGACCGTTTTCGATTAACCATCGTGCTCAAACCAAAAACGTTCTAAATAATCAGTGAAATCCTATAATTTTTAAAATCCTGATTCAAACCTATTAGCATACAAGCACCAAAATGACAAAAAGTGCCCTTTTTCTGCTTATTTTATTATATTTGAAATATATTCATTAAAATTATTCTGATGAGAATTGTTACACTACTTTTTAACCTGTTTCTTTTAAATATTAGCTTACCCTTCGCTAATGCTCAAAATCTTCCTAAAATTGAACTTAACGATGCATGGATGAATGAAATCAAAACATTAGCTCCTGCAAAGAAGCATTTTCCGAGTGCTAAAACACATAAAGTTCTGGTCTTCTCCCTTTTTACAGGTTTTGACCATTGGGTAATACCTCATACCGAAGCCATGTTAAAAACCATTACAGAAAAAGTGGGCGGTTTTGAAATGACTTACACCAGGGACGTAAAATATTTTGACAAAAAGTGGTTGCAGCAATTCGATGCTATTATCCTAAATAACAATTGTAGTATCGGGGACAAACGTAATTTATTTTGGGATGTATTTAAAAATGACCCTACGCTGGATACTATTCAAGCCATGGAAAAGGCGGTAAAATTCGAAAAATATTTGTTGCAATTTGTTAAACGAGGGGGTGGCATTATGTCTTTACATGGTGCTGTTACCATGCAAAATAAATCGAATGCTTTTAGTGATATGTTAGGAGGTAGTTTTGATTATCATCCCAAACAGCAAAATATCGATGTTAAATTAGTTGACGCCAATCATCCTTTGGTACAAGGATTTGGAGGCAAAGGATTTTCACACATTGATGAGCCCTATTTTTTTAACAATGCTTATATGAGTAAAAATTTTAGACCGCTACTTTATATGGAAAATTCAAAAATTGAGGGAAATAAATATCCTGAAGGAGACGAAAAAAGATATATTGCCTGGATTAAAAAATATGGAAAAGGGAATATTTTTTATTGCTCCCCTTCACATAATGCCCAAAGTTTTAGCAACCCACAATTACTTCAATTTTACCTTGATGGCTTACAATTTGTTGTAGGTGATGTGATTTGTGACACAAAACCATTAGGTAATTAAAAAGGATTACTTCAATTTAAAAGGATTCTAACTATTTCATTGTTTTTCTAAGGCTTCCTTCAACTGTTTGCTGAATTCTGGCCTAAATTTCCATGCTTGTAAATAAGGCGCATATTCAGGTTTATCCCACCAAAAAATAGGATTGGGATCGGCCTCCATCAATCCACCTTCATAATCCTCCCCCCGAAGACTTCTCTTTACACTATTCAACCAATTTTCATAGTAAGTTATCATTTCCTCTGCTTTTTGGGGATAAAGTGAAATGATATCTATGGATTCAGTCCTATCTCTTTTCAAATTATATAAAGTATATTCCTTTTTTTCAATATTTTCCGCTACCAGTTTAAAATCATTATCTATCAAAGCCCCTTGATTTCTATACTTAAAGGGGATAGGATTATTTCTCTCCTTAATAGTGTTTTTATAGAAAAGGTGATCTATGTTATTTCCATCCATAGGTTGTACGAAAACATCATCTGGTAAATCACAAATTGTCGCAATGGTCGGAAAAATATCCATGGTACTGGCAGGAAAATAACTTATTTTTCGTTCTTTAATTACCGCGGGCCATTTGATAATACAAGGGACTCTCAAGCCTCCTTCATAAATACTTCCTTTAAAATCTCTTAATCCCCCTACTCCTTCCTTTCCTCCGAAAGAGACTCCACCATTATCGCTATTGAACCATATCAGCGTGTTATCACTTAGACCCATTTCTTTGAGTTTCGCATTTAACAAACCAATGCTTTTATCCATTTCAACTATTTCGCCCAGATAATTCTGCTGCATGTCCTCCATTTCTTTGGGGAATTTTGATTTATCTTCAGACAAGGCACTCCAGGGTTCATGAGGACTTCCAAACCATATAACCACAAAAAAAGGTTCATTTTTATGACCCAAAATAAAATCAAGTGCCTGATTTACAATGACATCAGAAGAGTTTCCAATATATTCCGAGATTTTACCTTTATGACTCATTAAGGGATTAAGATCAAAAAAATTGCTAACAGAAATCCATTCATTAAATCCAAAGAACCCTGGATTTCGGTTATCTTCTGCCAGTATGGGAACTCCAGGACCTTTTAGACCATCGAGATGCCATTTTCCAAAATGCGCAGTTGCATAACCTGATTTTTGAAGCGCTTGAGCGATCGTCTTTTCTTGTCTTCGCATTGGAAAACCATGGGCAAAAACAGCAGAACGATCATTTGCCCGACCTGTTAAAACCGATGATCTTGTAGGAGAACAAACAGGTGCACCTGCGTAAAAACGATCCATTCTGAGTCCCTCTTCTGCCATTTTTACTAAATGCGGGGTTTTTAACCTCGGATGGTTGTAATATCCCGTTTGTCCCCACCCCTGGTCATCGGACATAACCAGAATAATATTAGGCCTTTCTTTTTTGCGAAAGGAGGTTAACGACATAAAACATAATACCCAAAAGGAGAGACCAAATAGAAGGTAGATTTTCATGCAATTTTAAAGGAAGATACAACCTAAAGCCATTAAAAGGATATATTTGTCCTAGAAATTTAAGTAGCAAAAAAATGATAATCTTTTGAAAAATGATTCAGAAAATTGCCCAAATGGCTTTAGTGGTAGCCGATTACGATGAAGCCATCGATTTTTACACAAAAAAACTACATTTCGAACTGGTTGAGGATACCCCTTTAACAGCATCAAAACGATGGGTAGTTGTAAAACCCAAAGGGGCGAAGGAATGCGCTCTTTTATTGGCAAAAGGTGCCAATGAAGAACAAAAGAAATTCATCGGTAATCAAACAGGTGGGCGGGTATTCCTCTTTCTTCATACTGACCATTTCGACCGTGACTTCAATAACCTGATAGAAAACAATATAAAAATTGTTAATGGTCCCAGAATGGAAGAATACGGAAAGGTAGCCGTATTTGAAGACTTATATGGAAATTTATGGGATTTAATTGAGCCCTCAGTTACATCCGAATATTTTTATTCCACAGCTATTTTAAAAATTAAAGAGAATGAAAAGATCTCTTTTGCGCTGGATGAGTTAAAAATATTGAGACAACATACCCTTTTGGAGGCTGGAAATGTTTCTTTTGACCTTAAGCAGTCAAAGGAGGACCCAACCGTTATTGTTATTTGGGAATGTTTTAAAAATGAATCCAGTTTTCAAGAACACCTCCAGTCTGCACACCTGGCAAATTTTTTGAAAAAAGATTTGGTTACATTGCAAAATGGCTATCAAACCAAGGATTTATAGTTCAATACTATATCAGTCTTTCTTTATTTTATTTTTCCTTTGTAAAAATGAGTAAATAAAAGGATTAAATCTGCCGAGCCATCCATAGTAGGTTCATTGGTAGAATAATCGGCAAAATCATCCCAGTATCTAATATGATTAGGTTGCAAATGAGCAAACTCATCGGGTTCATTTAATCTGATAGCCAACATTTTATCATGAATACTAGACCAAAGGGGACCATCGACCAAACTACCCGAAACCATTTGTTTATTCAATATCCAAAATGGCATGTGTACATCTAAAGGGTATTCCCCCTCAGCCGGAATACCTGTAATCATGCTGGTACCCCATGGATTGAGTCCAAGTAACCAATTCAGATGATTCTGAAGTAAAGGTCGAAATTGAATATCTCCTGTCATTTGTTCATATAGCAATGCCTGCGTTGCTACAGCTGTGGCCAGATTATTGGAACACCAGATAAAAAGGTGACCTACACCATAAGGATTTCTATCGGCCTTTTCCTGTATTTTCAAGAGATTATGTTTGTAAAAACCAGCTAACTTATCTCTAATATTTTTATTATCAACAACCTGCCAAAGAGCAAAATGACCCATATTCACATAAGGATACATCTCGTAATGCGCGGCTGAATCCATCTCCATCCAGGAAGTAAAGCCAATTAAATCGGCATAATGCAAGGCATCGTTTAGATATTTTTTTTCTCTAGTAGCCTTAAAAAGGACTGCTGAGGCCCATTCCATGTCATCGGCCCACGTGCGCTCATTATATCTATACGGAGCCCCATAGCTATTTCCTTGTTGAAATCCTTCCCATTTTTTTCCCATTTCATATAATTCTACCGCATCTTGTAGACACTGAGCAGAAAAAGGCTGGTAACCAGGTATATCTTTAAAAATCTGATACCCCAAAGCTAATGCTGCGGCCGACCTACCTGCTACATTAGATACCCCGGTGGATTCACTTTTATATTTACCCAAGCCCTGAGGTTTACCATTGGCAAAATAAGCAGGTCGATATTTATTTTTACCCCATCCATAATTTGCCGCATCCTCATGAGGCATTTTGAAACCAAGATGATCGCGATCATCTGCTACCTGGTGGATTAATTCCTCTCTGGTTGGGTGAAGCTTATGAATCCAATCTAAGCCCCACTTGGCTTCATCCAGAACATCAGCCATCCCATTGGGCTGAGGGAGACCGAGATCATTTACTTTATCTTCAAAAACTAATGGATTCCATTGATAAGCCATTAACATTCTGGCTGTTGCATTACTTCCAGTTATCAGGTATTTCAACTGATCTCCGGCATCATGCCAACCACCCGTTGCATCAATATAAGTGGAATCTGGTCTGTTTCCATAAAAACTTTTTCCATCGAGAGGATGACATACTTCTTTAGTAAAGGGATTAAATCCACATCGTTGCGTTTGCATGAAATTTACGACCGATTCGTGAATGGGTGGATAATTTCCTATCAAAAACTTTTCCGAACGAATAGTTTGAGAGCTATTGGACAAAAAGTAGGCACCTGGAGAGGTTATATCGGTAAAAGTACATTCATAATAATAGGCGAAAGGAGACCAATTTTCCCTTTTTAAAAGTAGCGGTTGTATATCTTTAATCTTTTGTCCATTTTCATCCATTAAAATCCAAGAATCCGTTAATTCCTTTTTTGATAATAAAAGGGCTTTTTTTGGTTGTGATGAGGCATAACCTATAAGATTAATACGCACAAAAATATCTTGAGCAAAACTTTCAAAAGATATTAGAAAAAAGAAGAATAGAAAAATTCTGTTTTTCATTTCAGCGAAATATAGTCTCAAAATAAGGTGTTTTATTCATTTATTCAAAAATCACTGGTCCGCAATATTTTCTCCATCTTCCGACCTTTAGCCAGCTCATCCACCAATTTATCTAAAAATCTTACCTTTTGAGTCAATGGATTTTCAATATCTTCTATCCGATATCCACAAATCATACCTGTGATAAGATGTGCATTAGCATGAAGGGTTGCCTGTTGAAAAAATTCTTCGAAGGTCACTTTATTCTGGATGAGTTGATTGATTTTCTCATCATTAAAACCTGTCAACCAATAAATTACTTGATGTAACTCCTCTTTACTTCTACCTTTTTTCTCCACCTTATTAATATAATGAGGATAAACGGAAGCAAAAGTCATCTTGGCCATTCTTACATGATGATCCATCCTTTTTTCCATAATTTTTTAATATATAATCAAATTTAATACAACTATTATATTTATTATTAATGTCTTACCTAATATATTCTATTATTAAAAAAAGATAATTACCCAACAGCGGCTTTTCGAGAAATACATTTGAATGCGTTGGTGCAACGTAATTACATAGGTTCTATGATTCAAATTAGGGTATATGATGATAAACTGAATATTTGGAATAAAGGGAGTTTGCCAGAATGTATGACTCTAGCCAGTCAAACAGGCTAACCGCAAATGTTACCCTTACATTCAAAACAAAAAAAAGCGTGTACAACATTGGTTTTACACGCTTTAATATCTTTGGCGGAGAAAGAGGGATTCGAACCCCCGGACCTGTTACAGTCGGCAGTTTTCAAGACTGCTGCAATCAACCGCTCTGCCATTTCTCCGGTGCGAAGATAATATTAATTCTTAAAATTCAAGTACAATTTTAAAAATCGACCTAATTTTTTTTCTGCTGCCATTTGAAATTCCAGGTTACAGATGGTATGACTGGAAATAAAGAAACTTTGTAAGCTGAGGCTTGTAATACCCCGGTTTTTTCATTTGTATCAAATTCATAATTAATAAAGAAGGGGTTACGTCTATTATAAACATTATAAACAGAAAATGTCCAATAACTATAAAAACCCTTGCCTTCTTCTTTTTTAGGTCTGTAATTAGCAGATAAATCTATTCTGTGATAATCTGGTAATCGACTGCTATTTCTTGGTGCGTAATTAGTAACAACTTGTTGATCAATTAGATAAATACTTTCTATTGGCGTGTAAGCCCTGCCCGTTCCAAACACAAATACGCCGGAAAAATCCCATTTTTTGCCTTTATCATAATTCACAACCACAGACAAGTCATGCGTTCTGTCGTAAACAGCCGGATAATATGCTCCCCCATTTATTTCCGCAAATTTTCTTTCTGTTCTGGCTCTGGTATATCCTATCCACCCTGTTAATTTTCCCTCATTTTTCCTTAATAGTAATTCTGCACCATAAGCTCTGCCACTTCCAGAGATAAATTGTTGCTCCAAATCATCCGCCGCATTTTGTACATAACTCTCGCCGTAATCTAACTGATTTCTTAAGGTCCTGAAATATATCTCGGCAGAAACCTCATACATGTTTTTCTTTAGGTTCTTAAAATACCCTAACGCATATTGCTCCCCTCTTTGTGGCTTGATTCGCTCCGTGCTTGAAACCCAAACATCGGCAGGTAAGGTACTCGATGAATTTGACACTAAATGCAGGTATTGATTTGAAACCGTTACCCCACCTTTAATGGCATTTCGGGCATTTAATGCATACCTCCAGGATAATCTGGGTTCCAAACCATTGTAGGTAACAACTTCCTCCCCTTTCTGGTATTCTACACCGGTACTAGCCGTGTAAGGTCCCATTTGAGTAAAAAGAGACCATCTAAGCCCTGCTTGAATTTTAATTCTTTCGCTCACTTTGAAATCATCAGAAACGTAAAAACCTGTTTCCCAAGCTGGAATTGCATTTTTGTTATTTGTAAATGATTCATCTCCTTGTTGCGCATTGGCGACACTGGGAGTCAATCTGTGATAAGTTGATTGAACCCCAAATTTAATAGCATGATTATTAGAAGGGAAATAATCAAAATCGACTTTCCCATTCCAGTCTCTGACACCTGAAAATAATTTAAGGCTAAAATCATCTACGCCAGCTTTAAAAGTAAAATCGTAATCATTATAAATAATAGACGTATTGACGAAAAGGCGATTGTTAAACAAGTGATTCCATCTCAAAGTTCCAGTTGCATTTCCGTAAGGCAAATCGAAGGTAAAATCCCTTCCGGGTGTTCTAAATTTCAGCACATCACGGCCAAAATAAGCACTAAAAAACACTCTATCCTTCTCACTAAAGATATAATTCGCCTTGGTATTCAGATCATAAAAATAATAATTGGTTCCAGCAAAATCGGTTCTTTTTATGGCAGGTTGAGCAAGATCTAAGGCATAAGTTCTTCTTGTAGAAACAATAAAGGAACTTTTTTCAGGAATAATAGGACCTTGAACGGTTAAACGGGATGCTATTAATCCGATACCACCATCGACCTGATAGTTTTTATTATTTCCTTCTTTCATCTGAATATCCACAACTGAAGATAATCTTCCACCGTATTGGGCAGGCATACCCCCTTTAATAAGATTTGCCGATTTGATTGCATCAGAATTAAACACCGAGAAAAAACCAAATAAATGTCCTGAATTATAAACCAAAGCCTCATCTAAAAGAACCAGATTTTGGTCTGGTCCACCACCCCTGACAAAAAAGCCAGAGCTTCCCTCTCCAGACGATTGTACCCCTGGTAGTAACTGCAAGGCTTTTAGCACATCGACCTCCCCCATTAGGGCAGGAATTTTTTGAATTTTTTCAATAGGAAGAACTATTTCTCCCATTTGGGTACCCGAAACATTTTTATCTGCTGCTTCAGCCTCAATGACCACTTCACCCATTTCAACTCCTTCACTTAAATCAATATTTAAGGTAAGATCCTGGGATAAGCTTACTTTTTTCTCCTGATCTGCATAACCTAAATAGGCAAAAACAAGCGTATAATCACCAGGAGATAATCGAAGGGTATAAAACCCATAGGTATTGGTTGAAGCCCCCATATTGCTCTCCGATTTAACGTAAACCGAAGCACCTGTCAGTGTTTCACCAGTATTTGCATCTTTTACAAAACCACTTACTGATAATTTACCTTGTCCAAATAACGAAATGGAAAAAACCATTAAAATAAAAATAATAATCCTCAAATGCATCCTATTTATGTTTTACATAGAAAGGCAAAAAGACATAAATAGTTTAATCTAATTCAGTAATCCTATCGTAATAAATTGACTGTTCCCCCGTTCACCTGCTTACCCATACCATTTTCATCCTCATATTCAATAGCATAGGAATAAATGTAGGTATCCGTATTGGCTTTATTTCCTTTTACGTAACCGTCCCAACCTAAATCAGGTTCGGTAGATTCAAAAACAAGATTCCCCCACCGGTCGTATAAGATTAATTTAAAAGTAAGCACTTTTACATCGGGATTAATAAATATTTTGAATTCATCATTAATACCGTCATCATTTGGAGAAAATGCATTTGGTGCATACACCTCATAATAAATACATTTTCTGACTTTAATATTTAAAGAATCTGAAAAGACACATTTGCCGGAAGATACCTCAAGAAAATAAACACCTTCTTTGTCAACCAAAAATTGCTGTCCGTCCGAACCATCTTGCCATTTATATTTTTCGGCTGCTACATTAGCGCGAAGTAAAATTCTTTGACCTTCACAAATGGTTGTATCTATTCCCAGATAAACAGGAATTCTTGGAACGACGGAGACATTGATGGTATCTTTCCATATACAACCTTTAAGGGTAGCCGTTCCAATATAAATTCCAGTTTGGGAAATATTTAGCAGCGAAGAATTTGCGCCGGTATTCCAGCTAAAGGCAGAACCAGACGGAGCAGCTATTCGAACAGGATAACTACCACCGGAACATAAAGTAGAATCTTTTCCAAGTTCAAATTTAGGCAAATCGTTGACTGTAATCTTAATGGAATCAATTCTCTGGCAACTTCCTACTCCAATTTTGGCAAAATAGATCCCTGTTTTATCTGCAATAAAATAAGGATTTGTTGAACCATCCTGCCAAATATAAGAAGCTGAGGGAATGCTGGGTTCAAGACGTATTTCGTTTCCAGCACAGATTTCTTTATCGGCACCTAAAAACTGGTTGGGAACGTCAATAAAAGTAACAACAACCGTATCTGTTTTAATACATCCATTTAATTCAGCCTGAACTACATAAGTACCACTTGAAAACAAACTAATTTTGGGACCATTATCCCCATTATTCCATTTAAGGGTGCTTCCAGGAGTATAACCAACGTTTATGGTAGCTACCTCTCCAGAACATAATAATAGATCTGGACCAGCTGTTACGCTGGGTTTTTGATTGTAAACCACAAAGGTAGAATCAATACTAAGGCAGCCAAACTGACTGGTAGCTTGTACCCATATTAAACCACTTTTTGCAACTTTAATGATTGATTTTAATTCCCCGGTACTCCAGAAAAAGGTCGTATTCGCCTGAGAAACATCTAATTTTACGGTATCTCCCACACAAGCTAATGTTTCAGGGGGTAAGTTTAAAATAGGGAGAGGATTAAAAGTCACCTGCACATCATCTTTAAATTTGCAACCGTTTAAATCTACCTCCAAAACGTAGATCCCCGTTTTATTCACAATTCGCTCTGGGGAAGTAATACCATCTGACCAAAGGTATTTAGCATTTGGAACCAGGGTGCTTTGCCCAATCGTTATTTCTTTCCCTACGCAGCTGCTTAAGCTGGCTGGCAGACTAAAATAAGGAACTGCCTTGTGCGTAATCGTTACTTTGCCCGTTTTTGTACACCCATTCTTTAAAACGGTTAATGAATAAATACCTGGACTACGCACCTGATAGGTTGGGGATCTGCTACCGTCTTGCCATAAATAGCTTTCAAAACTTGTCGTCGTTCCTAAATCTACCGTGACGTCGGCACAAACAGTGGTATCTTTCCCAAATTGAAGGTCGATAGGAACTTGATAATCAACAGATATAGTATCTTTTATCGTACAAGCACCTACTTTGACTGCAACAGAATAGGAGCCAGACCTATCCACCGTAAATATATCAGCGGAAGTATTATTTTGCCATAAATAAGAAATGGCGCCGGGAAGAGAAGCATTTAATTTTAGCGTTGCATCAGGACAAAGTAACGTATCCTTCCCCAGATTAAGTTTAACTGGGGTTTGGAATTTAACCTCTAAAGAATCAGAAATGGTACATCCAGAAAGGGTAACCGAAACTTTGTATTTTCCCGGTTTGCTCACAAAATAATAACTATTCAAAGAACTGTCCTGCCAGACATATCTAACCCCGATGGCATCTATTTTTGCATCTAATTTTAAGGTATCACCTACACATAAGGTTGTATCATTGGGTAGCTTTATTTCAAATTTCTCTGCTGCCAAAACTTGAACGGTATCCCTAATGACACAAGAGGTTCCAAAAGTAACTTCAGCCCAATAAGAACCAGGACTATTGACGGTGACCTTAGACTGTATAGAATTATCAAACCATTTATAGCGTTCTCCGGGACTAAAAGTTCTGGCATCTAAAACAATTGGCGCAGCGGTACATTGCACGATATCTGGACCTAAAAATCCCTCATTTTCGTAATAATTTGGAGAATCAAAAATCCAGTTTGTATTACTATTCGCAATATTGGCACTTCTAACCCCCGCATAAAATTTAACTGAACCAATGCCTATTTGATCTCGCATTTGAATAAAGTCCCCCTTTATTTCCCCAGAATTCATAATAACCTGGGATTGTTTCCCCGTTTGAGTACTTAAAAGTTCTATTGGATTACAATTATTGCCAAAAACCTGAAAATATTTTGTTATTTCCTGAGGATTGTTAGCATCCAAACGATAGGTTTTTCCAGCAGATAATAATAAACTATCTATTTTATGTTTTCCTAAAATAGTTCCGTTACTTAAAAAATCAATGATTTTAATATTAGAAACTTCTGATTCCGTTTGAATAGTGCTGTTTCCCGTTTCTAACGAAAAATAAAGGCGATGATAATTGTGGGGTTTTCTCTCATAAATATCTCCTCCGTTAGTAAATTCAATAGTTGAGGTTCCAGGAATAATGAGGATAGAGTCTCCCTGTAAATTAAATTCGTTATAATTTTCATAGTCTCCATTGATATACCAATGACTTGAACTGAGCTCTAAACCTTTTTTCGTATTTTCCCAACTACCATATAAATGACTAATACTTACTGGTTTCCCATTCGTGTTTAATGTTCCATTCCTCAAATTAATTTCAAAACTACTTAAAGAATCAAGCGTAGTCCATTTGCCTGCACCATCAAACTCCATAAAAGGAATATATTGACTTGAAAACAAGGCTGTATTTGTTGTTTCTTTTCCTTTAAATCTCAACCGGTGTAAACTAAAATTGCATATATTAGGAGAAGCTAGGACTAAATTTCCATATAATTCCATGTTTTCAACATTGGCTGACCTAAACCAAGGTTTATTTTTAACTTCTCCTATGGTAAAGTTTCGCGCATAAACAGTACTGGCTTCAAAGGTTAAAATTCCGCCTGGATTTGGGAAAGAAAAGGCATCAAAAAAAACATCATCCAGAGGAGTTGGAATACATTCGCCACCTGAACCATTACTTGTTAAGGACCAATGGGCTTTATCTGTCCAAGCCCCCGTGCCGCCAACCCAATAAAGTTTCCTAGATATTTTTTCATTAAACACCCAATTGAGAGAATTTCCAAGATTGACAGAATTGTTAGCTGTAATGACACCAGGCCCTACAGAATGGAGATCTTTAACAATAAAATTTTCAACTGTTACATTTTTTTCAAAATGAATATTTGCTTTTACATCATTGGTGTAAGAGGATATTTTAATGAGTCCTTCACAGGCATTTAAGGGTATTAAATCGCCGACAAAAACGGTTCCTCCAGGGTTAATCTTGTACTGAAAGCCACCATTTATTTCCCATTTTAAAAATCTTACATTATTCCAGATATCTAAATTATTGTTACTGATTAAATAATTAAACTCATGTTTTTTATTATTTGAAATGCCCCACCCACTAATACTAAAATGTCCAAAATGTTGAACGATATTGAAAATAAGGGGATTATCTCCCCATAAATTAAGACCTCCCCAACTTAAAAAAATAATATTGGAAGTACCAGCATTCAAGGTAAAATTATTGGTCTGCATGGTCCATTCTGACCATTGGGTTAACTTTGGTCTAATCGTGACTATAGAACTTCCCAACGTCAGGCTTCTAACATTGCCAGCATCGTCATAACGTTGGCTTCTAAAATTCTGAATTATTACAAATTTACTATTTGTATTTAAGCCCCCTTTTATCAGATGTAAATCTAAAGCAACTTCTAGGTCATCTTCTAAAATCCAGCTTCCGACTCCATTAAAATAGAGGTCTTTTTTAAAAGTTTGAGAGGCCATAGTAATACCATTTCCAAAAGTATTACTTTCGAATAGTACATCACCCTGGATACCCCAGGACATTGAATTAATCAGTTTCAAATAACCAAAAATATGTAAATATTGATCCAATTTACCCGTAAAGGCAGGATTGCCTTTTGCCCCAGTCCAATCCATAGACCTGCAATACGCATTATCAATATTGACATTAACGGTACCTCCCGCATTAGTAAAGCTATTGGCATCGAAAAAGACATCATCACCTGCCGTTGGAACACAACTTCCAGGCGTGCCACCTGATGTCGATGACCAATGATTAGGATCATACCAGTCACCTGAGCCACCTACCCAATATAATTTATTGTTTGCCTTTGGCGTAATAGTCCAGCCATTATTGTTTCCTAAATCGGAACTATTGGTTGCATTAAAGGCGGCACCACCTGTTGCTGAAACATCTCTAATACTTAAATAATCACCTGTTAAAGTACCTGTATTAGATATAAAATTTGTTTTTAGCCCCCCTGAACCGCTCAGTATTTGTATCGGATTGGCACAATCTCCTTGAGCAATCATAGATTTTAATCTGTAGTTTTTTCCTTCTTGAAAACGGTACGTTCTGCCTTTCGATAGAACTAAAGTATCCATTGAAATGACACCTGTTGTATTTGTTTCACTGGTCAGGATATATTTTGAAAGAATAATACTATCTGCCTGAACTCTGGCTTTTCCTAAACTTGAAATTAAGGACAGTTGCCCCCATCTTAATCCCTTTATTCCCTTTACTTGAAATAAGGAATTGATAGAACTTAGTGAAATAGAGGTATTTACTCCTGAGAATTTTCCCGTAACATAATTTATAATAGCGGAAGGAATTTCTACATTACTATTAAAGGTTAGATAAAAAGCAGCCCCTTTTACAACGATATTTGAACTGTCTAGATTGATATCGGTTTTTGCATTTTCTAATCTAAGGTCTAAATAATCCGTGGTTATGCCAAAACCTTTAGATGAAAAAGTACCTCCTTCAAATAACAACAAACTATCGACAATGATACTTCCATTTAATTGAAAAGACCCCGTGTTTTCCTTAAATCGGACGGTACTTTGAAAAGTATTCCCCGCCATTTGAATTAGGGAATTAGCCAAAGAAGCAGAAAAATTAACCTCTCCTAAAAAAGAAAATACAACCTGATTATTTAGAACTAAACTTCCAAAAATATTTAAAACACTTGTTGACGCGCCACGAACTTCTATTTTTTGGGTTACTTTTGACATATCCAAGGACTGACAAAAAGTAATTTGTTGATCTATCTGAATGAATTGATTTGGTGCATTAAATGAATTGGCGTCAAAAATGACTTTATCTTTCGATCCCGGGATGGCAGAAGGTCTTATAGATCCACCCGATGTAGTAGCCCAGTGACTCAAATCAGACCATTTTCCCGAGCCTCCTATCCAATAAATATCAATGCCACTTAGAGGAAGGTTCATCGCTATGAGGAAGGAGAAAAGGATGATTTTTTTCCAAATATTATTTGAGTCCATGTTTCTGCAGTTCAAAATTAAGGTCGAAGATAAAGGATTAATCAACCTAAATAAAACGTAATAATCTTTTATTTTATATAGTAAGGGAAGATACAATAATAAAACGAATCGTTTTATTTACCTAATTGGCAAAATTCATCGTGTGCGCCAGGTAAATAGGCTAAACTGACTAAAAACTCTCTGACAATCTCAGGACCTGTAAATTTAAATGTTTTTCTAAAAAGTTTTACCCATTCTTGCAAAGACATAGAGTGATTTAGATCGAGCCATGCTTTAAAACTACCCTGTTTTTCAATCAATGCCAGAACTGCTTTTGCATTATAGATAACTGCAACTATTTTTAAGCGGTTTCTTATGATACCTGAATCTTGCAAAAGACGTTCAACCTCATTATCTCCATAATCAGCAATTTTCTTGATATCATAAAAATCAAAAGCTTTTTTAAAATTTTCCTGTTTTTTAAGAATCGTCTCCCAACTTAGTCCAGCCTGATTGATTTCCATAACTAATCGCTCAAACAACAACCGATCATCTTCCACAGGAATTCCATAAACATGGTCATGATAGAAACGAGAAACATGATTTTCAGGTAATGCTTGAACCGAGAGACAATAAGACATATTAATACGTGTTTTTTAATATAAATAATTCGTTACTTTTGTTTTTTTTCAAGATTAATCAAAAGTATATGAAAATTCAAAGATTTTTTGCCCTTTACTCTTTTATTTTCTTATTTTTCACCCAATCATACGCCCAGGATTTCATTCGTATAAATGGAAATTTAAAAAGTAATACCCCGATTAATAACCTTATCCTTTCTCAATTCAATGGCCAGGAATCACCTGTTACAGACGCAAAAGTTATAGATGGAAAATTTACCTTCAATATACCCTTTGAAGCTTTCCATCCAGGCGTTTACCGTATCATCCTTAATCCACAGCAAAGATTATTTGTAGATATAATAATAGCAGACACCATGGGTTTTGACATTAACCTTGATGCAGATAAACCCGAGGGAGCTGCAACTTTCACCGGCTCACCTTTAAACACGAAATGGTATAATTATAAAGAAGGAGCATTCAAAGCACAGGAAAGAAATAGAGCACTTCTGCAATTTATTGATATTTATCCAGATAAAACAAACGCTTTTTATGGCACTGTAATCAAAGAGATTGAACGGGAAATCAAAGAATTTGAAAGTCAGTTTACTAAGTTTACTAAAGAAAACAAGGATAATATAGCAGGTAAAATGGTTGCAAACAGACCTTTTTACTTTCCTAATATAAGATTACCCTTAAAGGGTCAGGAAAAAGATTTTCAGGCTAAATACTGGAAAGGAATTGATGCTTCCGATCCATCCTTGTTAAGGACGCCTTTATATGTGGAACATATTTTAGCTTATTTTGGATTTTTTCTTCAGGAACAACCAGGGCCTGAAGCTGATTTAAAATTACGGACCGCTGTTGACACTGTGATGATAAAGTTTGGTAAAAATAAAGAAACAGCCGATTTTGCGCGCCAGTTTTTAACCGAAGGATTCAAACAATTAGACAAACCAGCTTTGTTACAGTATTTAGATGAAACATATAGTGCTACGCAACAATGTACCGATGAACTGGAAGAAAAAGAATTAAAAGAACGTCTTGCTGCTTATAATGCACTTAAAATTGGCTTTAATCCGCCTGCTATTAAAATACCTGATTATGCTGGAAATACAACCAGCTTTTTAGAAAGTCCCGCTGATACCCTCATTTTAGTATTCTGGGCAACCTGGTGTCCTCATTGTCAGCAAATGTTGCCTGTTTTAAAAGAAAAAATAGCAAATAAAAAGAATTGGGCCGTTGTTGCTGTTAGTGTTGATGACGATAAAGAGGCTTTTGAAAAAGTAATGAAGGAATATCCCATGTTCAGACATTACTGTGATTTAAAAAAGTGGAAAAGTCAGCCTGTGATAGATTACCATATCAATGCTACCCCATCTTTTTTCATGTTTGATAAAAAGCGTACTTTACAAGGTAAATATCCTGATATCAGGCAGATTCCTTTTTAATCTTTTATTAAGGAACTACCCATGTTTTTGTTATCCCTTTTTGTCCAAACTGGAGCTTTATCAAATAAGTTCCTTTTGGAAAACGTTGCATATTTTTAAGTGAGAATGAGTTTAGACCCAATTGAACTAAAGGCGTTTCCTGCGCTATCAACTGTCCTTGCAAGTTTAAAATCTGATAATTAAATGGTAGTGCCCTTGAAAGGAAAATATCAATGTAGCTCTCTGAATTTTGCATAGGATTAGGTCTGATATTTATCCAGTCCAGCCCCTCAGGCATTTCATTTACAGACGTTGCCGAACAGGCTATTAAATTATTCTGGGTTGATTTCCTTATAAGGCTTATCTGATCATAAACTTTCTGTCCAGGGCATTCAGTGGAACAACCATCTCTATGTCCTGAAATTCCAAATAAATTGAATCCCGTACTCGCATGTAACGACTGGACATTGGGATCGACAGAACGCTGGCAAGCCTTCCAAGCAAATATTTCACTTAGTTTTTTCATCATGGTATCGGGTGGATTCACATTGGTATAGGTACCAATCAGACAAACCCCCATTGTACCTGTATTTTTGCCACAAAAATGAGCCCCTAGAACATTATCACCTCCTCCGCGTCCTTCAAACAGGGTACCGTCAGGAGAAATCAACCAATTATAGCCAACATCAGCCCATCCATTCGTATAAACATGCAAATTCCAAATTGCCAGCACGATAGCGCTCCAATCATTTGATACATTCGTTCCAGCGGAATGATGAACAATAAGGTGTGAAACAGTTGTTAAGGATGGCGAAGTTGGTCCTTGGGGACAACGCCAGTCTGTACGGCTTTTAAATTTTGGCTGAGGACAAGCGCAAGATGATTTTTCAACAAATGGTTCTTGAAAAGAAGTTGCTACAGGCTCAATCCCTGGACTAAAAAAATTAATTTTAAGCTCTTCTATTGAATTAGCCGTATTTTTCTGGTTGTTAACCAGCTGAATTTTGACAAAAGGATAGGCCTTTTCAAAAAATATCAGGTTAGTTGCAAACTGATCTCTGATATCAATGGCGTGCTCATCAAAAAGAAGAGATTCCCATTTAGTCCACACAATACTATCTTTGGAGAAGGAGAATAAAAAAGAGGTATTTGGTTTTTCCCTCTCATGGTTTTCATTCCATGCAACAGAAGCGCAATGGAAAGGAGTCTCGTGCTTAAAATTTAATTTAAACGTAAATAAGCTGGTTGAATTTCCAATCAACTCATTTTTAGAAATCGTATAAAACAATTGTTTACTATCCCTAGGCGACTGAGAAAACAAAAGGGCAGGAAAAAAAAGTACAACAATAAATTTTAAAATTCTCATTCGGATCATTTAATTGTTATAATAATGCCAAAGTAGATTACTCATTTTCCTGGTGAGCTCCCAGGCCTCGTTATTTGATTCCCAGCTTTTATCGGAATTATTAGCAGTCATTATGCAAAATATATATGGATTTGCAGGGTTATTCACATAAACCACCTCACTCCTGCTCGCATTGACTGCTCCATTTTTAGAAGCTGTAAAAATGCCAGCAGGAATTTCTGAAAGAGCCTCCTCATCCCAGTAATTTCTTCCTAATCTTCTGAGCATTAAATCATCAGATTTTTTACCCAATAGCTGACCTTTAAGCATTTGCTGAAATAACTGAACTAATTCTTTAGGGGTAGATTGCCCCCAACCATACTTTTCTCTATCTTTTTCTCTTCCCGGGGTTCTACTGTTCACTTTGGTTTGCTTAAAACCAAGTTGAGTCAATTTATTATTTATTGCCAGTCCGGTACCCGC
This sequence comes from Bacteroidota bacterium, assembly GCA_041159865.1. GTDB lineage: Bacteria > Bacteroidota > Bacteroidia > Chitinophagales > Saprospiraceae > BJGN01. The sequence goes on from JBEAXK010000087.1 coordinate 18,691, forward strand.
CAAATTTTGCAACCATAAAGAGGCGGTATTATCGCTTGTGGTAAGCATCAACATCATCACTTTACTCAGTTCTATGGCTTCTCCATCTTTAAAAGAGCCCAAAATATCTTCCCCTTCATATAGAAGAGAATCTTTATAAATAAGTTTTTGATGATAGGAAAGTTCTTCTTTTTCAATTTTGTCCATTATGCCAATCAGAATAGGAATTTTTACAATGCTAGCTGTTGGAAAAACACTATCTGCATGAAGATCGACCGATTTATTCTTTTTTAAATCATACACATACACCCCAACGTCGCCCTTAAAACCAGCTACCATTTGTTCCAGTTTATTTTTTAAAATGACATCTGTTTTTTGGCTAAATAAAAAGGAAGAGAAAAAGAAAGCAAAAACCAAGATCATACCCATTATAGAAATGGCTTTCGGATGAATTTGCATTTTAGCAGGCGCCGCACCTAGAAATTCTCCGTCTAACTCAATTAAATTTTCCCCTTCCAGCACCTTGATTTCGCAATAATTTCCTTTATAATAAAAGAGGCTGGGATGAGTAATAAAAGCTTTCTTTTTAACTTTGGGAAGATATTTTAAATAATCAAACAGAGAAACATCCCCTAATATGACAAAAGCAAGATGACCATCGCGAATATCGGCATGGGGAGCAATCCCTAATCCACTACCAAACCATTGTCCATTTGCGGCACATAGAGAAAGCAATTTACCTTTATATTCAAAATTATCCCCTTTAATTTCCACTTTAGCATGTTTAAAACCAAAAAATGCCCTCAATATACTTATTTGATAGGCCAGATGAGCGGGAAGCCAACGAATGAGCCCCAGGAATTTTTTTGCTACAAGCCCCCCAATACCTGCATCGGCTATATTAGCGAAAAACCTGGTTTGAGATTCACCCTTTTCCTGATAAGTTACACTTCCTAAATCGATCTGAATGGATTTATTTTGTTGAATAGCCTGAATCAAGCTATCCATAGAATGATTTAGACCAGTACTTTTTACAAAATCATTTCCTGTCCCAATAGGCAGAACAGCGAGAGCGAGCGTTTCCCTGATATTAGCTGAAACTTTCATCATCCCATTAACCACCTCATTGATAGTTCCATCACCCCCAACAGCAACCAAAACCGTATTTTTTTGTAGCGATGCTTTTTCTGCTAACTCAGTAGCATGCCCTACATAATCGGTAAAGAAAAAAGTTGCCTGAGGAAAAGACATCTTAAATGATTTCCAAACAGCAGTATCTGCATGTTTTTCATGCTTTCTATTGATAATAACGGCGATAGCAGTCACAGAAATTAAAATTTAGTCAGAGATACTTGCAAAATACACAAAATTCTAACTAATTAAAATCTTTCTGAACCGGGTAAGGCTGATTTTAAAAATGGAGGAATATAGAGTGGCAAATGAGGAGAATAATCCTTTCCGGCCAAAAAAGCATTTATGAGGATGGTAATTTGTTTGTCCTCAACTAAAAATCCATCATGTCCATAAATACTATCAATTTCAAAAAAGGATGCACCTTTAATATTTTTTGCTAAATATTCTTGTTCTGCGATGGGGAACAGAATATCTGTTTTTATACCAATCACAAAGGTTTTACTTTTTATTTTAGCCAGAGCATTTTCGATACCCCCCGCATTTCTGCCAACATCATGGCTGTCCATAGCTTTAGACAGTGTATAGTAAGACCATGGATTAAATCTTTTCCACAACTTAAAACCTTGATATTTCTGATAAGAAGCAGCTCGAAAGTCATCTAATTTAAATAATTCCTCCTCTTCCGCCTGGGTCAATGCATACGTTTTATAGTGCCTATAGGAAATCATTCCTATAGCTCTTGCCGCCTCAAGACCAGCTTTTCCAGCATCGGGAAGTGCTGGATTAAAAAAACCTGGATCTGCTTTTAAAGCCATCCTTTGTGTTTCATTAAAAGCAATACCCCAGGGAGAATGTCTGGCATTGGTTGCTAAAAGAACCAAATGAATAAAACGGTTTGGTTCATCGACAGCCCATTGAACCATTTGTTGTCCACCCATAGATCCCCCGATACCTATATAAATCTCATCAATTTGTAAAAATGTAGCTAATAATTTATGTGCCTGAACCTGATCTTTGATAGTAATAAGAGGAAAATCAGAATAATAGGGTAAATCTGTGAGAGGGTTAATATCTAATGGCCCCGTAGTACCATAGCAGGAACCCAGATTATTGGCACAGACAATAAAATATTTTTCAGGATCAAAACATTTGTCTGGACCTACCAGACCAGCCCACCAATCGGAAGCGTCGGCATTTCCTGTTAAGGCATGTGTAATCCATATAACATTACTTTTTTCCGGATTAAGACTACCAAATGTATGGTAATAGATGGTTAAGTCAAGAATTGTGATTCCTGATTCTAATATAAAAGGCCGATCTAATTGCCATTGGAAACCCTTCATAAGCTGGTATCTTCATTACAGGTGAGCAGTAAAAAGTACTGCTCACCTTATAACTAAATAATTTTGTCTTTGTGTAAATAGTTTAGATTTTTTCAAATGATTGTGAAAAATCTGCTTTAATATCCTCTATATGTTCTATTCCAACAGAAACTCTCAACATAGTTGGCGTTACGCCAGCTGCAAGTTGCTCGGCATTAGAAAGTTGCTGATGAGTAGTAGCTGAAGGTTGAATAATGAGCGTTTTAGCATCCCCTACATTTGCAAGGTGACTAACAAGTTGAAGATTATTTACAAATTCGACTGCCTGTTCTTTTTCCCCTTTTAGGGTGAAAGAAAGAACCCCACCGAATCCTCTTTTAAGATATTTTTTTGCCTTTTCGTGAGAGGCATGATTTGGGAGACCTGGATAATTTACAGATGCCACTTTAGGATGATTTTGCAACCAATTGGCTAGTTCTAAAGCATTAGAGACCGTTCTTTCCACTCTTAATGAGAGCGTTTCCAGACCTTGAAGCAGTAAAAATGAATTGAAAGGTGAGATGGCGGGACCAAAATCTCTCAATCCTTCTACTCTGGCTCTTATGATAAACTGAATATTTCCAAAAGGACCACCTACACCAAAAACATCTGAAAATACCATGCCATGATACCCCTCGGAAGGTTCCGAAAAAGCAGGAAATTTACCATTCCCCCAATTATAATTTCCACCATCGACGATCACTCCACCAATACTAGTTCCATGCCCGCCAATCCATTTGGTTGCTGATTCAACCACTACATTAGCTCCATGTTCTAAAGGTCTGAATAAATATCCTCCAGCACCGAACGTATTATCTACAATCAGGGGAAGGTCGTATTTTTTTGCCAAAGCTGATAAGCCTTCAAAATCTGGAATTTGGTAAGAAGGATTACTAATCGTTTCGCAATAAATGGCCTTTGTATTACCATCGATCCTTTTTTCATAATCTGCGACTGATTCACTTGAAGCAAACCTTGATTCAATACCTAATTTCTTAAAGGAAACTTTAAACTGATTATACGTTCCCCCGTATAAATTTGGACTACTCACAAAATTATCTCCTGCATTCAGTATGTTGTTGAGCGCAATGAACTGCGCAGCCTGACCAGAAGCAACGGCCAAAGCGGCCACTCCCCCTTCTAAAGCAGCTACACGTTTTTCAAATACATCGGTAGTAGGGTTCATTAAACGGGTATATATATTCCCAAATTCGCGCAATGCAAAGAGGTTCGCCCCATGTGCCGAATCTTTGAATGTATAGGAGGAAGTCTGATAAAGGGGAACCGCGCGTGAGCGAGTTACAGGGTCAACCTCTTGACCAGCATGAAGTTGTAATGTTTCAAAATGAAATTCTTGTGCCATGATGTATAATTTGAAGTTTAAAATTTAGAGAATTTAATATAGTGATAGCGCATAGGCAGGACGCCTTGCAACAGCTTTCCAAAATTTCCGACCTTAAAAAAGGAAAAAGGAGAGGCTGTTAGTTGAAACAACAACAGCAACAACAACAATTTTCTGAATGATTGTTGTTTGAAAACACAGAAGGATTTAACAAGTTGGCGTTCATAGACACACAGATTTTATAGTTCCAAAATAAATTGGCGGGATTTGGCACCGTTGCATGTTAAATCATTCATGGTTGCCAGAGGTTCCGTGAGCCCGATCTCTCCCCTCTTCTGTATAAAATCACATCGGTTAAGTAGTGATTGAATCACAAAATTAGAATTAACTTTGAAAAAAGGCAAGACAATTCAAAAAAAGTATAAAATATTTTTCATTTTTGACCTCATTTTGATTTCTTCCTAACAAAAAAACAAATGAATTTAACTCTTTCCCGTTTATCTGCTCCTTTCCATTTTTCTATAAAAAATGAATCTGGAAATACAGTTGAAACAGACGCTTCTCTTGAAATTGGTGGAACAGATGCTGCTTTAAGGCCTATGGAACTTTTGTTAGCCGGTCTGGCCTCCTGCAGCAGTATTGATATTGTTTTATTATTACAAAAAATGAGACAACCCCTCCTTGATATTCAAGTTGAAATAAAAGCAGAAAGAAGACAAAATGAAACGCCCTCTTTATTTGAGATGATTCATCTTCATTTTATATTAACCGGCTCACTGGAAAACGATAAAGTTGAAAAAGTTATTCACATGTCTATTGATAAATATTGTTCGGTCGCCAAAATAATTGAAAAAACATGTCCTTTAACTTGGGACTTTGAAATCAAGGTAGCATGAAACCCCAACATTTTGAATCGATTGCCATAAGGGAACAATTAGAGAGAACCGCTTATAGAGAACATAGCAATCCTCTTTTTTTAACGTCGAGTTTCACTTTTCCATCGCCAGAATTAATGGCAGAAACTTTTCAAGGTCAAGGAGATGGTCTTATTTATTCTCGTTATAACAATCCAAATACCGATGAATTTATTCATAAAATATGTCTTCTTGAAGAGGTTGAAGATGGATTTGCTACTGCTTCTGGTATGTCTGCTGTTTTTGCCAGCATAGCGCCTTTTGTTTCTCAGGGAGATCATATTTTAGCTTCCCGTGCCTTGTTTGGTTCAACCTTACAGATTTTAGGACAGATTCTACCTAGATGGGGAGTTACTTTTACCCTTACGGATCCTACAAATCCAGCGGACTGGGAGGAAAAAGTTCAACCCAATACCTGTATGTTTTTGCTTGAGTCCCCCTCAAATCCCGGACTGGCCCTGGTAGATTTAACTTTAGCAGGCGAATTTTGCAAAAAACACAAGCTCTTATTCAATATAGATAATTGTTTTGCTACCCCGTATTTACAAAATCCTGCAAAATATGGTGCCGATCTGATAGTTCATTCCGCTACCAAATGGATGGATGGACAGGGTCGTGTTTTAGGTGGAATTGTTGTAGGGAAAGCCGATTTAATAGAAAAAGTCCGGTTTTTTTGCAGACACACCGGACCGGCAATGCCTCCCTTTAATGCCTGGATTCTGAGTAAAAGTCTGGAGACATTGGCTGTAAGAATGGAGAGACACTGCGAAAATGCACATCAGACCTCACTTTTTTTAATAGATAGATCTGAAATCAAACAGGTCATTTATCCGTTTTTACCCACCCATCCGCAATATGAAATTGCAAAAAAACAAATGAGATATGGTGGCGGAATCGTTAGTTTCGAAGTGAAAGGCGGACTTAAAGCCGCGATGTCCTTCCTAAATAATCTGAAATTTTGTTCTTTGTCTTCCAATTTAGGTGATACGAGAACGATTCTGACCCACCCAGCATCAACCACACATTCAAGGCTCAGCCCCGACGAAAAGAAAGCAGTTGGCATTACCGATGGTCTGATACGAATTTCTGTAGGATTAGAGCATATCGATGATATTAATGGAGATTTATTACAGGCGATGGAAAAAATGAATTAAAATGAAACTTGAACGTCAAATCTTTGTTTCATTATCTTTACGGGTCATTTTAAACTATGCAGGAAGATAAATCAATGATACGTCAGGCTGAAGCAATAATTCCCACCCCGTGGGGAAATTTCAATCTGTTGGCTTTCTCCCCTTCGTCAGATGAATGGATGCCTCACCTCGCATTGGTTCATGAAAATATTGATCTCACTAAACCTGTTTTAATTCGTATTCATTCAGAATGTATTACAGGAGATTTATTTAGCTCGAAACGATGTGATTGCGGAGAACAGCTATTAGCTGCCATGGATAAGATTTCAGATGAAAATGGCATTCTCATCTATTTAAGACAAGAGGGAAGAGGAATTGGTATTATAAATAAGTTAAAGGCCTATCAATTACAAGATATTGGCCTTGACACTGTTGAAGCAAATCTACATTTAGGCTTATCCATTGATGCCAGAGATTTCAGTATTTCTCTAACTATATTGCATGATATTGGAGTTAAACAAGTTCGGTTATTGACAAATAATCCTGATAAAATAGAAATTTTTAATCAAAGTAATATTGAACTTGTTGAAAGGGTTCCTTTGGTCACCCTTCCCCAAGCGGAAAATAAAGACTATCTGCGAGTCAAAAAAGAAAGAATGGGTCATATTTTAAAATTCTGATAACAAGCAGTGCGTATCATATCCTTTCATTCCTTTGGTGATGCCCATCAATTATTTTTTGATGAAGCAGATAAACCTCAATTAGGTGAAAACCAATTACTGGTTAAGACAAAAGCCATCGCTTTAAACAGGGCTGATATATTGCAAAGACAGGGGAAATATCCGCCTCCTTCCGGAGAAAGTTTGATTCTCGGTTTAGAAATTGCTGGTGAAGTTGTTTCATTGGGTTCTAAGGTTACCCAGTGGAAAACAGGCGACCTTGTTTGCGGTCTCCTCTCCGGTGGAGGATATGCCGAGTACGTGATTATGCATGAGCAACTTGCTATGCCAATCCCTAAAGGACTAAGCTTTGTAGAAGCAGCAGCAATACCAGAAGCCTTTTTAACCGCATGGCAAGCGCTACACTGGCAAGCTAAACTAAAAAAAGGGTCTAAGGTGCTTGTTCACGCTGCTGCTTCAGGAGTTGGGTCGGCCGCCCTGCAATTGATAAGAAAAGCAGAAGCTGTGGCAATCGCAGTGTCATCGGAAGAGAAACATGATTTGTGCAAAAAATTAGGCGCATCTCTGACCATTGACTATAAAAAAGAATCATTCTCAGACCGTATCTTTGAAAACTATGGTTCGGAAGGTATAAATATCATTCTTGATTTTATTGGTGCTGCCCACTGGGAAAAAAATCTGTCTTGTTTAGGTATTGACGGCAACCTGATAATTCTGGGATTTTTAGGTGGGGCTTCCCCTCAAACTATTCCGATTCAAACCTTGTTACAGAAAAGATGGACGATAAGGGGAACAACCCTAAGGAATCGAGACATTGATTATAAAGCAAAATTAACATCAGATCTGGTTCTGCATACCTGGAATGATTTTGAGGAAGGACGATTAACTCCCGTTGTTGGAAAAATATTTCCCTGGGAAGAAGTCATCTCTGCTCATCTCTGGATGGAATCAAATAAATCACAAGGAAAAATCATACTCACCCTGTAAATTATAATTAAAAACACATTACTTATGAAAACATTTCGCCTTTATTCTTTGATTATTGGAATGGTATTCCTGTCCTTTGCTAGTGCACAGGCGCAAAACTACAAAACAGCAATTGGTGCAAGAATTGGATATCCCCTCACTATTTCTGGGAAATACTTTATGAATGAGTCCATTGCTATTGAGGGCAATGTGGGGTTGAGAGCCTTTTCAGAATACCGCTGGATTGCTTTAAGCGCAGCCGGATTAAAACACAAGCCTCTTGATGTTCTGGACGGACTAAACTGGTATTATGGCGCAGGAGTCTCTGTTTATTTCTGGCGTTTCGAGACCATATCAACCTTTGCTTCCTCCTCATTTGGCCTTCAAGGATACCTGGGCTTAGATTATACCTTTAACAAGAGTCCAATTAACGTTACCTTAGACTGGACACCCACCTTTTTCATTAATGGCTATACTTCAGGATTAGGGACTCGTTTTGGAGGACTAGGTATTAGATATACCCTAAATTAAATTTTATTTTACGCAGCTTTGGTAATTTAAGACAGTTGAAATAGCCTTCATTCAAAAAATATTCCTGAAAGTTTAACCTTCGTTGGCATCAACCAATTCAGGAATATTTTTTTGAACCCAGATACGCGCTTCTTTATAATTTTTGAACAGACAGAAGGGCACTTCACTTTTAAATTCCTCCATAACGTGCAACAATTTATTTTTTCTCCATGCCAGCTGAATATCCCTTATGAGAATGGCTTTTACTTTATCGGGATGGTCCTTTGCCAGTTTCTGATATAAAAAAAAGTCTTTTTCTCCGCTATCTCCTACTAGGATAAAAGGAATGGTTGGAAAAACAGACATCACATGTTTTATCCAGGCAATTTTAGATTTAAAGCAAAGAGCCCCTTTATCGAGCGTTGAAAGACCAAAGTCTTTTAACAAAACGGGACCTTTCGGAAAATGGTGACGTGTTAACCAGGTAAGCACAAAATCGTATAGGGTACGGGGTGTGCTTGAGACATAAAAAACAAAAGTTTGCCAATCTTTATGCTCTTTCAATTGGGAAAGGCGTTGAAAAAAAGCGGGAGCTCCTGGTATTCCTCTTCTTTGTTCCAGATTCTTTAGAAAAGTATTATAGAGAACCTTCCAGTAAAAAAGGGATCTGACCCCTGTGAGGAGAAGAGTATCATCAATATCACTGATGACAATAAATTTTTGATTTTTCGAAATAAATAATATTTCACCTTTAACATTCTTATTTTCAATAACATATTCACTAGGTGGTGAAATGCTTATATCAGCATTTAGCCAACAGGAATGATTAGGAAAATCGGTAGAAGGCCAATTTGTCTCCAGGGAAAAATATCCTGCCGTGTTGGTAGTTACGAAAAAAGTATGATTTAAAAGAGATATTTTGCAGATTACATGTGGAATTCGTGTATTAAAAATTCTTTTAACTGTATCAGAAAGTTGTTCCCAGGGTGAGGCATCCGGATTATTTTTAATGTGTCTGTATCTTGAAATTCTACCTTGAATAAAAAGCCTATCTTGAGAAGCGTAACCTCTAAAAGAAGCTGCGTGAATCAATTTAGAACCATTACCAGAAAGCAATCGCCAACAAAAAAGACGAAAGCTGGTGATATAGTAGCTAAAAGAGGCAAGAAAAAACGTATTTTTTGATTTATTCAAAGGTAAAAAGGTTTATCGAAATAAAAATATTTTACAAATATCTAATCTCCCTTCTAAAGTAGGGTGAAAATCATTATTTTATCTTAAATTTCCGCAGAGATTCTAAAAATTATATGGCTATTTTACTTTTTAATGAAAATAAAGGACAAAATCAGAGTGAGGATGTGCCTTTCAGCAGCATGGATAATTTATTATCTTCCATGTATAAAATCATTTCTGGTGAACCTGGTGAAACCAGGAATTGGGTTTTATTTAGAAAACTTTTTCGCTCGGAAGCGAGAATTAATGCATTGGGCAAAGATAAACATGGTCAGGAAAGATATATTTCCTTAACGATTGAAGATTATATCAGAGGGGCAGAAGTAAGTTTACAAAAACAAAGCTTAAAAGAAATTGAAATAGGTAGAATAACAGAAGAATATGGTGACATGGTGCATGTATTTAGTTCTTATGAAACAAAAGATGCGACAAATGACACCGTATTACAACGTGGAATCAACAGTATTCAACTTATTTACAGAGACGAACGCTATTGGATTGTATCCCTTTTATTCAACCCGGAAACGCTTGATAACCCAATAGAAGAAAGACATTTATTTCCAAGAGAAGAATTAAAAACAGCTAAAACTAGAAAAGCTATTTATCAAAAATAGCATCTACATATTCGCGTTTTCTAAACGCCTGAAGTTGTTTCATTCCTTCTCCTACCCCAATAAAGCGAATTGGAATTTTGAACTGGTCTGAAATTCCAATTGCAACCCCACCCTTAGCGGTTCCGTCGAGTTTAGTGAGAATAAGTCCTGAAACATTGGTCGCATCGGTAAAGTGTTTAGCTTGTTCAAAGGCATTTTGTCCGGTGGTGGCGTCAAGAACAAGAATAACTTCATTGGGAGCTGTGGATAATTTTTTGGTAACAGATCTTTTTATTTTAGACAGCTCATTCATCAGATTCACCTTCGTATGTAATCGACCTGCGGTGTCAATAATCGCTACATCACATTTATTTTCAATGGCATATTGCACGGTTTCATAAGCTACGGCAGCTGGATCCGCGTTCATCCCTTTTCCATAGAAATGGCAGGAGACCCTTTCAGACCAGATTTTAAGTTGATCTACAGCTGCAGCCCTAAAAGTATCGGCAGCACCCAGGACTACATTAAAACCAGCCTCTTTAAACTGGAAGGCTAATTTTCCAATAGAGGTTGTTTTACCTACTCCATTGACTCCAACGACAAGGATAACATAAGGTTTGATATCGGAAGGAAGATCAAAAAAGTTTTCATCTTTCGTATTATTTTCAGACAAAAGCCCAACCATTTCACTTCTAAGCAACTCATTGAGTTCTGAAGCATCAAGATATTTGGTAGATGAAACTTTTTTTTGTACCCGGTCGATAATTTTATTTGTAGTTTCCAAACCTATATCTGAGGACATGAGGATGGCCTCCAAATCGTCAAGAAAATCATCATCGACAGAAGAACGACCAATAACAAGACGGGAAAGACGACCCAAAAGAGATTCTCTTGTTTTTTCAAGACCCTTATTCAGATCCTCCTTTTCTTTTTTCCCGAAGAACCTATCAAGTAGAGACATAGGAATATGATTATATCAAATGTAACGAAAGGAGGCTTTTCTTCACCAAAGAAAAGCCCCCTTTTGAAAAAACGATTCGGAAAAGATTATTTCTGTTTAGCCAGAAACTCATCTTTTTTATCCTTGTGAATCATTGATTCTTTATAGCTGTAATTGCCAGTCTTAGGGTCTTTAACACTAACGACGATTTTAACAAAATCACGACCAGAACCTACGTTCGCGGCACGTTGAGCAACCCTGGCGTTTTTCGAAACTTTTGCCATGACAGGATGATTTTAAAAATCTATAAATTATTTAATTTCTCTGTGAACAGTTACTCTTTTAAGAACAGAGTTATATTTTTTTAACTCTAATCTGTCAGGCGTATTTTTTCTGTTCTTTTGGGTAACATACCTTGAAGTACCCGGAAGACCTGATTTTTTGTGTTCGGTACACTCCAAAATAATTTGGATACGATTACCTTTACTTTTCTTTGCCATGATGGTTAATTATAAATGACTAGAGGGTTACCCCTGTGTCAAACCCTTTTTTAGCACACATCTGAAGATATAGATGGATACCATATTTATCAATATTACGCAATGCAGCTGTGCAAATACGTAGCGTAACCCATTCACCCGTTTCTGGAACGAAGAAACGTTTTTTCTGTAGGTTAGGAAGGAAACGACGCTTAGTCTTCCTATTTGAGTGTGATACATTGTTGCCGACGATTGGTCTCTTACCTGTCAGCTGACAAACTTTTGACATAATTGCATTTATTTAAAGCCCTGCAAAAAGGAGTGACTCCGTCAAGACTCGAACTTGAAACCTTCTGATCCGTAGTCAGATGCTCTATCCAATTAAGCTACGGAGCCTTGCCATTTGCTTTAGCGGTTGCAAATATAAACCGATTTTTTAATTTTCTAAAGTAAAAGCAGGATTTTAGAAAATAAAAAATGGATTTTATTGTTTTTACTGTCCCTGAACCACAAATGTGGCATGCTGTATATTAAATACCCCTGGAGAAAAAACCCAATAGTTTCCTGGTTTCCAACCACTTGTAAGTACTCTAGCTCTATTTACACCCTGTGGAAGAAAAATTTGCTTTATTTGTTGCCCCATGGCATTATAGAAAGATAAGATTCCCGTTTCTGTTTCTGGCTTAGCCATTTCAACATATATTTCGTCTATGCTAGGATTAGGATAAACAAGTAATTGACCGTTAGGAATCTCAGGCATTTTTTCCGGATAATCTTCCAATAATTTCACCATACTATTGAATACATTCAGTCTGCCACCTGTAGCAGTTAAAGATACAAGAGCGGATGATTTATCAACTTGATTTAGCAATATATTCCTGATTTTCATAGCTGTCTGCGCAGGATAGGTCATAGCATCTTCAGCGAATCTTTGACGAGGAATACTGTAGAGCAATGCAATTGCTCCTGCAAGGTGTGGTGCTGCTGCAGAATTACCATGAAATGCACCATACTCATTATTATTACGGGTAGAAAATGAATTTTGACCTGGAGCTCCCATATCGATAGAAACAGCCCCATAAGCAGACCCGGCATAACGTTCATCTTTTGGATTTGTATTTAAAACGGTAATCAAGTAATTACTTTGACAAGTAGTAGGCATATCCCCTACCTCATCGACATTCCAAGGATTATTGGCAGCTCCAGCGGCAGATAAGATACCCGCTGTACCAAGACGGTCATACATTTCACCCCAAAGTGGCTGATCAACACATTTAATCTTATTTACACCAAAGGACGCATTTGTAGTAACTACAAAAGCACCTTGTTTTCCTTTAGTTCTGTTAAATCTCTCTCTTTGATCTATAATATAATCATACGCCGCAATGATATCACTGACTAGTCTGGTTTCAAATACCATTAACTTAACATGCCAGTTTAGCCCGGTTATTCCCCTTCCGTTGTTTCCTTTGGCTCCAATAATACCCGCTACCGAACTTCCATGATTATCGGCAATATGGGTTGGATTTTGATTTATAAAATTCCAACCATAAACGTCATCAATATAACCATTTTGATCGTTATCTATTTTATCCCCTGGCTTTTCTCCTTTATTTATCCAGATATTATCTTTTAAATCTTCGTGATTAATATCGAAGCCTGTATCTAAAATAGCAACAACCAAGGTATCACCCAGAGCCGAGACACCACCTTTAGTTATTTCCCAGACCTTTTCAGCACCAATGGTAAATATACCCCACTGAGATTCTAATTTTGGATCATCCGGCATATCTCCTCTTGGTTCTACAGATATATCAAAACAAGCATATTCCACTTGTGGATCCTTTTTGATTTCTTGAAGCAAATTGAGGGGATTAACGGTTAAGGTATCATAACCAATTAAATTAATATTTGCAGACTTGCTTAATTTTTTCTCTAACCAAATACCTCCTCCATCTCTTGCGTACGTTTGAAAACCAACCATAAAATTTTCTGGAACTACCTGAGGCTTAAATTTAACCAACAATTGACCACGAGTGACCGTCGATTCCTTTTGTGCCAGTAGGTTTAGGGCAGGCAACAATAACAATGTTAAAAGGTAGATTTTAATTTTCATAAGTATCATTTTACCTGAATGCATAAAACGGGATATTCCGATTCACGATTTGGGTAAAGCAAATCATAAGCCAAAATGGATATGAATTATGGCTGGAACCATTGAAACTCAATACATTATAGTAAAATAATTTATAATATGTTCACTTTAATAA
>JBEAXK010000091.1:0-10958 GCA_041159865.1 Bacteroidota bacterium
ATTTATAGGTATTTTGAAAATAAACATTTGTTTTTAGTGTATTTGTCTAATTGGTATTGGGAATATATGCATGTTAATATTCAATTAAAACTTGAAAACATTTATTCCCCCTCTGAAAAATTGGATATAGCTATAGAAGGTATTTTATTTAGTATAACCAAAAATAATGTCATTGATTTCATAGATGAAGATATTCTGCATCGTATTATGGTTAGTCAGGCGGACAAGGTTTACAGAATAAAAGAAGTAACCGAAGAAAATAAGAATGGATTTTTCCTGGCTTATAAAAAAGTAGTTAGATCAATAGGTGATATTATTTTAGAAAACGAGCCTAGTTTTCCATACCCCAGAATTTTAGCCAGTACCTTAATGGAGATGCCTAATCAACAACTTTATTATGCCAAGAATTTACCTTCATTAACAAATATTGAAAACAATGAAGAAAATCAATATGAGCTTCAAAAAGTAATGAAAAATATGGCTGTATCCTGGTTGAAAAGCTATTCTAAAATTTAAGGTTTTAAGGGCATTATTCCGGCTCTTTCTCCAATACATCTTATCGAATTTTGGAATTTTTTTTGTTGTTCCGTAAGAACCGAAACTGTTCTTTTTAAACCACTTTTGTATTGAATTCTAATTTTATCCACTTTGTAGTGAGTTAATGCATAATATAAATCGACAGGAAGAACACAAACTGCTTCATATCTTCTCATATTTGTTTTTTTATCTAAAATCCCCCTATCTTCAACATTATTCAATTTAATTATACTTCCATTTTCAAGTAATAAAAAAACATTTTCACCAGATTCCAAAACCTGATAATCCCACTCCATTAAAGCAACAGTGAGAAAGAAAGATTCAAGGGAATCATTTTCAGCGAAAGTGACTAATAATTTGGCTTCCTCAATCATTTTATTTCCATCCTCAACTTCAAAATTTGAAGTTACAAGTCCTCCAATATTAATTGGTTTATCAAAAATAATTCGTGTGCTGTCAAAAGCATCTGTTTCTACTTTAACAGAAGTACATTGACCGGACACATGATAAAAGGACAGCTGTAATAAAGCTAAAATTAATAATCTGTTCAACACCTTAAAGCAAATTTTTGCAAATATACAATGTCTTATTTAATTAAAGTCACGTTTCCTCTTTTTGCAAAATTTCCCCCATCAACACAACGAACGGTGAGATAATAACCAAATACATCAGGTCCCAGTTCTTTTCCTTTAAAAATACCATTCCAACCATCGGCTTGATTTGAACTCGAAAAAACTTCCTGACCGTAGCGATTATATACAATAAACCTTAGGGAGGTAATCCATCTACCTCTTACATGCAGAACGTCATTATTTCCATCATTATTGGGCGTAAAAGCATTGGGAACAAAAATATTAGGCTCTTCACATTGGACATTGTCAACGTTTATTCGTATGGATGCAGAGGTTGAACAACCCAATTTACTTGCTGTGACTTTATAAATAGTAGTATCAACAGGCATTGCAGTTACTACACTATCTATTAGACTATTCAACGAATTAAAAGGTGACCACATATATTGACATCCCACACATCCATTTACCCTTAATATCGCCTTTTCACCCTTGTTTTTAATGAGTGTTTCCTTATCAGCGGAGATAGTTATCAGTGGATTGACCAATATTAACTTTGTTTTTATGGTAGTTTCACAACCATATTTATTTATCAATAACACAGAAGCTGTCGTATCTCTGCTTATTTGAGCAAAAGCAACAGGACCATCTAATGGATCTGATTTAATAACCCCGTTGGGTGACCATAAATAATTTAAAAACTGGGTGGTATCTTTATCTGTAACTTCAATTTTTACAGAATCTGAAGGGACGCAAATATTATAACTATTTGGTAATGAAGCATCAACAGGAAATACATTTAACTTAATGGTATCTAAATAAATACATTTATCTATATTCTCACCTCTTACATAAAGGGTATTTAATCCTCTTATTAAAGGATAATTATAGTTGTTTCCAGTATGAGAAACAGTTTTAAAAGTAGCGTCTTTAGACCAATCAATCCTAACAGAAATATTCGTATTAACCTTTAATTCTATGTTTCCATAATTACAAAGGGTACTATCTTTTCCTACTGAAAAAATAACAGGAATTCTTCTGTTTGAAAAGGAAATTTGCGAACTTAATTCAGATTTACATCCAAATTGATTAATTAATATAACCCTCACAATACCTGTATCCCTCATTAAAAATTTACCAATACCGCTGTTTAAAGGATTAGAAACCAAATTAAATTTAGGAAACCAATCATAACTTAATAGCTGGGTGGAATCCAGGTTACTCACTGTCAAAGTAGCTGTATCAGGATAATTACACAATACAAGGGATGAAGGCATAATTGCCTTAATAGGCGCAGCCTGAATAGTAATGGAGTCAATTAAACTACAACCTATGTTATCTATTGACTTCACGAAGAATTGATTTTTTCCTTGCTTTATATTGGCTGAAAGGGTATTACCTGATCCTAGAATTTCTTTGAAATTAAAGTCACGGGACCAGGTGTAGGTTAAAGTATTCAAGGGTTCTATGACAGCTAAAAATAAATTATTTAAGTTGCACACAATCGTGTCATTACCAATATTTAACGAGGTTAAAGCTCCTTTCTTTACCTTGACTTCTTTGATAACTTTACAATTACTTACTGGATTTGTTACCGTTACCGAATAATTCCTGCTTATAGGGGAAGAAAAAATTGGGTTACCTATATTTTGACTATTTAAACCAAAACCAGGTGACCAATAATAAGAATATGAAGCATTAAATCCAGCATTTAAAACAACTGGAGATTGGGAACAGATAATAATACTGGTATCAAGTGCGGGGTCAAATGCCTGTACCTTTAGATTCATTATTTTATTTGTCGAACACCCAAGAGAATTCGTTATACTGACTTGCAAACTGGCTGATTTATCTGTAAAAATAACAATGGAAGAGGTACCCTGACCCTGTTTAATAAGATTAGCTGGCGACCACAAATAGTTCTTTTGATAAATTGAAGGGCTAGTTTTTACCTCCAAGGAAAATTCATTATTAGAACATAAGGCCAATGAATCTTGTGGTAAAGTATTTAAAACACGGATGAATCCGGGTATCAACCTGACTGAATCTAACTTTTGACATCCTAAAGTATTAGACATTTTGACATATACAAAATATTCTCTTAATGGATAATCCAAAAATGGGGTTAATGAATTATCCCCATTTATCGCACCCAATGAAGAAGTCCACTTCAAAGAAATAGAATCTAAAGGATTAAAGGAATTTGGAATTAATTTCTTTGAAATTGAATCACAAAAAATCAATGAATCTGGATATAAAAGAGAAAAAGGAAGATATCTGATTTCATCCAGAGAGAGAAAAAGAGTATCCTTGCAACCTATATCATTTATTGCTACCAGTCTATTGGGTCTTTTTGCTGTCCAAGGTAAGATATAAGACAAACCCGTATGTAACACATCATGCTCCTTACTAAGCCATAAATATTGAGTTACAGGCTTTGAGGAAATAGCTTTTAACACTAAAGAATCAAGACATGGATCGACCTTTTCTAAAGACAGATTAAAATCGCTTCCTGAAGAAGGAACCGTTGTAAATGAATTAGTCAAGCTATCTACACAATTAAAAGGGGTAGAAATTTTTAAAGTTATCGTACCTGTGGTACCCAAAGGAATATCAAAAACTGGATTTCTCAAGGTACTTGAAAGGATACTGTTGCCAAATTTTACAGTCCAGGTATAATTAAAAATAGTTTGAACACTGCTTTTAGAATCATCCTTTAAGCTAAAACGAGAAAAATTCTCACATAGAAAATCTTCCTTTTGAATAGAAAAATTTATTTCATTACCTATTACGTCAAATCTTCTTGAAAGCGTACTTTCACAAAACTGACCTTTGTCGGTAATAAGTGTTAGTACATAAGAACCAATCTCATTAAATTTTAATTTAATTAAAAAATCTCTACTAATTAACTCTCTGTCCTCCCCTTCTCCCAAATACCATTCATAAGTGGTAGCTTCAGGATTTTCCCTGGAAACAATGATTTCAGTATTTCTGCATATTTTTTCAGCTAGGCTAAAAGACGCATTTGAACCTGTGCAATTAACCACATTATATTGAAAATCCCGCCTTGTTTGAGAAAGTAACGTTTTTGTCACTTTGTCATACTCCTCGATACAAACGCCTACTACAAACTGACCCAAAAATTGCGGGACACCCGTCATTATACCTGTTTTTGAGTCAATGACAAGAGGAAAACTCCCTCCCAACATATTGGAAAGACTGTAGGTTGGATTAACCCAGACAACAGTATCAAAAGGAGGCCCATCAGGAGGAACAGGTTGTGGGATGGCAAAGGTAGCTCCTTGAAAAGGAGTACAGAACTTGTAAATCAAGGAGTCAAAATTATCATCAGTCGCCTTTGAATTAACTATTAAAGGTCTGTTATTACAAACATAAACGGGAGGCCATGAATTAATAACAGGACTGGAATTACAATCTATCATGGCTGCTTCTGAAAGCAGAATATCAAAAGTTGCACCCGTTTCCAATGGATTTACAATATTAACTATCGTTTGATTTCGACAACAACGTTGGTAAACGAACCTATATCCCCCTATTCGGGGCACTAGATTTATGGTATCTTTATAGGTAGTAGTATGCACACAAACAGGTCTTGAAATGGTCAGACAAGGATCCGTACCCTCGCTTAATGTATCGTTTCCTATTGGGCTAAGGGAAAAAGTAGTAATAAGTATTCCTTCTCTATTAAAAACACCCACAGACGCCGGGTCATCAAAATAGGCACCATCAGCTGCATTGAAACAATCTCTAAAAACTCTTAGCGTAATTTCAAAATTATTATTTCCAAGACATCTGTACCCTATTTCTCCCCCAACAATATGTGTTGCAAAAATTGGATTTGAAAAGAAAAAAGAGGCAAATAACCCGAAGATTAATTTACTTTTCAAATAATTAAAAGGGCAGGAATCAATTAAATAAGTTTTTATGCTCCACATTGTAAAATGGTCATTTTCTTCTGAAAAGTCACCCTGACTTTGGAAATTTTATCATCGTAATAATTACAAATATACAAATTTTATTTAATATAAAACAGAATGACAATCTGTTGTGTTCTAAAAATGAAAATGGCAACCGGAGTTGCCATTTCTAAAAATCTTTATTTCCGTACAATTCTTATTTTATAAGACTTGTATTGCCTCTTTTGGTAAAAATTTTATTATCCAGACAGGTAACCTGCAAATAATAATTATATACGTCTGGAGATACTTCATTTCCTTTATAAATCCCATTCCATCCACTATTTAAATCATTGGTTGTAAACATTTCTTGACCCCAGCGATTATACACAACAAATTGTAATTTAGAAATCCATCTTCCTCTAACCTTAAGGATATCATTATTTCCATCATTATTGGGAGTAAACGCATTAGGAACAAAAATATTTGGTTCACCACAATTCACGTTATCAACATTTATACGAATCGTTTTCTCCTCTTTACAGCCTTTTTTTGTTACCACAACTTTATACAAAGTGGTATCTTGCGGTGTGGCCCTTACTGAAGCAGTATTTGTGGCATTTAACCCTGTAGAAGGCGTCCAGGCATAGCTACAATCTGAACAACCAGTCACTGAAATATTGGCAATTTCATTATTGCCTTTAATTAATGTTTCTCTATCCGTTGCGATATTTACTTTAATGTCAATTAGTTCTAACTGCGTTTCCAAAGATTTCTTACAACCATATTTATTCTCAAAATTAACATTCACCAGCGTAGTGGCATTAATTTTATAAATAGCGTTAGGTCCTTCATTTGGTTTAGTTGTTAACGAACCGACAGGAAACCAGCTGTAATTTTTTAGCCCTTGACTAGGATCATTATCTTTAATAGTTACGGTAGTTAGGTCAACAGGTTTACAAACTACATAATTATCAGGCATTGTCGCTTCAACGGGAGCTGCTCTTACAAGGACAGTATCTGTCCAAAAACAACCTTTAGTATCTGTTGCTTTCAAAAGATAAGAGGTTTCACCTCTAAGGATAGAATCTCTGAAAATGGCTTGTGTACTTCTGATATTGGAAAAATCAGGTGATTTTGACCATTGGAAAGAAAGTGGTATTGAAGAAGTAGCATTAAATGAATAAGGACCATAATTACATAAAACAGTATCTTTCCCAGCTGAAATAGTAGCTTCCGGACTAACTTGAGCATTTATTTTCCACATTAAGTTACAATTTGTCTTAGGGTCTGTAACTTTTACCGTATATAGTTGGCTGCTCTTTAGGTTAAAGGTAGGATTAGCTATATTTGGATTATCTAAACCTGTTGCCGGCGACCATAAATAAGTCACCAAAGGACTTTCAGGGAGTTTTACTTTTTTAGAAATGTTTGGACAAAAATCAAGGGTAGTATCTAATTCCACAACTGGAAGCATCGGACTTACTTCAATTCGAACATCCAGCGTAGTATCACATCCTGAAGCAGGATTTTGAATAAACACCTTATATGACATTGATTCTTTTAAGGTAACGATAGGATTACCCTTAGTTGAATCATTGAGACCCATTGCTGGGCGCCATAAATATCGTAACGTATTATTGAAATTAGGATTAATTTGTTTTCCTACGTTATAGCAAACCGTTAATAAATTTTCTATACCAGGGTTTGCTCCAAATGGCTTCACGACTGCATTGAAAGAAACGGTGGTATCACATTTCGAATCTGGATCGGTAATTTTTACAGAATAAATCTGACTATTTTTTAACGTAATGACAGGATTACCGATTTTTGAATTACTTAATCCGGTTTGTGGTGACCATTCGTAGGAAAGGTTTTTATTAAAGTCAGGATTTGTTGCGGATGGCTGATCTCTACATATTTGAACGCCATCATTTAAACCTGATTTTATAGCTGGAAATAAAGCAACGGGAAAGATAAGAGTAGATTTACATCCCAGGGAATTGGAGAGTTGTAGGGTAATTTCAGTAGGAGCATCCATTTTAAAAGATGCTAAAGACGTATTTTGGCCTGAAACTAAATTTCCACTTGTTTTCCAGTCATAGTTCAATAATCTGTTTACATCCTTATTTTGAACATTCACTTGAAAGACAGAACCTCTACAAACGGTTGAAGTTTGAATGGCAGCAGGGGATGTATTGACATCGATTGCAACCGCTTCAATAACTACTGAGAAAGTACTCTGACAAGCAGTTCCTTTTTCGTAATATAGGGTAATTTTATTTTTACCTGCTTTTGAAAAGGATAGTTTAACGGAATCTCCCTTAGCGATTAATTTCTCCGCACCAGGTTCACCTTCATACCATTCTACAGATTTTGCACCGTTTGTTTTTTTATTCAAGGTTAAACTTGTTCCTACACAAACTTCTTTTGGTGCTTCGAATGCTGCCTGAGGAACCTGACAATTCACTACATTATACTGAAAGTCACGACGAACTTTTGATAATAATAATTTTGTAGCGCGATCATATTCTTCTATACATACACCCACAACAAACTGACCTAATATTGGAGGAACCCCATTCATGATTCCTGTATTAACATCTATAGTTAAAGGTTTTTCACCACCAAGTACATTAGAAATAGAATAAGTTGGTGCAAGCCATACAATGGGTTGAAATGGAGGGCCTGTTGGAGGAATAGGTTGAGGTCTTTGAATGGTTCCACCAACTAAAGGCTCACAAAGTTTATAGGCAATAGAGTCGTTATTCAAATCTGTGGCAGCGGAATTTACATTCAGTTCCTGATTTGCACAAACATAAACGGGAGGCCATGAATTTACAACGGGACTTGAATTACATTTTAACATAGCTGCTTCAGTCAATAAAATATCATAGGTAGCTCCAGCCTCTGTAGGATTAACAATATTGGAAATAGTCGTATTCCGACAACAGCGTTGATATACAAAATGGTAACCTCCTACTCTTGGAGCAAGGGTAAGTACTGTTTTATAAACAGTCGTATGAACACAAACATTATTAATAAATGAGGTATAACAAGAATCAAGTCCTTCCCTAAGAGTGTCATTACCAATAGGCCTTAGTGAAATGTTATTTATCCTCAAACCATTCGAAGCATATACACCAATAATACCTGGATCATCAAAAAATGCTGTTGGATTTGCATTGAAACAATCTCTAAAAACTCTTAAGGTAATTTCATATTGATTTCCACCTAAACATTTGTATCCTATTTCACCTCCCACAATATGCGTAGCATTCGCAGAAAAAGGTAAGATTAAGAATAAACCGAATATTAAAAATGCTAACCTATAATGAATTAGCGTTAATACGTTTATTTTTTTATTTATTATGGAGTGATTCATAGCCCTCATTAATTAAGAATTTTTACTAAAATTTCAACTCTTCTTTCAACCGAAGCCACCAAACTGAACACCGAATTTCGCTTATCTTTTGGATTATCAGACACTTTTTTATCAGATTTTCCCTCTCCAAAGGCAGATTTTATCAATTTTAGCTGTCCATTTTTAACGTATTCGGCTAATTTAGCCTGATTGCTTTCGAGAAGATAATTATGTACCGTTTTAACACGTCGATCGCTTAATAATTTATTAGAGGTTGCACCACCCAAAGGACTTGCAAAACCATTTATAGTAATCTCCAGTTTTTTTCCTTCTGACAGCTTTCCAAGAATTGCATTTGCTAAATATTCCAGACTAATATTTCCCATCTTAACTTCTCTGTCGAAGAATAAATCATATTGTTCCTTCAAAACAAATTTTTCATTTTCGGGAAGTACCTGTGTAAAATTGGAGATAAAGGATTCTTTTTGATTGTAATATTTATTAGCTAAATCAATATAATTTTCAGTTCCCTTTATTTTCATCTCACTTGCTTTAGGAATATCATTATCAAAATACAAGGCAACTGGTGCTGACAAAGGTGGCTTCAAGTAAACTTCAATAGTGATTTTTCTACCCATACCCCTTACATCATTTAGGGTGAAACTAATTGGCATTTCTACCGACTCATAATTATCTTTACTAGCGACTAGTTTATATTTATGGTTTTGAATAACTGAAAAAACAAAGGAATTTCCATTAGTATTTGTTTGGCTATTGTCTTCCGTTTTTTCATTTATCATTAACTTAGAAAGAGTCACGGTGGAGCCATTTAAAGCAGCTTTTGTTCTGTCGTCGAAAGTTAATACCTGCAGTTCTATAACAGTTGGCTTCAAATACACCTCAATTTCAACCGTGTCACCCGTGTAAGGGTATTGCTCAATACTTAAATTCTCTTTATACGGATCAAAACCATCACTTTGAATACCTACCTCATGATTGTCAGTTGTATTCCAAGAAAGATATGGCCAGTTTCCATAAGATACCTCAAATTGATCTGACTGACCATTGGGAAGTAACTTAACAGATAAATTAGCGTCAGAAATAATAGCAGAATCATTGGCATTACGAGCTATAATTCTGACCCTTCTCCTTGGCATTTCCCAAGAAACCAGGTTATAACAACAAGCATCAGGCATCTCAGTGGTGCAGGCACTTCCTTTTTCGCCTCTAACAGTTAACCAACCATTTGAACCCTTTTCACTAAGCGCAAAAAATAAATCGTCAGAGGATGCATTCATTTGAACGCCCATATTCATTGGATTCGTCCAATCATTTCCAGATGTTGAAGAGGCATATACATCAAAGCCACCAAAAGTAAATCTGCCTTGCGTACTAAAATAAAGGCGTTGGGTTTTTGAATGAAAAAACGGTGTCACATCTTCCTCAGAGGTATTCAAAAATGATAAATTTTCAATGGTTTCAACATCTCCATTTTCCAAAACCCTACCACGATATAAATCATCCTTTCCTTTTCCACCCGGTCTGTTTGAAGAAAAATATAACCATAAGTTTCCATTTATATCCTTTCCTACAGCAGGATGCTGCGTAGAAAATCCGCTCTCATTTGCTTTGATCTTGAGAGGTTCGCTAACCTCCCCATTATCATTTAACTTTCTGTAATATATGTCACAACGGACATTCATTAAATTTACTTTATCACATAAACAATAGTAAAGTCCTTTATTTTCGGGTAAAAAACTAAGTCCAGAAATTATTTTGTTGGGGACAGCAAGTTGAGGCATCCAACTGGTATCCCCCTGATTACCTGTCATCAATCTTAAATTTGAAACGAATGCAATGGTATCTGACTTGGAAGTAACCCTTTCTTTTTCAGAAAATTTAGCATATATGATATTGTCTTTAAAAGAAACAGCTCCAAACTCGGCTTCTAAACAATCATTTGAAGTTGATAATTTCTTTGTTTGCTCAGGAATATTTGTATAAGAGGCAAAATTCTTTAAAATCTGATTACTGCTACTTTCCAAAAGTATAGCCTGACTTTTAAAGGGATCACCATCCTTCGCCTTACGAAAATAAGACTGTAAATTTTTTTGAACTCCTTTATAATCACCCAGGCGCATATTAACCCAAGCCGAATAATAAAAATTTTCCGCAGATAGGATAGAATCTGGGAAAAGAAGAACTCTGTCATAAATTGTTCTTGCTGTTTGCAGACCCTGCATATTTCTGGCTGACTCTGCCATTTTCACCCAGATATCTATCCGGGTGGAATCATAGGCGCTTGCTGCCTGATAATAGTTAAAGGCAGTTCGATAGTCTTTTTCCACAAAAAAAGAATGATCTCCTGCTTTCATCCAGCTCTCCAACTTTTGTCCGTATGAAGCAGTATGAAAAAGATATAGGAATGATAAGCTTAAAAATAGCTTAAAAAATGTTTTAGAATTATAATTTCGCATCATCAATGACTTTTAATTTCCGTATAAAACAGATTAGGAAATAATTTTTATTCTAATTAAATTAAGGGACACACCCTGACTGTTCTAAAAC
>JBEAXK010000007.1:0-4799 GCA_041159865.1 Bacteroidota bacterium
TCAGGGGAATGAACAGCTGGAAGACCTACAAATTTGCCTTCTTCATTTAATAAATAAGGCAAAACAAAAGAATCAATGGGATGAAAAATCCAATATTCCCTCACCCCTGCCAATTCATACACCTCAAATTTATCTTTCATATCTCTGCGGCTATTCCCTGGTGAAAGAATTTCCACCACCAAATCAGGTGCCCCTTTTGCACCCTTCTGATCTAATTTTTCCTGGTCGCAAAAAACAGATAAATCAGGTTGCACTACCGTAGTATATTTCCCTTTCTTGATGCCAACTGGTAATCTGACATCAAAGGGAGCGGGATAAAATTCGCAAGGTTTACCTTTAAAAAAAAGAAGAAATATCCCTGTTAGATTTCTCGCAATTGTTTGATGAATCCTATTTGGCGCAGCCATGGGTAAGACCTTACCAAAAATAAGTTCTACCCTTTCGGTAAATAACCAATCATAATAATCATCATACGTGTATTCTACCGTGCTTTCACAAACCTGGCTTAGCTCAGTGACCTTTTCTTTTACTTCCTTTACATTTTTCATTGCTATATTTTCAGCAATGTAACTATAAAAGGATGAGAAGTCAAGGACAGTTTACCAATAATATCAATTAATTAATTTGTTGATTATCCTCTGAATTTTTTAATTTTTTGGGATATCTGCCTGCCTTTTTAAGCGCATTTGAAATGATGTATTCCAATTGACCATTGGTACTTCTGAATTCATCTTCCGCCCATTTTTCCAATGCTTCGGAAATAGCCGGATCAATTCTTAGGACAAATGCTTTTTTTGTTGCCATTTCAATGAAGAGTACCTGTATTTATTACTGGTTTAACTGAATCGTCTGCGCATAATACGACCAATAAATTACTAACCATTGACGCCTTTTTATCATCATCGAGTTCAATAATATCCTTTTCCTTAAGAGATTCCAAGGCAAGTTTAACCATTCCTACGGCTCCTTCAACGATTTTTTGTCTCGCTGCAATAACGGCAGTAGCTTGTTGCCTTCTTAACATGGCACTGGCAATTTCCGGAGCATAAGAGAGATTAGAAATTCTGGCTTCAATAACTTCAATACCTACTAAAAGTAACCTTTCCGCTATTTCTGTTGCCAATGTATGATTAATTTCATCAATGCCTGACCTCAAACAAATAACCTCAGGTTCAGACTCATCAATGTTGTCGTAAGGATAGGTATGTGCTAATTTTCTTAAAGCTGATTCTGTCTGGATTTTAATAAATCTTTTATAGGATTCTTCTGGATTTTTCTTCCCGATCCCTGTTGATGGATTAATATCCTTTAAAGTTTCCAGATCAAAAACGGCTTTATAAGTATCAATCACTTTCCAAACAACAATAGCACTGATTAAAATGGGATTACCCTGTTGGTCATTGACTTTTATCACCTCCGATTCCAGATTTCTAATACGAAGAGATACTTTTTCCTTACCGTAAAAGGGATTAATCCAGAAAAAACCATTTCCTTTTACTGTCCCAATATATTTTCCAAAAAATATAAGCACTCTACTATGGTTAGGTTCAATGGTAAATAATCCGATTAGCCATATTATACCCACTATAGGCAATAAAAACAACACGTGTATTTCCCCCGTAAAAACCATAATAATGGGAGAGAAAATCATTCCAATTCCTAGAAATAAATGTAAAAACCCATTGTTTGATAAAGTTAACTCTTTTTCCATTTTGATATCATTTTAATATCACAAAGATACTAAATAAATTGAAAATACAAATATTATTTATAATCTTCCCTGACCGGTGAGAAAGTATCCATTATTTTACAATTTGTCAAAGCCCTTCCGCCATGTTCTACAAAAGATGGTATTACCATAACGCTGCCAGGAATACAGTGATGCAATACCCCTCCTACCGTTAATTCAAATTCGCCTTCTAAAACTTGAGTCGTCTGTTCATGAATATGGGCGTGCATGGGTAAAACTGCATCTTTATCAATTTCCCAAAATCCGATGGTCAAATTTTCCGTGTGTACGAACCGACCATGAAACCCATTAATTATTTCCCTTGGAGGTATCAAAGCGATATCTATTTTCATAAGTTTACTTATTTTTTTAAAATGAATCCTTAAAATTATTTAAATTTAAAAGCGAAACACCAAAAAACACCTTCAATGTCAAATAAAACCATAGACCGTTATCTTTCCCTGGATGTATTTCGGGGATTTATCATGTTTTTATTAATAGCTGAATTTACGGGAATTTTTGATTCCCTTATCGATGAAAAAAATCCATTACCCTGGTTAGCTGCAATTTGTCATCAATTTCATCATCATCCCTGGCATGGACTTTATTTTTGGGACTTAATTCAACCTTTTTTCATGTTTATGGTAGGTGTTTCTATACCTTTTGCCGTGAAAAACAGGAAAGCGAAGGGAGAGACCGACAAGGAAATATGGAAACATGCTCTTCAGCGAAGTTTTTGGTTATTATTTTTAGGTTGGGCGCTATATTGTATTGGTCCGGGAAAAATAGTCTTTAAGTTTCAAAATGTCCTTGCCCAGTTATCTTTAACCTATTTAATTGCTTTTTTAATAAAGGATTTTAACAGGAACATACAACTTATCATTTCCATACTGCTGCTCATCTTAACAGAAATATTATATAGAAATTGGCATATAGAAGGATTTAACGAGCCCTTTTCACCGAGTAAAAATTTTGGCACCTGGCTAGACTTACAATATGGTGGAGCAGATCTAAGAGGCAGTTGGGTTTCATTCAATGCCATACCTACCGCTGCTCATACTATTTGGGGAATGATGGCAGGCATTTGGTTACTAAAGAATGAACAAAAGGGTTCAATCTTAAAAAATCATTTACCCTTAATCCTTTCAGGCGGTTTTTTACTTTTACTTGGATATTTGGGTGATTCATTTACCCCAATTATTAAACGAATCAGCACCGCCACTTTTGTTCTTGTAAGTGGCGGCTATGCTTTAATATTGCTGGTATTTTTTGAATGGCTAATCAAAACTATAAAATGGAATAAGGCATTTTCCCTTTTACAGTATATCAGCATGAATGCCCTTTTCATCTACCTATTTGCACATATCGGAGGCGGAGAATTGATAGAATCCTGCATTCTGCCTTTTTCAAATGCTTTATTAAAATGGAGTGGCACTTGGTTCAGTGAACTGGTATTACAACTATTGGTTTTATCCGTTTTTGTGCTTATTTGCAAATGGATGTTTGAGCGAAAAATATTTTTAAAGATATAATGGGTGGGTGACGAAGAATGAGGGGCTTATGCTCTTGTGAAAGATATACATTTTGAAAAACCAAGTGTTGAAGATAAATTTATATTGAAACCTATCGGGGAGAAGACGCGAGGCATCACGTCTCTACATGTCATAGAGAAACCTGATGGGATGGATAGCCCGAAATTTGTTTGTCATTGTGCCGTAAATAGGGGAATGCATCTTTATCATGAAAGGATGAATGCAATTAGCCCCTACATGGCATATAATATAATTTCCTTGTTGTCAACAATATGAACTTCCCGACGGATACGATCTTCCCAGGATAGTTCTACCGCGCTTTTCTTTTCTAGAAACACCATGTACCCTGTTTTTTGGCCTAATCTATCCAGGTAACGGGCTAATTGTTGAATACCGTGGGGTTCGGAACGCGCGTCGTGATGCATTTTTATTTCTATAGTAATGACCTGTGATTTCCAGAATATGACTAAATCTGTCCGCCCATTTCCCGTTGCCATTTCTCTTTCGATACGTCCTCCCCCATTGATAATCCTTTGCAAAAAAGCCATCAGAAATAATTGATGTCCCGCTTCTTTATATTTATATCTATCAATCCAAGATTCTGAATTCCATCGGTAAAAATCAGTAAATGCGTCCAGTAATTTGTCCATATTCAGCGAGCCGTCCTTATTTAGGTACCAAATCGTTTGGGCGATATCCTGATTAATACTAACAGAAAATCCTATGGTTAAGATACGGGTTATGATTTCTCTATATATCGGATTGGCAAATTGTATGGGATTCCCTGTGCTAATAATACCCAAATCGCGGCAGTAACGGATAGCATCATCTGCTCCATCAAAGGCAGGAGAATCACCCGTGATGATACTCATAATAATGGGTCGTACCCGGGGATCATCTATTTTGTCAGCTAAGCTGTCCAGATGCGTTTGGCGCTGTTCGATGAGGCGTTCCTTCGCTAGCTCAATCAAGTCTAAAGTAATTTCGCACGAATAATCATTCTTTAGAATCTCCCTTACCACCTCATTGGCCAAAGCGTTAGTCAGCCAGGGCTGTCCACCGGAATAGGCGTATAACTTTTCTAATGCCTCTTCAGAAAAAACCTGGCCAGTATCCTGAGTATGTTGGCTTAATAATCCTCGCACTTCATCTTTCGAAAACACGGGCAAGAAAAAAGATTTTGCCTTTA
This sequence comes from Bacteroidota bacterium, assembly GCA_041159865.1. Classification (GTDB taxonomy): domain Bacteria; phylum Bacteroidota; class Bacteroidia; order Chitinophagales; family Saprospiraceae; genus BJGN01. The sequence continues at coordinate 4,451 of JBEAXK010000007.1, forward strand.
TGTTAAAAGGCGACCCTGAACCTATCGACGGATTATCTGCTCGGGCACGAAAACGAAAATCACGAATGTCACGAAGCCCTACTAAGGCAATTGATTGAGGAAAATGATTAGGGCGGGTTTGAAAACCGTCTCTTAATTGACGTAAAGTGGAAATGAGCACGTCGTCGTAGAGAGCATCCACCTCATCGAGCAATAAAACCAATGGTTTATCTAGTGTATCGCACCAATCAGTAAGATAATTTCTTAGTAATAAATTACCTGGAGAATAACCATCCGGATTAGGCGGTAAAGCAGCGGGCGATAAAAAAATTTTAGACGTCAAATACAAAGATTGTATAAACACCTCATT
>JBEAXK010000044.1:0-9963 GCA_041159865.1 Bacteroidota bacterium
AAGGCTGCATTGGAGAACTGTCCAGGAGTTCCGTGTTTAGCTCCTGTTTGTCCAACCTCAACAGTTACAGATATTGATGGTAATATCTATAGCACAGTTGCTATAGGTACTCAATGTTGGACAAAAGAAAATTTAAAGGTAACCAAGTATAATAATAATGATATCATTCCTGATTCTTCAAATAGTACCTGGGGAACAGCAGCGATAGGGGCTCTCACAGATTATGTTGGTGTAAGTGGATATGTTGGAACTTATGGATATTTGTACAATTGGTATGCTGCAACTGACTCAAGAAAAATATGCCCTGATGGCTGGCATGTTCCTACTGATGATGAATGGACAATACTGATTTTATCAATTGATTCAACTTCAGTAGCAACAGGCGTTCAGAGTACTACTGCTGGTGGAAAGATGAAAACACCCGGTACCAGCTTCTGGAATTTTCCAAATATAGGTACTAACCAAAGTGGCTTTTCTGCTCTGGGAGGGGGGTTTCGCAGGAGCGATGTTGGTCTTCCCCTCCAAGGTATGGTTGACAACCTTAATAAAAATGGTTGGTTCTGGAGTTCTACTACATTTGACCTTAATACTGAACAAGCTAGGTTCCGCTTGTTGATTTTTGCTGGTGATCAAGTATTTAGGACTCAAGAAAATAAGCGTTATGGTGCATCCATTCGATGCATAAAAAATTAATTATTTAATTAACTTGCGAAAGCGCTTGGGGTTTATTGAAGCTATGATTTTAATAGTTAATTTAATAATATAAAAGAGGCTGTTTTCCGATCATTAAAAACATTCATAAGACAAAAAATTATTTGTCTCATGGGTGTTTTGTCTTATAAAAATTAACTTCTCTTTTTGCAACCCTGAAAACTTTGATGGATTTGTTCAAAATTGAATTTGTCTGCAACTGGTTTTGAATCAGGATTTACAGGATTTCGAGGATTAGAAAGGACGTCTTCGTTTATAAAGTAAAGGTTATTCGTAGAGGATTACTTTTTATCATCCTTCTCGACGCTGCGTAATGCAGCGGCGGGAGGCTTTGAAATGAAAGCACCGTTTAAAAATAACCTTCCTCCAAAAACCAGCGACCTATAGTTAATCCTATAAATCCTGAAAATCCTGATTCAAAAACCAATGGCTGATGCGTACATAATTTTCACCTTAGACTAGATAGATGGTATTCGGTTTGAAATTTAGGGTTATTCGTGAATGGATTACTTTATACACTTCTTTCGTCGATGCGTTACGTACGCATTGTCTTTTTCCCGATAGGTTCAATTTAATTAAATCCAATCTGTTATCAGAGTAATCATAAAAATCAAAGTTCAGACATGAATTAGTTTCCTTCTTTGGGATAGCATTTTGATTTCCTAAATACCCTTCAACTTGATCCTACATCCTGTGCTAAAAAGGCGTACCTTTACAAAATGAGAAGAATCTTTAACACCACGGGATTATGTAATCCTGAAAGGCACTACATGGTAGATCCCTTTAGGAATATGTATGATAATATACATATCCTGATAGAGGATATGCAATATTTTCTCATTCATGCGCCCCGACAAACAGGTAAAACCACTTTCCTACACGCTTTGGCTCACCGTCTGAATAAGGAAGGGAATTATGTGTCTGTGGTATGTTCGCTTGAATCAGCGGGATATAACAGTATCACCGTGGAAACGGCGAATAAGGTGTTTATACAATCTTTGTATTTGACGTCTAAAATTTTTTTATCGCCGGATTCTTTACCGCCTAAGCCAGATGGTTATGAACCAGGTAATCTATTACTAAGGAATTATCTCACTGATTGGTGTGATACACTAGATAAACCACTGGTTTTATTATTAGATGAAGTGGACGCCCTCTACGATGATGTACTAATTTCAACCTTACGTCAACTACGAGACGGCTTTCAAACCCGTCCTAATCATTTTCCACAGTCTATTGCGTTGGTAGGTCTTCGAGATATACGTGATTTCCGCACCCGCGCACGGGCGGATAATCCGTCGATAGGTTCTGGTTCTCCATTTAATATTAAGGCAGAATCTTTTTTTCTACCTGTGTTTTCGAAGGAGGAGGTACGTGGATTATTAAACCAACATGCGCAGGATACTGGACAAATTTTTCCTGAAGAAGTATTAGAAAAGTTATATGCCTATTCTGGTGGACAACCTTGGTTGACGAATGCGCTGGCCAATGAAGTGGTAAGGAAAATTTTAAAGAATGATTATACCCTTGAAATTACCTTAGACTTGATTGAGTTAGCCAAGGAGCGGCTCATCGAACAACGTCAAACGCACCTTGACAGCTTAGCTGATAAAATAGATGATCCCCGGGTTCGCCCCATTATCATGAGTATCATCACTGGTGATTCTCCTGCTTTTGATGGAGCGGATGATGCCATCAGATATTGCCGCGATTTGGGCATTATCAGTACAGGAAATCCTATACAGTTTGCTAATCCAATATACAGAGAAATCGTTACACGGATATTAACCATAGGCTTTTCCGTTGGTATCAATCAGGATATCGCTCAGACGAGTTGGTATCTAAATGCCGATGGCACCTTGAACATGGATAAGTTACTGGATGCATTCACCCAATTTTATCGACGCAACGCTGAATCGTGGATTGACAGATATCAATATAAAGAGGCGGGACACCAGTTGATGTTGATGGCTTTTTTACAACGTATTATCAATGGGGGAGGGCGCATTGAAAGAGAAATGGCAGCTGGAAATGGGCGGACAGATTTAGTCATTTTTTGGAAAGCACAAGTTATAACCATAGAGATAAAGATGCACCATGATAAATGGTCAGAACCAGAGGGTATTGAACAACTAGCCCGTTACCTTGATAGATTAGGCCAAAAAACGGGGTATATGGTATTCCTCGAGAAAAAAAGTGCGGTAGAATTATCCTGGGAGGACCGTATCCGTCGGGAAGTACATATCGTTGACAACAAGGAAATCATAGTTTACGCCATGTAGGGGCGAATGGCATTCTCTATTTCATGATACAGATGAATTCCCCTAATAATGGCGCAATGACAAATAAATATTATCCATCCTTTAAGGTTTCTTTATGCCCTGTAGAGACGCGATGCCTAGCGTCTTTTCCCCGACAGGTTTCAATGTAAATTTTCTCTTCAACACCTGGTTTTGAATCAGGATTGATATGATTTTTGGGATTACAAATGATGTTTTTGATTTGGACGCTATGGTTCCTGTGGAGAGGTCACTTTTTACAAGGTCTTTAACTAATATTACGATATCGCACCAAAATAATTAATAAAAATAATAAGGGAAGAAAGAAGGAATAGCAGGAGAAAATCTTTGAAGAAATAACTAATTAAATACGAACGTGTTAAAGTCTTTTTATACTTTATTTGTTTTGTGTTAAATCTATTTATTTATATATAAATCATATATTTATACATTAAATAAAATTAAATTTTTCTTCACTTTTGTTTGCGTTATTTTTTCTTTAAATGAATGAGTAATAAAAAATACAGAAACAACTTATTGACCTCTTTCTAAAAGATCAGTAAGCTGTTTCCAGTATAATGTTTCGTTAATTATCCCTCTTTATATCGACTGTCCTCATATCTCAGCTTCCTTGATAAGTGGAAATATCTCCATGGACTTTCTCAATGGATAAAAAGGTAGGGTGGTCATCAACTGATTTGCTTTTTCCTCATCAATGTCTTTAAATATCAACACCGCGCCATTTTTCGCTTGCCTTAGGTATAATTGTTCCAAAATGCCCTCTTTTTTCCATTGCGCCACAACCTCTCGCTCGTGTTGCAATATTTGTTGAAAATTGCCTGGCAGATTTTCCATGTCCAGGGTAAGAATGACGAGTATTCTGTTCATGCGTTTAATAGTTTTGTCCTCAGTTCTGGAAATCGATAAAAGGCTACCAGAAATAGGAAAGTTTGGATGATACAAGGTGCAATAATGGATTGCCCATGTTCCAAATGAGTGGCAATAGCACCGCCCATATAGGCTGCTAATAATAAGGTCCCAAGGATTCCTGTTCTGGGAATCACAAAAAGAATTAAACTCAGTAGTTCTACAATACCCAGTATGGTATTTGTTTTTGCATCCAAACCAAAACTAGCTGCCATTTTTAGGGCTTCTTCATTGGGAAAAAATTTGCCAGAGGCACTTCCAATAAATACAAGGGCCACAATACCTGTCAGCACCCAGTAAATGAGGTCGCTCGATTTTTTATTCATAATATCACTTGTTTTTAAATTCACTTGCAAATCTAAACTTAATACTTTACTTTTGAAAGTAGTTACACTTATGTATAGTAGTACCCTAAGGTAAAGCAATGTTAAAAATCAATGTGTTATGGAAAATAATAAATGGAACAATTCTCAAAAGGGTTGTAGTCTTAAAGATGTGTTAGACATTATTGGCGGAAAATGGGCTATGCCTATCATCTATAATTTATCGAAAGGCAAAATGAGATTTATGGAAATTGAGCGCACTGTGGCTGGAATAAACACCAGAATGTTGGTGAAAGAATTAAAGAATCTGGAAGCTAACGGTATCATTACCAGGACTGTTTTTGCAACAGTTCCTCCGACCGTCGAATATGAACTTACCAACAAAGGGGAAAAATTATTGCCCAGTATCAGATCTCTGCATGAATGGGGGCAGGCACACGCTAAAGTGGAAATAAAGGAAGAGTTGAATTAGAAAATGTTGCCTATATCAAGAGTTTATTTTCAAAAAAGGATAAATTAATTTAACACCTTACATTTACCATGGATTCGACACCTATTATTTCAAGAACTTTTGAAAACTTTGAATGGACAGATTTCCAGAACCCTGACAAATCAAGTTTAGATGATATTGCCAAAAAATACCAGTTGGATTTTCATCAGATTAAAGATAGTCTTGAACCTGGTCATTTACCCAAATTTGAGAAAGAATCTAATTATCAATTTTTAATTCTGAGAGCATTTACATCCACTAATAACCAAGTGGCATCAACGATAACAGAATTTTCAAATAAAATTGCCTTTTTTTATAATGAAAAAAAACTTATAACGATTCACAGAAGCTCCTTTGATTTTATTGAAAATTGTGAAGCATCTTTTGAACAGGTCGAAGACCTATTATTGCACTTGATTCATAAAATGTTAAATTCATATCAGCCGCCTTTAAATGAATTTGATAAGCGGATGGAGGAATTTGAAAAGACTATTTTTCTAAAAAATGAGGATAAAGTATCCATGGAGGATCTGTATTATTTGAAGATGCAAACGCGCATCACTAAAAAACTTTTAATCATTTTTCAAAATGTAATGCATCAACTTGAGGTTGGGCGAAAAAATAAATCGGCTTTACAGGATTTGAAAGACAGACTTGTACAGTTAATTTTGAAATATGATGAAGTATTGGAAAATGCGAATAATCTTTTAAATACCTGGCATTCAGTGAACACAAAAAAAACGAATGATACCATTAAACTGCTGACTGTTTTCTCTGCCTTTTTTCTACCCTTAACTTTTATAGTAGGAATTTACGGCATGAATTTTAAATATATGCCTGAATTGGAATGGAAATATGGCTATTTCATGGCACTCGCTATGATGGTTAGCCTCGCTTTATTTATATTTATATGGTTTAAAAAAAGTAAAATCATATAGATTATCCCTTATAGCACAAATAATAAAATTTTTCAATCATAGACCAGTGAATGATTATTTCGCTGAAAAGAATTTCTTTTCAGTGGAAAATGCTTATTTTTCTTAAAAATAATAAATGTCTTTAGCTAAATCTTCTAATTCTAATAATGACGTTCAACTTTGGCAGCAGTTGAAACAAGGAAGTGAGTTAGCTTTAGGTAAGCTTATTAAATTATATTTTAATTTATTGATTAATTATGGTTTCAAATTTGTCAAAGATGAAGCCTTTGTGAAGGATTGTGTTCAAGATGTTTTTATATCAGTTTGGACACACCGCGATACGATTCTCACACCCAATAGTATTCATGCATATTTATTAAGTTCAGTACGTCGCCGAATATTGCGAGAAAAAGTAAGGCAACGAGTGGAAGATAATTTCACTGTAAATAATTTGGAGAATGAACCAGAATTGTTTGATTTTTCACATGAATGGCTTTTAATTGAACAAGATAGTTTAAATGAAATGACCTTAAAAGTGAGTGAATTACTAAACAAATTACCTAAAAGGCAGCGAGAAGTTTTGTATTTGAGGTTTTATCAAAATCTTGAGAGGACTGAAATAGCAGAGATTATGGGGGTCAATGAACAATCAGTTTCCAATCATTTACAATCAGCTTTTAAGAATTTTAAGGATAATTGGCAACACTTTTCCTTATTTCTTGGCTTTTTATTAAAAATTTATCTTTAAAAACAAGTATCTGATCATAAAAATGGCTATCTGATGAACGAGTGTTAGCAGGAGGCGTTTAATTACGGATAATAACAAAAAAAGACTTTTAGTAATAAAGTAAAAATGAGTAATATCGATTATACCAAATTTAATTTTGAAGACTTTTCAAAAGATACCTCGTTTCGTAGTTGGGTTCTTCATAAAGATGAACAAGCAGAGAGGTTTTGGAACGTTTGGCTTATGGCTAATCCTGATTTTTCTCAAAAAATTCAATTAGCGAGAGCATTTTTATATGCCCTCGAAGAAAAAGATACCCACCTGGATCTGGTTTCTTTAGAAACGATTACGGATGAGGTAGCTGTTCATCCCAAGAAATTAATACCTGTATGGAAAAGACCTGTTTGGCGGATTGCTGTTGCGATATTCCTGGTTTTTGGTTCAGGTTTTTGGTATTACAACACAAATAAAATTCGAATCCCAAAGAAAACAATTGAAACAGCCCCTGTTTTTTCAAATACCAATAATGAATTTATTGAAAAACGGAATTTAAATAGGGTGAACCAAAGTATAACCTTGAACGATGGAAGCATAGTGGTTTTATATCCGAATAGTATCTTGCGTTATCCCCTGGAATTTGATAAATCAAAGAGAGAAGTGTATTTAGCGGGAAAGGCATTTTTTGACGTGGTTAAAAATCCGCAAAAACCGTTCTGGGTTTACACGGATCACATTTCTACGCAAGTATTAGGCACGAGTTTTTTGGTTAATGCGGCAAAAAATAAAGATATATTCGTAGAAGTGAAATCAGGTAAAGTATCCGTTTATACAAGAAAGGATCAGGAAAGGGCGAAACAAAATTTATTCAATGAATCCATTGGTGTTATATTGACACCAAATCAAAAGGTTGCTTATTCAGCAAATGAGGAACGGTTATTAAAAACGATTGTTGATCAGCCAGTTGCATTAGTTAACCTTCCGCCGCAGGATTTTATTTTTGATGAAAAGCCTGTTTCAGAGGTGTTTTCCATTTTAGAAAAAATATATGGAATTACCGTAATATATGATGCGCATGTAATGGAAAATTGTTTTTTAACTGCGAATTTGTCGGATGAATCCTTATTTAAAAAATTAGACCTTATCTGTAAAATCACCCATTCCAGTTATGAAAAAACAGATGCTCAAATTGTTATTCATAGTGAGGGATGTTTGAAATAATTTTTCTGTTTTGTAAATTTCGATTGTAAAAGACAAGATTCATATTTTTTATTAAAAAATTGTAATCAAACGAGTATCTGAAATAAAGTTCCGCTATCTGTAAGGAAAGTAAATTTTAATATTAACTAAACACCTTACAATAGTATGAAACCGAAAACAGATTTTCTTTTCAAAGTGATGAAAATTACATTTACACAAATTTTGGTTTTGATAGCCACAGCTGGAATTATCCATGCCAATAATCTTAATGGCCAGGGAGTATTAGATGAAAAACTGACCATCAAGCTTACAAATGAGAACCTAAAAACGGTTTTATCCACGATTGAACAACGGACTAAGGCTCGGTTTATTTATAATCACCGGGAAATCCAACCTAATAATAAGGTTTCTGTCGAGGCAAACAATCAAAGACTGGCGGAAGTATTATCAGTTATGCTTAAACCTTTGGGTATTGTTTATGAAGCTGATGCACAACAAATTATTCTCAGCCGATTGAGAAATCCAAATTTTTCAGGGTTCTCCCTATTGGAAAGGCAAAAAGATAATAATTTACGAATTCGCCCACCTGTTTTTATAGTGTCGGGTCTAATTACAGATGAAAATAATGAACCTCTTATTGGAGCAACGGTTATTTTGGAAGGAACCTCCAAAGGTAGTTCTACAGATTTAGATGGGAAATTTTCCCTGGAATTAGAAGACAGTGAAGCAAAGGGAAATCTGGTAGTCAGTTTTATTGGCTATCAAACCCAAACCATTCCTATAGACGGTCGAAATACTATTAATGTTCAACTTAAAGAAGGCAGAGAGCTGGAAGAAGTCGTAGTTACTGCTTTGGGGGTTAAAAAACAATCCAAGAGTTTAGGTTATGCAACAGCAACTGTAGGAGGGGAGGATGTTTCAGTAAATCGAAGTGTTAATTTTATGAATGCTTTACAGGGTAAAATGGCAGGTGTAAATATAACATCACTTGGATCTGGTGCAGCAGGAACTAGTAAAATTCGGATTAGGGGTCAGTCTTCCTTTGGTGGTAATAATTCCCCTTTAATTGTTGTAAATGGTGTTCCTATTGATAATACAAATAATGGGGCAAGGGGTGATGTTTCGGAAAGAGGATCAAACAGAACGTCTGATGGGGGAGATGGTCTGAGCAGTATAAATCCTGATGATATTGAAAATATGACCGTTTTGAAAGGAGCTGCGGCCTCTGCGCTATATGGTTCCAGGGCAAAGGATGGAGTCATTATGATTACCACCAAATCAGGGGCAAAAGGACAAGGGGTAAGTATAACTTATAACGCCAATTATACGAATGAAAAACCTTTGGATTATACCGATTATCAATACGAATATGGTCAAGGGGAAAACGGACTTCGACCTACAACTGCCTTCCCAACATCGGGACAATGGAGTTTTGGCGAAAAGTTTCAGCCAGGGATGACTCAAGTTTTATTTAATAACATTACAGTTCCTTACGAACCTCAAAGGGGAATTATTAACCAGTTTTACAGAATAGGCAGTACTTTAACAAATACCCTAACCATTTCATCGGGTGGTCAGAATGGAGGTTTCAGTCTTTCAGGTTCTCAATTGGGAAATACCTCGATTTTAGAGGGTTCTGGCTATAATCGTAAAACAGTCAATTTAGGATTCAGTCAGACCTTTGCTAAAAAATTAGTATTCTCTGGAAACATAAATTATTCTAATGAAAACCGTATAAATCCACCCAATATTGCAGAGCAAGATTTTAGTCCTGTCATTATATATAATATGGCTAACTCCATGCCTTTAGCCTTATTGAGGGAGAATGCTTCTGATGAAAATGGAAATGAAACAGTTTGGTCTCGTTTCACTAACAGGACAAATCCTTATTTTGCCCTTAAAAGATTTGACAGAATTTCTAATGATCGTGTTTTTGGTAATCTTACCAGTCGTTACAATATAACGGACTGGTTGTATGTGCAAGCGCGTGTTGGGCAAGATTATTATGCAAGGGAACAAGAATATAATTTGCCAACAGGAACGCAACGGCAAGTAGCGGCTCCCGCAGGATTTGTCAACGGTCAATATGTTCAAGATTCCAGAACAGTCAGAGAATTAAATGCTGATTTTTTAATTGGAGCGAATAAAAATTTTGGTAAGATTGGGATAAATGTATCTGCAGGGGGAAATCAAATGTACCGTAAAATAAGTCGCCATAATGTTCTGGTGCAAGACTTTTTTGTGCGTGATTTATATTCATTGAGCAATGGACGTGCAAAAGATCCCGTTTATGATTTTTCAGAACGTCAGGTAAATTCATTGTATGGATCGGCGGAAATATCTTATAATGATGTATTATTTATTAATGGAACAGCTAGAAATGATTGGTTTT
>JBEAXK010000057.1:0-9102 GCA_041159865.1 Bacteroidota bacterium
TGAACAGTCTTATAAAAAAATAATCGTAAGGCTTAATTTCGAAGAGCTTAGTGATTGGTAATTAGGGATTAGGACGTAAACTCAAAATTTGTTCCCTAACGAAAAAAGACGATGCGTACATCGCCTACTAAATGGGATAATAGAAATATCTCACCAAACACCCAAAAAGCTGCCGAGCAAAAGTCAACCGCCAGAGAACTACCCCTAAAAGCACCAATCACCAAGTACCAATAACCAATCACCTAGAAAGCACCCGAGCAACTGCAAACCGCCCGAGAACCACCCCTAAAAGCACCAAGCACTAATCACCAATCACCTGAAAACCTGCTGAGAAACTGTCAACCGCAAGAGAACTATCCCCCAATCACTAAGCACCAATCACCAAGTACCAATAACCTGAAAAGCTGCCGAGCAACAGTCAACCGCCAGAGAACTACCCCTAAAAGCACCAAGAACCAATCACCAATCACCCAAAAACCTACCGATAAACAGCCAACCGCCTATTTCCTTTTAACCCTTTCCCTTTCTATATTATCCCTTTACCAGGAACCTTACCTTCAATACCTTTAAAATAATTCCATATTAATTGCATGTCCTTTTCCATGTCGTCTGTTATATAAAAAGGATCTCTGATGACCACTTTTTTCTCCCCAAAATTAAATTGGACCATAACGATTGGAACCTTTGCCCCCTTGGCAATATAATAAAAGCCTGTCCTGAATTTTTCTACCCGCTTTCTTGTGCCTTCAGGGGACATAGCTACTGCAAATTTGTCGTGAATATTGAAAATATTTATCATGCTGTCAACCATATTTTTACGCTCAGACCGGTTGACAGGATACCCACCTAGAGCATAAAAAATGAATCCAAAGGGACCTTTGAACAAAGATTCTTTGCCAATAAAACGGATGTCTTTTTGAAGTATAGAACGAAGTACTAATCCCAAAGGAAAATCCCACCAGGATGTATGCGGCGCAGCTATAACCAGATATTTATTTAAATGATCTGGGAAATCTCCAATAATTTTGAATTTGGCAATTTTGAAAAATATAAATTTTGATATTTCTCGGAACATAAAAGTAGATTTTGATTATTTGTCCATTCAAAGTAACTCAAAATCCACCTATTTTATTAAAAAACTTTAGAAATTCCGCCAATAATAAATTGTACTCCAATGGACATTACAATGAATCCCATTATCCTTGACAATGCCCGAAGCCCTGCTTCACCTAAAAATTGATACAATAGAGGGGCAAATCTTAAAATAAGATACACAATAATACCCATCGTAAATATTACCCCAACAATGGTACCTTTTTGCCACCACAAAGGATAATCATCAAAATAGGTGATTAGCAGCGATATGGAGCCAGGACCTGAAAGTAGCGGCATCGCCAATGGCGCAAAGGATATATCTTCTTTATGAAGGGCTTCTTCCGTTACTTTCTTTGAGGTAGCCCCACTTTTTGACATATTTCCTGTTAACAAGGTGTATCCGGAACTCATGATTACCAAGCCCCCAGCGATACGCATGGCACCTATACTGATTCCAAAAAAACCTAATATCCAGGTTCCTGCAAGAAAAAATAAACTTAATATCAAAAAAAAGTAAATACTCGTCATCCGGGAAGTCCTGTTTCTTTCCTTCTGGGTATACTCAGGTGTCATGGCCAGATAAACGGGAACTGCTCCCAATGGGTTAACAACAGAAAATATAGATGCCAACGTGGCTATATATAATTCTAACATTTTGTTTTTTTATTTTTAATACGCACCTAATCTTTAAAGTCACGCAAAAGCTCCGTTAAATAAATTATTTATTGCCCTTCTTCCAATTGTAACTTTAACTTTGCCTTTTTCTGATTTCGAATGATTTCAACTTCCACTACGTCTCCAACTTTGCGCTTTTCTAAAATAAGGTATAAATCACCATTATTCTTAACTGGTTCGCCGTCAACAGATACTATAATATCACCTAGCAGAATTTCACCATATCGGTTCCGTCTTGTAGGTTGAAATCCACTTTTTTCTGCATTACTTCCCGTAGGAACATTTAAAATCAAAGGACCTTGTAAACCATATCTGGCAACGATGTTATTGCTTGCCAGCTCTACACCTAAAGTAGGCCTTTGTATTTTTCCATATCGAATCAATTCAGGTACAACCCAACGAACCGCATCTACAGGTATGGAAAATCCGATACCCGCTGATGCACCTGAAGGACTATAGATGGCCGTATTTACTCCTATGAGCTTGCCGCCAGAGTCGAGTAGGGGGCCTCCTGAATTGCCTGGATTAATAGCTGCGTCTGTTTGTATAGCATCTCTGATGGGAACTCCAGCACGCGACTGTATTTCTCTTCCTAATGCACTAACCACGCCAGTAGTCAAAGTCTGATCTAATCCAAACGGATTTCCGATAGCAAAAACGGATTGACCAACCTTGAGATTTTCAGAAATTCCCACAGGTATTGGGTATAAAGCGGAAATAGGTGCCTTTATTTTTAAAACGGCCAGATCTTTTTCAGGGGCAACACCTATCAATTCGGCCGCCCAGTTTGTTTGGTCAGCTAAGGTTACAGTTGCTTTGTCAGCGCCTTCAATGACATGATAATTGGTAACAATATGCCCCATTTTATCCCAGATAAAACCAGAGCCTGTTCCACTTTTTATTTCTGATATATCTCTGGTCCAAAAATTTTCCCGCAGATTGGTCGTCGTAATAAAACATACGCCTGGAGCTGCTTTTTCGAATAGTTGTATCGTAGATATTTCACTATTCGTCAATAAGGTAATCTTTTCATCTGAGGGACTAATAGTTAATTTAGATGGATTATCTTCCTTTTCCATCCAGGCTGCACCCCCTAAAAAAGCCAGAATCATAAGGGAAATTCCAGCTATAATTTGCCAAACAGAAGCTGATATTCTCGACATTTTTTCTCTTTTTATGTTTTTCTTTCTTTTTTCTTTGCAGCAGGAAATAAAATGTTATTTAAAATCAAACGGTAACCAGGAGAATTGGGATGTAAACTTAAATCCGTTTCTGGATCATTGACATGATGGCGATAATCTTCCGGGTCATGCCCGCCATAAAAGGTCCAGAAACCTTGACCAAAAATTCCGTGAATATATCTTGCCTCTTGAAAGGGTTTATTGTCACCAAGTATGAGGACATTCGATTTAATATTTTGCTGATTAAATGCAGTTGTTTGTCCCATAAACCCTTTTACCAGTTTAGTGTGATTTTGGGTAAGCATAGTAGGAATGGGGTCCCATTTAGCAGAAAATTCAAATAAATTGAAATAATCCTGTTCTGCAGGCATAGGTCGTTCCGGCGCTACATCAATGGAGGAGTATTCATATTCCATTGGGTTTTGTGAAATCTGGAACTGGCTAAATGCAAATGTATTGTCGAAATTTAATTTAGATTGTGCCTGTGGATCCGCTTTATCACCATCGTAAATATAATCGCAAATATCAACGCCTTCTGCAGCTAAAGAAATGTCATATGTGTCAGTGGCAGAACACATGGCAAACATAAAGCCGCCGCCACCAACAAACTCTTTAATCTTTTTAACCACTTGGAGTTTCATTTGAGAAACTTTGGAAAATCCAAGTTCTGTGGCAAGTTCTTCCATTCTTCGCTGATTTTCTCTATACCAGGGAAAGGCCGAATAGGTTCTGTAAAATTTGCCATATTGACCAGTGAAATCTTCATGGTGTAAGTGTAACCAGTCGTAAGTAGCTAATTTCCCTTGCATTACTTCTTTATCATAAATGGTTTCATAAGGAATCTCGGCGTAGGTAAGTACCATTGTTACGGCATCATCCCAAGGTTGAATTCGCTCTCCTGATGAATTAAACTCGGGTGTGTAAACAGCAATTTTGGGAGCTTTTTCCAACTTTATGGCATCCATATTTTTTTCAGGATGTGCTATTTCTGTAATAATCTGGTTAAAGGTTGCATCAGAAATAGTTTCAAAACTAACACCTCGGGTCTTGCATTCTTTTTCGAATGTGATGCTGTACGGAAAGGCAAAACTTCCACCCCGATAATTTAATAACCACCAGCCTTCCTGCCCAGATTCTAATACCCAGTAGGTAATTCCATATGCTTTTAAATGATCTTTCTGGCTTTCAAAATCCATTGGCAGTAAGATATAAGAAGCTCTTAATGGAATGGTTATGCATAGTAGCAAGAAAATAAAAAGACCTTTAAAGGTCGGTGGCATGTTCATATTTGTTCTTTTACGTAACATTGACAATTTCAATAACAACAAAATAAGGTTTTTTGTGGTTCAAACCGTACATTTATACTTGTTAAAATATTTTTGAATGCAACATCTTGTTTTTGAGTTTAGCGGTTGGTACGTTTTACTTTGTTTTATAGTAGCTATTGCGGCAGCTACCTTACTTTATTTTGGAACAAAAGAATTTCCTGAAAGTTATAAAAAATGGAAATTAGGACTTTCCTTTCTTCGGTTTTTTACCGTTTTCCTCATTGCCTTACTATTACTTTCACCACTTTGGCGTCGTAACCTAACAAAAACGCAAAAACCTGTTTTAGTTATTGCACAGGATGCTTCTACTTCTATTGGAGATTTTTTAAAGAAAAAATACCCTTCCTATTTAACTGAATTAAATGAATTGGTGGATAAACTTAAAAAGGAATATCAAGTAGAATCCTTTTCATTTGGTGAAGGTGTCAGGAATGAACTTCCAACATCCTTTGAAGATCGAATTACCAATATGAGTGAGTTAATGGAAGATATCTCATCCCGTTATGCCGGAAATACGCTGGGAGGAATAATTTTAGCCTCCGATGGTATTTATAACCAAGGCAGTAATCCTTTTTATCTGTCAAATAATCTGGCTACTCCCGTCTATACGATTGGACTTGGGGACACTTCAATCAAAAAGGATTTATTTATTAACAGACTTTTTCATAATCAAATCGTTTACGCTGGGGATGAACTGGAGGTTCAAGCAGATTTAATAGCAAAAAATTTATCTGGAAAAAACAGCAAACTTTCTTTGTTTGAGATAAATGGAGATAAAGGGATTCTATTAAAATCGGAAGAGGTTAAAATGGATAAATCTGATTTTTTTAAATCTGTGTCAATGACCATTCCTGCGGCAAAACCAGGAACCAGATATTTGCGGTTAGTCGCTTCTTCCGTTGAAGGGGAAGTATCAAAATTAAATAATAGCCGTGATTTTGTGGTGACTGTTCTTGATGGCAGGCAGAAAATTCTTCTTCTTTCCCAAGCTCCTCATCCTGACCTGGGTGCACTTAGACAATCCTTTAATGCCAATAAAAATTATGAAGTAAAATCTATTCTTCTGGGGGAACCACTTCCTAATTTAGCCGAATTTGACTTAATTATATTGCATCAGTTACCTGCACCAGGGCGAAATTTTGAACCTGTTTATAAACAGATAAAAGAATTAGGGATTGCACACTGGTGGATTGCCGGGGCTCAGACAGATTTTAAAGCGCTCAATGCACTTCAAAATCTGGCTACGCTTACTATTGCTAATAATCTTGGGGCTGAAAGTGAAGCGTTATGGAATAAAAATTTCAACCTGTTTCAGTGGGAAACGGAATGGCTAGAAAAAATGGCTAAATTTCCTCCACTTCAAATTCCTTTTGGTGAAATAAATGGGGGTAACTTAGGGCAAACGCTGCTTTTCCAACGAATAAAAAACCTTTCTACATCTTATCCCCTCTTGTCTTTAGGTGAAGTGGATAATTCAAGAAGTGCTCTTTTTGTAGGAGACGGATTATGGAAATGGAGGTTATCTGATTTTCAACTTCATGAAAATCATGAAGTTTTTGACGGACTAATGGGTAAAATGGTTCAATATCTGAGTGTAAAACGAGATACCAGAAGATTTAGGGTTTTTGTTAATAAACCTGTGTTCGATGAGAATGAAGCTATTTCTTTTGTTGGAGAACTCTACAATGCTTCTTATGAATTGGTCAATACTCCGGAAGTAAGTCTTTCCCTTAAGAATAAAGATGGTAAGAAATATGATTTTTCCTTCAGTCGGAGAGGAAAAGGGTATGAACTAAATGCAGGAATTCTTCCTCTCGGGAATTATGTGTTTACAGCTAAAACAACTTTTAATGGAAAAGAACTTGTGGCCGATGGTCAATTTACCGTTCAACCCTTACAATTAGAATACATAAATATGACTGCTGACCATAATATTCTCAAGGCTATGAGTACAGAGAGTAATGGTCAATTCTTTGAATATAAAGAATTGAATAAATTGTCTGAAGCACTTAAAAAATCAGTCACCCTAAAACCAATACTGGTAACAGAAAAAAGCACACAAACACTCTTGAGTATGCCTTTTCTACTACTTATATTGATGGTCGCTCTGAGCTTAGAATGGGGAATAAGAAGATATATTGGTATATATTGAGCTAATAGATTACCAGCTTACATCATCCTCAGTATCCAGTTTAGGTTTGCTGGAAGTTGAATCTTGATCTTTTGGATAGTCAGAATCAAATTCTAAGCCATTTTCATACTCATCATGACGTCGTGAAAATTCATCATAGTCATAATTAGGCATAAGTTCTGTCTTAATGTAGGAGATGACATCTTCCAGATTTCCAAGAAAACGATTAAAATCTTCTTTGTACAAAAAGATTTTGTGACGCTCATATCCATCATCGTTGAATCGACGAGTACTCTCAGTTAGCGTAAGGTAAAAATCTTCACCTTTTGTTTTACGGACATCAAAAAAATAGGTTCTTCTTTTTCCAGCTTTGACTTTTACGGAATAAACGCTATCCTGCTTCCGTTGAAATTGATCATTTTCCACAATACTTGATTTTAACTTAACGATTATATTTCTAACGATTACAAATATAACTATTTAAGCAAAATATTCTATTTATTAACCGATTGGATTGTTTTTTAAAGAAAAATTAAAAAAAGATAAAAAAAAATTAAGTCACAAAAAATATAAAATTCACAAAAAATAATATAAATAATTGATTTAGAATTGTTTGGTTAAGTAATTAGTGTAATTTATTTTCACAACGTTAATTTTTCGTCTTTGTTTTGCCTCTAAAGCTGTTGCATATTTGTATCGTGAAAGGGAATAAGCAGGGAATGAAAGTCAGAAAACGATCTGATACAAAAATTGATTATGTTCATGGGATTATATTGTCGGGGTTTTGTCGTCCCGGAAATTTTCGGGACGATAATTCCACTATTTAATCCTTGTAGCAAGGCAAAAATGATTGCCTGAAGATAAAGGTCCTGGGGTTTTCCCCGATTACAATTTGTTAAGGTGTAAAGATACACTACAACAATTAATTAAAGGTTAAAGTGGCGGTTTTTTATTAAAACATTAACGTTTGTAAGAAACCGCTACAATGTCCTCCACAAAATGTGTTTATGTTCATGGGATTATATATAAGTCGTGCCTTAAGGGACGACTTTTTTTTTGCCCCTATCTGAACAATTCTCTTGCCTGATCCTAAAATGGTCGCCTCCTTTTGGAAGAATTTTATTATATTTATAGTAAATAAATACCTTCCATCATGCGGATTTTTTTTCCTCTCTGTTTTCTGTTGGTTTGGAGCTGCAAACCAGTTTTGGTGAAAAACGATTATCATTCCTTGCAATCCCTTTTTAAGGAATGGAGGGAATTTGAAGTGCCACCGCTCACTAATGCCGCGCCAGATTATTCTAAATCTGCTTTTGGAAAGAGATTATCTAAGTTTAAAACACTTCAAAATAAATTATATCATATAGATACCGCCGGTTGGCAGGTGAATCAAAAAATAGACTGGCAAATTGTTCAGGCCGAAATGAATGGTTTCGATTTTAATTACCGTATCCTAAAACCCTGGGAGAGAGACCCTGCCTTTTATAAACTGCTTTGGACAGAAAGAAGTGATGTACCCGCTCATGAAGGACCTACGCCTCATTATACCACCGAGCTTTGGAAATATTCCTTTCCTCTTTCTGAAAACAAAAAAAAGGATTTGATTACCAGCTTAAGCAGAATTACCCCATTTTGCAAACAAGCTAAATTAAACCTTACTGGGAATGCCAGGGATTTATGGATTGCGGGTATCAGAGATATAAAGGGTCAGGCCGATGATTTGAAAAATATCCTCCATCTACCCGGAGTTGCCGACGAAAAAGATTTGGTGAAAGTGATCAATGATGCCTCTATGGCAACTTTAAGTCTTGAAAAATGGCTTACTCAAGAAGCGAAAAAGAAAACGGGTCCTTCAGGTATTGGCAAAGAAAATTATTCCTGGTATTTGAAAAATGTGCACGGTGTTCCCCTGACCTGGGACGATGAGGTGATGTTACTTAAAAGAGAACTCGCCCGTGCTTGGAGTTCATTAAAACTGGAGGAGCACAGAAACAGAAACTTACCCCCTCTGATGCCTGCATCTTCGCCGGAAGAATATAATGAAAGGGCAGATGCCGCGGCTAAAAATTTAATGGACTTTTTGAAGGAGGCTGATATTGTTTCCGTTAAAGATTATTTTGACCCAGCGCTCAGAGAACATTTGGGTAAATTTGTTCCTGAAAACACCAGAAATTTCTTCTGGATTACCGCTCACCTGGATCAAAGACCCTTATATTCTCATTTTTATCATTGGTTCGAATTGGCTCAAATGGATATTGAACCTCATACCAACATTATAAGAAGAGAGCCCCTTTTATATAATATTTTTGATTCTAGAAATGAAGGTATTGCTACAGCAGTGGAGGAAATGTATATGCAGGCAGGTCTCTATGATGATCAGCCCAGGGTAAGGGAAATTGTTTATATCATGCTGGCTCAGCGAGCTGCCCGTGGTCTGGGTTCTCTATATGCTCACGCTAACTTGCTTTCTATGGAGGAAGCTGGCGGTATTCATTCGGAATATACGCCCCGAGGCTGGATGAAAACGGAGAAGGAGTTGCGTATTTTTGAACAACAATTATATCTGCGCCAACCAGGTTATGGGACAAGTTATATTACTGGGAAATATCTGGTGGAACAAGCTATGGCCGATTATGCGCATAAACTAGAGGCCGAGGGTAAGGTTTTTAAACTAAAAAATTTTCTTGATCGT
>JBEAXK010000019.1:0-46986 GCA_041159865.1 Bacteroidota bacterium
CACCCTGACTGTTCTAAAACGGGGTATCTTTTTAATTATATAATGTACAAAAATTTCCGGGTCCGCCTGTCCAGTGGGTAGTACACCTGTTTTTGTTAAATTAATATCATAACTAAATCCAGCGCGAATATTACGATATAGCATTTCAATAGATGGTGCAATCCGATTTCCAATTTCTCTCTTTTGGTAATTAACATTTAAATCAATCGCAAAAGTATTTCCTGGATTTTTATCTAAGTATACCCTAAAACCAGCGCTAGCCATCCATTCATTATAAGCAGCCTGCGTTACATATATAAGATTAGAGGTTAAGTCTATATTGTTCGAAATTTGAAGTACCCCCATTAAATATGGATTCAATCGCATAGGGATTCTTGAAACAGCACCAGGAAAAAAGCTAGTGTTGGGTGATAGTAAATGATGCACCCCTACCCCAACATCCAGTTTACTTCTTTTATTAAGCAGATCAACCCATTGTCCTGTTTGATCTGCTTGAATTCGAATATTTGCACCAAAGCCAGCATCAAAAAATATTTTAGATAAATCCCATAGCCCTTCCCCACTAGGAGCAGAAGCATTTACCCCATTGATAGAGGGATCATATTGACGGTCAAATAATAGAGAACCTGGGTCAAATCCTCTCTGATTACCACTTAGATTTAACCCTAAACTTCCAAAAACTTTGGGGCTAAATTTCTTTGTATATCCGCCTCCAATAAATAAGCCAGTCTGTTGTAAACGAGAATCTCCAGCCAAATCATAGTTTAACCCACCATTTATGGACCAAAAACCATTATCTTCCACAAATGAAGGAAGTTTAGTGTCAAATGCAAGCGTAACCGTCTTATAATCCACAGGAATTTCTCTCCATTGATTTCTGGCTTGAAACATCAGCCTGGTATCTCCATTAAAAACACCTGACAGACCTGGAGAAAGCTGTAAGGGATTCCTAAAAAACTGGGTGAAATGAATATCCTGTGAAAATAACTTTACGGATAAAAACATCGCAACCACCATAAAGGAATATGATTTGAACTTAGTTGGGTAAATTTTCATCATAAAATGCGAATTAGTTGGAAAGAAAATAATTTTTCGTAAAATACAAATTTTTAAGGTTTTAATTAATAAAAAAAATAAATCTACACATATATAATAAAATATTTATATAAATGGTTATATTGATGAGTCAAAATAAGGTAAAAATTTCGAGAAAATAGCAAGATGAACATAAAATTCGTGACATTCATCCTTATGGGTACTCTTTTCTTATCCTGTAAGGTAAATGCATCCATAATCTTTGTAAAACCTGATGGAAAAGGGAATGGTGAAAGCTGGGAAAATGCAATTTCAAATATACAAATTGCTCTAGGAATCGCTAAGGAAGGAGATCAAATCTGGATAAAAGAGGGGCTTTACTTACCCACAAAAACAAACAATAGGAAAATACCTTTTTTTATTGATAAACCTGTACAAATTTTTGGCGGGTTCTCAGGATTTGAAAAAGAATTATCAGAAAGAGATTTTAATCAGTTTCAAACTATTTTTTCAGGAGAAATTGGGGATAAAACAACCCTAAATGACAATACCTATAATATTTTTCTGATTGATCTGGAAAATGGTCAGGTTGTCATCGATGGATGCACCATAAGAGCGGGTATGGCAAATATTTCCTCCAAAGCATCCGACAGGTCCGCTTCTGGGGCAGGAGTTTTTTATACTCCAAGAGGCAAAAAATGTACTCTATGGATTAAAAACTGTATATTTATTAATAATCAATCCCTTTACGGAGGTGCCATTACCTCCATTTCTCAGAATAGTAGCAATTCATCGGTATTCATCGAAAACTGTATTTTTCAAAGCAACTTTGCAGAGATTGAGGGTGGTGCCATATACCACTACGCAACAAGTGGAAGCACAGTGCTTTTAGACATAATGCAAACTACATTCACTCAAAACACAGCTACTTTTGGTGGGGCCATTTTTAACAAAACGGAAAAAGGATCTGTTGCGACACCCCGAGTAAGTTTCTCAGATTTTGCTTCAAATACGGCATATGTAAGAGGATCCTGTATCTATAATCAGATTGAAGAAGACGGATCAGGAGATCCCTTATTCATTGATTGCAGCTTTTTTGAAAACAAAGAAACGGTCGGAAACTCAATGGGTGACTCCAATAATGTACGAAAAAGTCAAAGTAATCTGGATCGAGTGATAATAAGGCCAACCTTACGATCAGGTTCAAAAAGGAAGATTCCCTAAATCAACATTTCCCCCAGTCAAAATAACACCTGTTTTTTTACCCATAAACGTTTCTTTATTTGCCAAAATTGCCGCTAAGGGTACTGCACAGGAAGGTTCAATAATAATTTTCATTCTCTCCCAGATCATTCTCATTGCCTGAACGATTTCCTCTTCTTCCACAGTTAAAATATCAGTTACATGTCTTTTTATCAAATCAAGTGTTCGAGTTCCTAGAGTAGTGCGAAGACCATCAGCGATTGTATCTATTCTTTCATTTTCTTCAATATGACCACTTTTTAAAGACCTGAATGCGTCATCCACTCTTTTAGGTTCGGCTCCCAACACAATTAAATCAGGATTTGTATAATGTGCAGCTAAAGCAGTTCCACTTAGTAAGCCACCACCACCTACGGGGGCTATAATCATATCCAAACCAGGAAAATCTGCTAACATCTCTAATGCTGCAGATGCCTGACCCGCAATTACATCGTAATTATCATAAGGGTGAATAAAACAGGCACCTGTTTTATGAACAACCTCTGCTAAAGCAGATTCTCTTGCTTTTTGATTTGGTTCACAAAAAATAATTTCAGCTCCATAGGAACGAGTTCCCTCCACTTTTATTTTTGGTGCATTATGAGGCATGACAATATAAGCGGGTATACCCAGAACCTGTGCTGCTCTCGCTACCGCCTGGGCATGATTTCCAGATGAATGTGTAGCAATACCCTTTTTCTTTTTATCTGCATCTAATCGCAAGGAAGCACTCGCAGCTCCTCTCATTTTAAAGGCACCTACCTTTTGAAAATTTTCACATTTAAAATAAACAGAACCACCTACCAATTCATCTATGTATTGATTTGTCAAAACAGGCGTTTTATGAATCATAGCCTTAATAGCATCTTGTGTAAATTTCAGTTCAGCTAAGGTTGGAGTAATTAATAGTGGTTTCATGATTTATTTTTAAAAGGTATCTCTCAAATAAGTTAATATTTTGTTCATTTCTTTTTTTACTACCGCACTGCCTTCTACAAAATGATTATTCATGAAACTAAATATCAATACTTTACCCTTATTGGTTACTACATAGCCACTTAAACAATGATTATTTGACAATGAACCCGTTTTAGCAAATACAAATGGTTTTCCCTGTCCCTTATATGAATCAGAAATAGTTCCGGAAACTCCACCAGCGGGCAATAGACTAAATAGCCTTTCCTGTGGCATCATTTTAAGTAATTTTTTTAAAATGACATTTATATCATTCGGTGAAAAAAGGTTATACCTTGATAGACCGGATCCGTCAGCCCATACAGGTCTCTGGGGCAAATCATTCAGTAATGAATCTTTGGCA
Source organism: Bacteroidota bacterium (assembly GCA_041159865.1). Lineage (GTDB taxonomy): Bacteria > Bacteroidota > Bacteroidia > Chitinophagales > Saprospiraceae > BJGN01. The sequence goes on from JBEAXK010000019.1 coordinate 3,596, forward strand.
AAGTTGATAAACTTATCAGGATCAAGATAACCGAATTGTTTGTCAGAACATAATATTAAAAGTTGTTCCCCTATAAAATTATCACTTTCTTGCAAAAAAAAACGATATAGGGTATCGGGAATTGGCATTTTATAGTCAGTAAATGAAAGGTTAGATTCCTTGGGCACTTTGAATAGTGAAACAGGTTGTTGTATATCTTCTCTGAAAATTTTTATAACAGATTCATTATCTGTTCTAAAAGGAACCAATAAATTGAAAAGGGTATCAGCAGCTTTTTTGTTCGCAAAAAATTTATTTCCAAATTCTTCTCTGTAAATCCTAGGTTTAGACGCCAGATCATTCTTATCAATCGTCAAATCATTTAACCAGGTACCTGGCGAGGATAACCACTTTCCCAAACTATCTTTTTTAAAATGCACATAATTTCCATGTATAGGCAAAGGGCTTCTTTCAGTCTGATAAAAATACGGATAATCTGCCCATGACCAACCTGCTCCAAAACGGGTTCCCCTCCAGTTATCAAAAGAAAGATAAACAGGTAATTTAGAATTTCTCCAGGGTTCAGGTTGCTCTATTTCAATAAATTCAGGATGTCGCCATAATGGATTTCCAGTACCCTGAATAATCAATTGATCTTCAAATTCTGCAACCCTCCAAACATTTAAACTATCGCCTAAAACTTTCAAAGCGGTGTAAAAGGTTACTAATTTTACATTTGAGGCAGGAGTAAAATATTTATCTGCTTCTTTTGAAAATAAAACTTCCTCATTAACTGCATCTTCAATTTTAAAACCACAGAAATGTTTTTTAAAAACAGGTGAATTATGAATTAATATCTCTAATTCTTTAAGATGTTTTTTATGTGCTTTTTGACCTGAAACAGGAATTAAACTGACTGTTAAAAAGAATAAAAAACTTAAAAAAAACGTGCAATAATTCCCCATTCTGATAATTTTTCTTTAAAACTTTATTTGAAGGTATTTAAAATCACTACTAATTTGTACTTTTCAGCTAAGTTAAAAAAAAATACACTTGAAAATGCAATACTTCAAATACACTGCGCTTTTTTTTAATTTCCTCCTATTTGCAAAGGTCTCTTTTGGACAGACAAATAAGGAAGAAGCCTACCATTCTGCTATAAAAGAAATAAAATGGAATAGAATGGAAAATGGTATTATACCTATTAAAAATCTGGATAAAAAGCAGATTTCACATTTAATATTAGGCATTCCTCTGATTCAAACTTCTTTTTTTAAAGAGCAATTAGATAAATACGCAGAAATCCAACATTTCCAATTACCTCTTGAAAATGATTTTCTAAATGTAAAGAAATGGCTTGAAGCCCGAAAATCTGCGGGAGATAATCTTTTTATTTTAGAATTATGGGGAACGCAAAATTTGACTTTTGAAAAATTAGTGCAATTGTCAGCTTTATTTGAAGGCTTAACCTTAGTTAAAGTAAATTTTGAAAAAAACCTGAGTGAATTACCCGAAAAAACGAAAGCTAACTGGTTCGATATTCAAACGATAGCAGATTACTGGCCACAATCATTAGCGGCACAACTCATTTTCGGAGGTTTTAATATGGAGAATGGGATAGAAACAAATGGAAACAGATTGGGTTATGCACCAGCAGGGGTTGTAAATATGAATCTCCCTATTTTACAAGATAGCATAAAATCGATTATAGAAGAAGGTATTGCTGCCAGGGCATTTCCAGGTGCCCAAGTACTTGTAGCCCGAAAAGGAAAAGTGATTTATCATGAAGCTTTTGGCAACCATACTTATGAGGGGGGTCAAAAATTATCGACGGATGATTTATACGATATGGCATCCGTAACAAAAATAAGCAGTGGTCTTGCTGCTCTATTAAAATGGTATGGAGAAGGAAAATTAAATTTGGATGCACCCCTAAGTACCTATTTACCTGAATCTAAAGGTTCGAATAAAGCGGATCTTAAAATGAGGGATATTTTGACACATCAGGCCAGGTTAAGAGCATGGATCCCTTTTTGGAAAGGAACGTTGGTTGGAAACAGCCGCAATCCATGGGAAAAGAACTGGGATAATAACCGTAATAATGATTATCGTTTTAAGGCAAAAACGTTTAGATTAAAGGAAACCAGGAAATATTCTATTGAGGTACCTGGAGGTCTGTGGCTGCATCACAAATATCCTGATAAAATGGCTTCCTATATTTTTAAATCACCCCTAAATACAAAGCCTGGTTACGTCTATTCCGATTTCTTTTTTATTCTTATGCCACGAGTTGTCAAAGCACAAACAGGACAAGAATTTGAGACTTACATAAAGGATGAATTTTATAAACCATTAGGCGCTAATACCTTAACCTGGAATCCTTTACGATTTTTCGACAAATCAAAAATTGTACCTACAGAGAGAGATACATTCTTCAGAATGACCTTATTACAGGGAAATGTACATGATGAGGGAGCTGCTATGTTAAATGGTTTTTCGGGTCATGCCGGTCTGTTTGGATCTGCCAATGACCTTGCAAAATTGATGCAGTTATATCTAAATAAAGGGATATATGGTGGTGAAAGATTGATTGAAGAAAAAGCATTTGACGAATTTACACGTTGTCAATTTTGCCCAGAAAATTACAGAGGTATTGGATTTGATAAACCTTTGGTAAACTATATTCCAGGAAAAAGTACCGTCGCCAAAGATGCTTCACCTGAAAGTTTCGGACATAGTGGTTATACAGGAACCTTTGTTTGGATTGACCCAAAGGAAGAATTAATTTACCTATTTTTATCTAACCGGGTTTACCCTACCAGAGAAAGCAGAGCTATCTATGATCTTAATATCAGACCTCGCATACAGCAATCCATTTATGACGCAATAAAAAAGTAAAACCCTATTTTTCAGTAGGGAAAAGATTAATTCTTACCCCAGTTTGAAGAGAAAGGGTGGAAATACGGTCATTATATGGTCCTATACCTTTACTGATATGTCCAATAAATTGTTGATATCCAGACTGTAAGAACATACTTGACTTTGGTGAAATCATTTTTTCGACCCCTATTCCAGCATCCACAGACAGATAAACATTATCTAGAAGGGTTCCTCCCTGCATCAATCCTTCTTCAAGATTTTGATAAATACTATTGCTTTTTCCCGTTAGAGAAACGGAAGAAGGAAAGAAACCTGGGTGAACAATAAAATAATTCGCAGCCAAGGTTACCTGAGCTGTTGCGCCTAAGGAAGCATAAAGTCTCCATTTATCCTTGTGAATAATATTAAAGCGAGTAAATACGGGTATTTGTATAAGATTTAGTTGTATTTTCTTTAATTGTTCCGTAGTATAACCATCTCTCAAACTACCTTGGATAAAAGTAACACGAGGAGCATTATACTCTTTATAGGCAAAAATAAATCCAAATCCTGTCTCTAATCTTTTGGCGCCTTCACTCAACAAGAAACCAAGATGAAAACCTGACGAGTTTCTTACTGTTTGGGGGACTCTAAATCTGGTATTTTCTGGCGTATAAACATTATCTCCGTCTAATCCAGAAAGCAAAGTAAAATGCCATTTACCAAAATCAAGGATATTATTGATATAAACTTTCCTCGGATTTACTGGAATATTTATCGATTTCAGAGTAGGAATCTGATCTATTTTTGAAAATGAAGGCAGTGAAATTGTTTTTTCCGTTTGCTTTAAGACCGATTGCTCAATAGCAGGGATTGAAGGCACTTGAAAATTTAAGTCCGTTGTATTGGTTTTATCAAGCTCATTTTTAAAGCCAATAAAATCAATTGGATCTAAATTTCTATTAAACTTTTGATTGGTATCAACAGACACATCATTTCCTTTGCTAAAAACATTCTCTAAGAGAGAAGCATTTATATCCTTTCCTGTTTTTATCTGCTTTGATTCCTTGACGGGAAGTTGATAAAACTTATTGGGCAGTAAGACGTCAATTTGGAGGCAAGTAATAAAAACGAGGCTAGCCAGAGTGACTTCCATGACTTTGAACCAAATAATTTTTCGCTCATTTCTTTTAATACGGGCATAATACTCATTGAAATATGCCCAGGCATGCCTTTCTTTTGATGGTAAAATAAACTGATTTAATTTTTTATATATAAGGGAGTCAAATTTTTCTTCCAGGTAAATATTATCTTTTGATTCTGCATTTTTTAATTTTTCAGAAAAAGATTTCCAGGCATCCTTAGGAACAACCGGTTCTAAAGACTCCAATTTATTTTTTAGTACTTTATCTAATTTTTCCTCTTCCATAATCACCTCATATTCAGTAATAATTCTTGTAATTTAAGTCTTGCTTTGACCAAATTTGACCTTGAGGTACTTTCATTTATATCCAGCAATTGACTTATTTCTTTATGAGAATATCCTTCGATTACAAATAAATTGAATACAGCTCTATAAGCGGGCGAAAGCTTTTGGACCGCATCAAGAATTTCCATTTCAGAAAAACGACTTACCGCATCTGCATCAAAACTTACCACATGATTTGCCTCCTCCATATCGGAAGTTCTTCTTCTGATATTAGACCGATAATAATCGATAGCTGTGTTAACCATGATACGTTTAATCCAGGAAATTAAAGAAGTACCAGGTTGAAAAGAATGAATATTCCTTAATATTTTAATAAAGCCCTCATGCATAATATCAAGGGCATCATTTTCATTATTCGCATATCGCATACAAACGCCCATCATGGGTGCATAATACTCTTCATAGAGAGCTTGTTGAGCCCATTTTTCTCTACGCACACAAGCTAAAACTACGTTATGTTCTCCCTCCCATTTATTCGGAATGACTAACTCCATAAACTTCCGTTGATAGCTTAAACAAGGACATTAAAATACGTCAAATTTAAATACTTTTCAATTTAACTTGATTTTTTTCTTAAAAGTTCTTCATTTTCAACATCAAGACGTTGAAAAAACAGAATAATTTGAACAATAAGATATCTTTCCTGAGCTTCAGGTCCTTCAACCGGACTCTTAGTAACTCTGTCATAATGAGGCCAGCCGTCCGCATCTCTTCCTTTGAAAACATAAATACCTTCTTGGCTTAACAATTCACAGATAGCAATATGCATCAAATCTTGCTTTTCCTCCTTAGAATAAGTTTTTTGCCAGCGACCTAATATTTGAATACCTATTAATAGTAAAACAGCATTTAAATCGGGTAATTCGGGTTTCTTAAATGAATCCTTTATCTGATTCCGAATACGAAGCCATTCAAAGTCTATCTGCCAATCTTCCATTTTAAATCGAATAATTTAAATTGGGTGAAAGCCATCGTTCGATTTCATGGACAGGCATATTTTTTCTGGTTGCATATTCCAATACCTGATCTTTTCCTATTTGACCAACGCCAAAATAAGTTGAAGCAGGGTGAGACAAATACCAACCACTTACAGAAGCAGCGGGATACATGGCAAAGCTCTCTGTCAAGGTAATGCCTGTTCTTTTTTCTACCTCCAGCAGAGCCCATAATTTCTCTTTTTCAGTATGATCTGGACAAGCTGGATAACCAGGAGCTGGTCTGATTCCCTGATAAACCTCCTTAATTAAATCGTTTGTTTCCAGTGATTCATTTTTAGCATAAGCCCAGGTTTCCCTTCTAACTATTTCATGTAATTTTTCAGCCATGGCTTCAGCCAGGCGATCTGCGAGGGCTTTGAGTAAAATAGATTGGTAATCGTCCAGATTTTTAAGAAACCAGGCATCCATTTTCTCGATATTAAATCCTGCTGAAACGGCAAATGAGCCCAAATAATCAGGGATTCCTACGGGAGCAATAAAATCAGACAGAGAACGGTTAGGTTGACCTGGCGCCTTTTTAAGTTGTTGTCTCAAACATTGAAGGCGCATTTTCTCGGTTTTTCTCTCTGCATCTTCATATATAATAATATCATCCTGAACCCCCTGGTTAGCAGGAAAGACGCCCCAAACGGCTCTTGCTTCGAGCCAGTTTTCATCCACTATCTTTTTAAGCATAGCATTAGCATCCTGAAAAAGCTTTTTTGCCTCTTCCCCAACTAATTTATCTTCAAATATTTCGGGATATTTTCCCGCCAATTCCCAGGAACTAAAAAACGGCGTCCAGTCAATGTATGGAATTAAGTCTTGCAATGGAAAGGGAACTCTTTCCTGGATACCCACAATTTGAGGAACTGGTGGCAAATAATTCCCCCAGTCTGTGGACCACTTATTTTTTCTTGCATCTTCAACTGTAAGAAATTGCTTTACCTGTTCCCGCCCAACCCTTTGCTCACGGATTCGATTATTTTCAGCTCTTACATCCAAAATAAAATTACTCCGAACGTCACCTTGTTCACTGAGTAAATTACTCACCACACCCACCGCTCTGGAGGCATCTAAAACATGCACCACAGGACCCTTATATTTGGGTTCAATTTTTACGGCTGTATGGGTTTTACTTGTTGTTGCCCCACCAATAAGCAAAGGAATTGTAAATCCCAATCGTTGCATTTCACTGGCTAGATGAACCATTTCGTCTAAAGATGGTGTTATCAGACCTGACAAACCAATCACATCCACCTTCTCCTCTTTTGCTCTTTGGAGAATTTTATCGGCAGGAACCATTACGCCCAGATCTACAATATCATAATCATTACAACCCAATACTACACCCACAATATTTTTTCCAATATCATGAACATCACCTTTTACCGTAGCCAATAAAATTTTTCCTTTTGCTCTGCTATTTTCCGATTTATTTGCTTCGATATAAGGTGTTAACCAGGCAACTGCCTTTTTCATCACTCTGGCACTTTTAACCACCTGAGGAAGAAACATTTTACCTTCCCCGAAAAGATCACCCACATAATTCATCCCATCCATCAACGGACCTTCAATAACTGACAAAGGTTCAGTTACTTGCGTACGAGCTTCCTCTACATCTTCGTCGATATAATCGGTAATACCTTTAACCAGTGCATATTTTAATCTTTCATTAACCGATTGATTTCTCCAGGAGAGATCTTTCTGGATTGATTTTCCTGCATCTCCGCGCAGCGACATAGCCAGATCCGTTAGTCGCTCTGTCGCATCTGGTCTTCTGTTGAATAGGACATCCTCTACTTTTTCAAGTAAATCAGGTTCAATATTGGCATAAATATCTATCATACCAGCATTGACAATACCCATATCCATACCTGCATTAACAGCATGATAAAGAAAAGCGGTATGCATAGCCTCCCTTACCACTTCATTTCCCCGAAAAGAAAATGAAATATTACTAACCCCACCACTAATTTTAGCGCCAGGACATAATTTTTTTATCTGTCGGGTTGCTTCTATAAAGTAAATGGCATAATCATTATGTTCCTCAATACCGGTGGCTACGGCAAATATATTAGGGTCAAAAATGATATCTTCAGGAATAAATCCCACTTTTTGTACTAATAAATCGTAAGCCCGTTTACAAATATCGACCTTCCTTTTAACAGTATCCGCTTGCCCTTCCTCATCAAATGCCATAACCACTGCAGCTGCGCCATAACGACGCACAAGCTTAGCTTGCTTTAAAAAAGCTTCCTCTCCTTCTTTTAAAGAAATAGAATTGACGATACATTTACCTTGAACGCACTTCAAACCTGCCTCGATGACAGAAAATTTTGAAGAATCTATCATAATAGGTAGCTTAGCGATATCGGGTTCCGACATAACAAGATTCAAAAATTCGACCATTGCCTGTTCAGAATCGAGCAAGCCCTCGTCCATATTAACGTCAATAATCTGAGCACCGCCTTCAACCTGTTGTTGGGCAACTTTTAGGGCTTCTGAATAATTTTTTTCTCTAATTAATCTGGCAAATTGTTTTGAACCAGTTACATTAGTACGTTCGCCAACATTCACAAAATTTGTTTCTGGGCGAATAATTAAAGGTTCCAGACCACTCAAGGTAGTATAATGATTAGGAGCGGGAATTTTCCTTGGAGAAATACCTTTCACCCCTTCTGCCATAGCTTTTATGTGGTCAGGGGTAGTTCCACAACAACCTCCTACAATATTAACAAAGCCAGCAGAAGCAAATTCCTTTATATATTCTTGCATTTCCGTTGCTCCCTGATCATACTCACCAAATTCATTTGGCAAGCCAGCATTAGGATAAGCAGATATATAACAATCGGCAATTTCAGACAATTCCTGCAAATAAGGCCTCATTTCCGTTGCACCCAAGGCACAATTTAAGCCAACACTTAAAATCGGAATATGATTAATGGAAGCCCAGAAGGCACTAACAGTCTGACCTGACAAGGTCCTTCCACTTGCATCGGTGATTGTTCCTGAAATCATAACGGGAAGTCTGTCGCCTGACTCCTCAAACAACTCTTCGATAGCAAAGAGAGCTGCTTTCGCATTTAATGTATCAAAAATAGTTTCTACAATTAAAGCGTCACATCCTCCGTCTATTAAACCTTTAGCCTGTTCATAATAAGCCTCTTTTAACTCATCGAAAGTCACACCTCTAAACCCAGGATTATTTACATCGGGAGAAAGGGAAGCTGTTTTATTTGTTGGTCCGATGGCGCCTGCTACAAACCTTGGTTTATCAGGAGTTAGGAGATTAAATTCATCTGCCGCCTTTCTGGCTATTTTAGCAGCCTGAAGGTTCATTTCATAGGCAAGATGCTCTAAATGATAATCGGCCTGGGCTATTTTTGTTGCACCAAAGGTATTGGTTTCTAATATATCAGCTCCCGCTTCCAGATAAGCCCTATGAATGGCTTCAATAATCTGAGGCTGGGTAAATACTAATATTTCATTATTACCTTGTATATCACTGGGGTGATTTATAAAATGGGTTCCACGATAATCCTTTTCCGACAGTTTGTATTGTTGTATCATAGTGCCCATAGCACCGTCAATGACTAGAATACGGTCTTTAAGTAAAGCTTCAAGCCTAATATTCATTTTCAATAGGATTTAATTTAAAATTTAATGCACAAATGTATATGAAAAGGATGTAAACTAATAATATATAACGATTGGATGATATTTTAAAATAGAAAGAGGTCACCCTTTTCAGGAAAACCTCTTTGAATAATATCTTTTACTTTATGAAATCAAATGGTACAGATTTCCTTTGCTTTTCGTAAGCTTTCTAAAGGCTTGCCTGAGGTTGGAATAAATTCCTGACCTAAAAAGCCGTCATAACCTGTATCTTTTATTGTCTTGATAATAAATGGGTAGTTAATTTCCTGACTCTCGTCTATTTCATTCCTTCCAGGTAGACCAGCTGTATGATAATGACCAATAAACTCATGATATTTTATGATATTGTTGCAAATATTACCCTCCATAACCTGAGCGTGATAAATGTCATACAAAAGTTTAAAATTGGGAGAGCCTAATTTTTGAACCAATGATGCACCCCATGCTGTATGGTCACATTGATAATCGGCATGATCAATATAGCTGTTCAACAATTCAATAATTAATTTTACCCCATATTTTTCAGCCTCTTTCGTAAGCATATCGAGTCCTTTTGCACAATTTTCCAGACCTTGCTCATCTGAAATACCATTTCTGTTTCCAGAAAAACAAATGACTGATGGAATTCCATTTTCACTTGCTTGCCTGATAAATTTCACATAATTTTCCTGGAGAAAGGCATGATTTTTTGGATCATTAAACCCTTTTGATATATTACAAAAGCTATCCATACCCACAGCACAGGTGAGTCCGGCATCTTTGACCACTTTCCAATCGGCAGGACCTAAAATTTCTATAGATTCAAAACCTAGCGCTTTAACTTCTTTACAAAATTCAGGTAAAGTATAAAAGGAGCGAAAACACCAATAACAAACGGAATGTTTCATAAAATCGGAAGATTTATTTGAGGAAAAACATCATTTATAAAAACAAGTATCAAACCGGAGCATAAGCCAGACCTTTGGTATCTTTTAAAGGAGTGCAACCTTTGAATACCCCAGGAATTGGATCATAAACCAATATTTCGGTACACAGCTGTTCATTGGCAAAATAGCCCTTATAGATAGCATCTTTAATCAACATAAAAAACTGATGAGAAGGCAAAGGTTTTGCCCCGGGAGGTAATGCCTTAACAGCCTCTCTGATTTCAGTATTCAACGCATTTAAATAATCTGTGCGCTCTGTTTCAGTAGCAGCTACGAACGATTTTCCCAATTTTTCTTTAACCTTCAGATCAAAATTATCCAGACCATTGATAAAAAGCTGTTTTGTATCGGGAGCAGACCAATCAGTTAGAAGTAAATCTACAAATCTGTCCACCCCTAATTCAGAGGCTGAGGGTGTTTTGGTTTTGGGCAGCATGGTATCAGCAATAAGAGTGACCCAGGCAAACTGCTCAGCTGATAAAGTAGAAGGAGCCCATTTATCCTTTTCTTTAGCTTCTGCAGTGGCATTTTTATCGCCAGGTTTACATGAAGAGACCAAACTGGCAAGGGTTCCAGCCGAGGCTGTAAATCCTATGACCATCCCGGTATATTTTAAAAGTTCACGACGTTGCATATTGGCAAATATAAATGTTTACAGATTATTGTTTTTCAATTGCTTAACGGCATAGTCAACCGCTCTGGCTGTCAGAGCCATATAAGTTAAGGAAGGATTAACACAGGCGGCTGAGGTCATACAAGCACCATCTGTAACAAAGACATTGGTCACCTGGTGCATTTGGTTCCATTTATTTAAAACAGAAGTTTTCGGATCTAATCCCATTCTGGCAGTACCCATTTCGTGAATTCCTAATCCGAGAGCATACCCATCATCGTAAGTGGTAATATCTTTAAGACCGGCAGCCTCAAGCATTTCAGCGGCAGCATTCATCATATCAAGACGCATATTTTTTTCATTCGTCTTAATTCCGGCATCAAATTTCAACACGGGTAGCCCCCATTTATCGAGGCGGCTATAATCGAGTTCCACTTTATTTTCATGGTAAGGTAGCGTTTCACCAAATCCAAGGAGATTCATTGACCATGGTCCTGGTTCTAAAAGCTGATCTTTAGATTGTGCCCCCATTAAAAAGGCTTCCTCGGCTACTAAAGCGCCGAAACTTTGTCTTCCTCCACCACCTTGATAGCCATATCCTCTTATGAAGTCTCTTCGTCGGGTCGCATTATCAATATTTCTAAAGCGAGGTACGTATATACCATTGGGTCTCCTACCCTTGTAATATTTATCGGCAAACAATTCAGATTTAGCCCTTGCACCTGCTCTAAAATGGTGATCCATGATATTATGACCGAGCTCGCCGCTCAGATTTCCAAGTCCGTTTGGATGAGAATCGTACCTTGAATTCAATAAAATATGGGTAGTACCTAAAGCGGAAGCACAACAGAAGATAACTTTAGCAAAAAACTCATGGACCTCCATGGTTTCTGCATCAATAATTCTGACGCCTACAGCTTTTTGAGTTTTTTCGTCCAGAATAATATTCTGCACAATGGAATGAGGTCTAAGCGTCATGTTACCAGTAGCTTCAGCGGCAGGCAAAGCTGCGGCATTAGAGCTATAATAAGCCCCATAAGGACATCCTCTGATACAACGATTCCTGGATAAGCACTGTCCTCTAGTTCCATGATACTCAGGATTAGGCTGAGTGAGATGTGCCGTTCTTCCTATGGTAATGCGGCGTTCAGGATATTTCGCCTCAGATTTTTCCTTGACAAATTCCTCTATACAATTAAACTCCATAGGCGGCAGAAACTCCCCATCGGGCAATTGATGAAGCCCTTCCTTTTGTCCACTTACCCCAATATATCTTTCCACATAATCATACCATGGAGAAATATCAGCATATCTGATTGGCCAGTCAACAGCAACTCCATCTTTGGCATTGGCTTCAAAGTCAAGATCACTCCAGCGATAACTTTGTCTTCCCCACATAATAGAGCGACCACCCACATGATATCCCCGCATCCAATCGAAACGCTGAACCTCCGTATATGGCTGTTCTGAATCCTTTACAAAAAAATGCTTGGTAGATTCCTTAATGGTATACCCCGTTCTCGATTGGTTAAAATAGTGTTCTTTGACTTCGGCTTCAGGTACATTATCCCCATTAGGTAATTCCCATGGATCGAGGGAAGCTGTTGGATAATCAACTACATGTTTTACATCTCGGCCTCTTTCAAGAACCAATGTTTTTAGTCCCTTTTCACAGAGTTCTTTAGCGGCAAAACCACCACTAATCCCAGATCCGATGACAATAGCATCGTAGGTGACTTCTTTTTTACCTTCAGAATTTACGTACATTGTTGCTAGATAAAAATTTAAATAAGTGATAAGGTTAAAAGTAGGATAATTTACTTTAAAAAAAAACCTATTCTGAAAATTTTATTAAATATCAGAAAATTTTGGGTAAATATCCTTCAATAGTTCTAAATTTGGGCGATTTTAAAAAAACAAAGCATAGACTAAATAACCAACGATTATGCCATTTGATATTAATATGATTGAGGCTTGGTATGCTGCTTTACCACAACGCATATCCGACGCGAGAAAAGTACTTGGAAGACCATTAAATCTTACCGAAAAAATACTTTATGCCCATCTTCATGATGCTTCCCCACTACAAGCTTATCAGAAAGGTAAGGATTATGTATTTTTTGCACCTGACAGAGTAGCGATGCAAGACGCTACTGCTCAAATGGCTCTTCTTCAATTTATGACCTGTGGAATGCCTAATACTGCTGTTCCTACCACGGTTCATTGTGACCATTTAATTCAGGCTGAAGTTGGCTCAGAGCAGGATTTAAGCACCGCCATTCGCGAAAATGACGAAGTTTACAAATTTCTTGCTGATGTTTCTATCAAATACGGCATTGGATTCTGGAAACCAGGAGCTGGTATTATTCATCAAATTGTTTTGGAAAATTATGCTTTTCCTGGTGGCATGATGATAGGTACTGATTCTCACACGCCAAATGCGGGTGGTTTGGGAATGGTTGCTATAGGTGTTGGTGGTGCTGACGCAGTAGATGTTATGGTTGGAATGCCCTGGGAATTAAAAATGCCGAAGGTTATTGGCGTTAAACTTACGGGTAAACTAAATGGCTGGACTTCACCCAAAGACGTTATTCTTAAAGTAGCAGGAATTCTTACGGTAAAAGGAGGAACAGGTGCCATCGTTGAATACTTTGGTCCTGGTGCTGAATCTTTGTCTTGTACAGGTAAGGGTACTATTTGTAATATGGGCGCTGAAATAGGTGCTACCACTTCTACATTTGGATATGATGCCTCTATGAGCCGCTATCTGAAAGCAACGGGAAGAACAGAAATTGCAGCTTTAGCCGATCGGGTTGCTGAACACCTTACTGGAGATGCAGCCTGTTATGCGAATCCTTCTGAATATTTTGATCAGGTAATTGAAATTGATTTAAATACACTTGAACCTCATATCAATGGTCCTTATACCCCTGATTTAGCCTGGCCAATATCACAATTTGCACAAGCTGTCAGAGACAATGGTTATCCTGCTAAATTAGAAGTAGGGTTAATCGGATCTTGTACCAATTCTTCCTACGAAGACTTAGATCGAGCCGCTTCTGTAGCCAGACAGGCAGGAGAAAAAAATATAAAAGCTAAAGCTGAGTTCACCATTACACCTGGTTCTGAACTTATCAGATATACGGTTAACAGAGATGGTCAATTGGATGTTTTTGAGAAAATTGGTGGTGTAGTTATGGCAAATGCCTGCGGACCTTGTATAGGTCAATGGGCCAGACATACAGATGATCCAACGAGGGCGAATTCAATTATCACTTCTTTCAACCGTAATTTTTCTAAAAGAAATGACGGAAATCCTCAAACGAGAGCTTTTGTTGCCTCTCCAGAAATTGTAACAGCGCTTACTATTGCAGGAGATCTGACCTTTAATCCATTAACGGATACCTTAATTAACGAGGACGGTGTAGCCGTGAAATTAGATCCGCCAAGTGGTGATGAATTGCCAGCAAATGGTTTTGATGTAGAAGATGCAGGCTATGTCGCACCAGCAGATAATGGAAATGAAGTCACTATCTCCGTTAATCCTTCCTCTGACCGTTTACAATTATTATCTCCATTTACCCCCATTTTAGCAGACCAGTTAAAAGGAATGCGTATCTTAATTAAAGCAAAAGGGAAATGTACCACTGACCATATTTCAATGGCAGGTCCATGGTTAACATATAGAGGTCATCTGCAAAATATTGCAAAAAACACCTTTATTAGTGCTATAAATGCTTTCAATGGGGAAACTAATAAAGTGATCAATTTTATTAAAAATGACTTCCTCTCTGTTCCAGATTCTGGTCTTGCTTATAAGGAAGCAGGAATCGGAACCGTCGTTTTTGGTGAAGAAAATTATGGTGAGGGCTCTTCAAGAGAACATGCAGCAATGCAACCACGTTTCCTCGGTGTAAAAGCAGTTATTGTAAAATCCTTTGCAAGGATACATGAAACTAACCTGAAAAAACAAGGTCTGCTTGGCCTCACCTTTGCTGATACAGCTGATTACGATAAAATTCGTCAAGATGATTTAATCAATATTGAAGGATTTGAATCTATGGCGCCTGGAAAACCATTAACATTGGTTTTACACCATGCGGATGGCAGCAGAGATTCCTTTAATGTAAATCACACTTACAATCAACAACAAATTGAATGGGTTCAGGCGGGTTCTGCTTTAAATAAAATCAGATCAACCTTATTATCTGCATAAACTTATTTAACTATTAGGCAAACAAGTAATTATTAGTATTTTCTAATAATTACTTGTTTTTTTTTACATAAACTACCATAATTCTATGGCATAAGAAATTTTAGGTGGTGCGTCGTAAAGCAAGCACTGCACGCAGTCATTTTGTGGAAGATTAATGATCTTAAACTGGAAAATTTTACCTTCTTCCAATTTCAGTTTACAAATATTTTCTACTTTAAATACATGATCATATTTGGTTTCTACAGATGATTCCATATTAATCCAGCCAATCTCACCATATTTTTCTGAATTTGTAATTTGAACGACTGTCGATGCACAGGTTACCCTAATTACCTTTCCTTTAAGGACCATATCATCCAAACCATCCATTTTTTCACATCCTGATAAAAGGATTTGAAAAGCAAAAATTAACCCAAGTGTACTAAAGCTTTTCATCTTAATTTTTATTAAAAAACGAAAAAACTCCTAATTTAATTGTATATAGCAAATCAATAGAGGATTACTTTTAACCATAAAATTAAAATATAATATGGCATTTACTATTATTTCTGCTGGTGCTGGAAGCGGCAAAACTTATAGGCTAACTCAAGAAATGGTTAAAAAATTAAAAGAAGGCTATCCAGCATCCGGGATTATTGCCACCACCTTTACGCAAAAAGCAGCTTCAGAATTACAAAGCAGAGTGAGGGTCGCCTTATTAAAAAATGGCATGCGCCAGGAAGCAGAAGCATTATCAAATGCCTTAATTGGAACCGTTCATAGTCTTGGAATAAAATTATTACAACGGTTTGCCTTTGAAGCGGGCGTATCACCTCTGGTAAATATCATCACAGAGGGTGAACCTCAATACTATTTTAATTTAGCCATGACCTCTGTTTTGACCTTAGAAAAAGTGGAGAAAATGGAAGAATTAAGTCGAAGACTTTCCATTTTAAAAGATGATAAAAATGAAAAAGACTGGCGGAATATCATTAAGGATTTAACTGATATTGCCAGATCAAATAATTTTTCACCCTCCATATTAAGAGAATCAGCAAAAAAATCTATTGAATCTTTATTAAATCTTTTGGAAGAACCCGTTTTTCATCCAACTGAATTTGATGAATCCTTTCTTAAAGTCATCCATAATACCCTTCAAACGATTATTCAGATAGGTGATAATACGGGTGTTACCGCAGAATGTGTTGAAAAAATTAAAAAAGTAAAGCATCTTCTGGAAAATGGAATTTTACCACCTTGGGAAGAATATGCGAGATTATCAAAATTAAGCCCAGGTGCAAAAAGCAAGGAAACCATAAAAGAATTAAAAGATTTTGCCGCAAGCCATGTACAACATCCACGTTTCCATGAAGATATCACCAACTTTATTCAAGAGATTTTTGAACTTGCCATTGCATCCATGCAAGAATATAATCATTTTAAAAACCAACGTGGGCTCATTGATTATACCGATATGGAAGTTAAAGTGGACGAATTACTCCTTAATCCAACCGTTTGTGAGATACTAAAGCAGGAGATTAGTATTTTGATGGTGGATGAATTTCAGGATACCAGTCCAATACAACTTTCCATTTTTTTAAAATTATCTCAGATTGCAAAGCATACTATCTGGGTAGGAGATCCAAAACAAAGTATCTATGGTTTCAGGGGCGCCGAACCTTCCCTAATGAAAGCCATTATCGATAAAAATGGAGGGGTAAAGCCAGAAGACATTCAAGGAAACTCTTATAGGTCAAGGCAAGATTTAGTAAATTGTGTAAATGCCATATTTGTAAGAGGTTTTAATGAAATGCCTCCAACACAGGTAGCCCTAAATCCTATTCGAACAAAGTCGGATGAATCAAGTCTATTCCTTTCAGCCCTTCATCTATGGGATTTAAAGAAATTGGAAGATCCTGCTGGAAAAAAAACGAAATACAATAAAGAATGGACTTCTAACGCTTTAGCTCATTCCCTAAAAGCCCAACTTGATCAAGGCATCCATATCAAAGATGAACAAAATGGTGAGATGAGGCTGGCACAACCAGGAGATGTGGCTATTTTGTGCCGGACGAATCAAAATTGCATAGAGGTTGCGGCATCCTTACAACAAGCAGGATTAAATGTGGCTCTTTCCCAACCTGGTATTTTTGCTACTATTGAAGGAACACTTATTCTTGCCTGTTTGAAATATGTGCAGAGTTATGACGAAATAGCCCTTGCGGAAGTGTTAATCTTAGGGGAAAAATTAAATCTTCAAGAGCTACTTGATCTCAGAGTAGAACGTCAGCTTCAAAAAAATACAGATTATACCTCCATACCAGTTTCCTGGGGCGAGGATTTCCCTTTATCTAAAAAATTAATCGCTATTAGGAAAAATCGAAAACATCTTTCTGTTTTTGAACTCATTGATCAGGTAATTTCATCTCTCGACCTTAAAAGATTGATTATTGAATGGGGAAATCCTGATCAAAGACTTGAAAATATAGATCAAATCAGATCCATCGCCCTTAAATATGAGGAAAGTTGTAAAAGTCTACATATTGCAACTTCTTTAAGTGGTTTTATATTTTGGTGTCAAAGAAAAATAGATAAAAATGCAGACCTTCAGGGTGCCGGAGAACAACAAGATGCAGTTCGGGTTTTAACCTACCATAAAAGTAAAGGTCTTGAATGGCCTATCGTTATCTTGCAAGATCTGGAAAGAGAGATAGATACCAGAATGAATCATTTAATTATCGTTCCAGAAAATGATGAAATTGATTTAAACCATATTTTGGGAAATAGGTGGGTCAGGTTATGGATTAATCCTTATGGAAAAAACCATAAGAAAACACTGCTTTGGGAAAATATTGAAAAATCTCCTGAATGGGCTATTCAAAATAAACATGACCTTGCAGAAGAAATACGTGTCTTTTATGTGGGATTCACACGAGCAAGAGATTACCTGGTTCTACCCTATACAGATAAAAAACTTGCTGTAATCAATAGAATCTGGAACAAGGAAACAGAAGATGGCTTAGACGCGATCGATGTAAATAATGATTCATTATCCATTAATTGGGGAGATGAAAAAGTAGCTTTTCAAAAAATCAGATTTGAGTACGAGGATCAATTCTCTGAAATCCCCAAAATATCCACTCCTTTTTGGTTCACCGAACCCGCTAAAGGCGAAGTAGAACATATAGAGAAACGTCTCCGGAATGAAGAAATTTCCAAATTAAACGAATTATCCCCCACTTTTAAAATTCTGGAAAAAATTAATCTTTGGGAGGAACTTCCATTAAAATCATGGCCCGATAATGCAGTTGAAAATCTGAAAAATGCCATCACAAATTTTCTAAATGAGTGGCATCCGGAAGAAGAAAAATATAAAATAGCCATGCTTTCCGAGGATCTTATCAAGGAATTTGCTTTGTCAGAAATAATTCAAGTTTCTTTTTTTACCCAACTATATGAAAACCTAAATTCAATATTTGAGCCCTTTTATATTGAGTATATTGAAAAACAAGGGGAATTTTCAGAAGAAATTGGTCAAAGAGATTATTTTTTCACCATCCCGATTAACATTGAAACTTCAGAGGAAAATATTTTTATCAATATTATAACCGATGCAAACGGAAGGAACGCAGAAGAAGCGATAGAATTTCAAAAAAGCAAGCTCGCCTTTGAAAATGAATTGCTAAAGAAAATTAAATACACCAATCATATTCAGAATTGGATTTTATTTGTACCTGAAGGAACATTTATTAAAATAGATTGGAATTTAAATGGTTCCCTGGATGAGATAATAAACAAACTATAAATAGGATGAAAGCAATATTTTTAACTGTATGTATTTTAACTTGTTTAACAACCCTAAATGGACAAGTAAATTTTCTTCCCGACAACCTGACAAAATGGGAAAACGCACTAAAATATACAGAAGATATTTTCAATATGATGCCTGATTCTTTATGGACTTTTAAACCCGTTGAGGAGGAAATGACCTTCAGGGAACAGATTTTACACATCACCCAAAATATGTATTGGCTGAGCAGCAGTTATTTGAAAGGAGAAAATATGTCCTTAAAAATTAAAGATACAGGGCAGTCTGTTTCTGAAATAAAGACTCAATATAGGGAGACAGGAAAATATACCTTATCAGTTCTAAAGAAGCTGGAAGAAAAAGACCTTTTGGAAAGGGTCAATTTTTTTGCAGGTCCTTTTAGCCGCTGGCAAATTATTCAACTTTTACACGATCATCACACCCATCACAGGGGACAAATCATCGTTTATCTCAGGCTAAATGGAATTAAACCCCCAAAATACGTCGGATGGTAGCATTACTATCAAGAATAAAATAGGGTATTTGTCGATAAAAAATACTAAATCTTCTAATATTCAACTCAGCTAAAAGGATAGGTGTTTATATTTGAAAAAATAAAACAAATTTTATGAAAACCAAATTTTTTTCTATCCTTACATTGGGTTGCATGTTGTTATCGGGTATAACTGGAAGCGCTCAAACAGCCGATGAAATTATAAGTAAGTATTTACAAGCCTTAGGCGGACAAGAAAAATTAAAAACCATTCAAACTGTGGTTATGGAAGGTAGTCTTTCTGTACAAGGTTTTGAGTTACCCGTTAAATTATCGTCCATCCATAACAAAGGTGTTCGTCAGGACTTTAGCTTAAACGGAATGAATGGATATTCTATCCTTACACCTAATGCTGGCTGGAACTTCAATCCTTTCCAAGGTCAGACTAAACCTGAGCCGGTTACGGCCGATGACATCAATGAAGGAATTAATCAACTTGACATACAAAGTCCCTTTATTGATTATGCCGCTAAAGGTCATGCCATTGAATTATTAGAAAAAGAGGATATTGAAGGAACAGAATGTCACAAAATCAGATTTACTTATAAGAACGGGAAAGAAGAGTTTTGCTTTTTTGACCCTGCGACATTTTATTTGGTAAGACAAAAAAGTAAAACCAAGGCAAATGGTCAAGAGATAGAAGTAGTAAGTGATTTGTCGGGATACACTCCAAATGAACAGGGTTATGTTTTCCCAATGACCATTGGCAGTGCCATGGGTACCATTACGATGAAATCGGTTAAAGTTAATACCACCGTTCCGGAAACTTTATTCACCGTAGATAAATAAAGATGAATTTAAAGAAAATACTCTACTTAAACCTCCTGCTTGGAGGTTTAAGTATCCCTTCTTATGCTCAGAATTCAACTATAAATGCCAGTTCTTTTGGTGTTCTTGAAGCGAGGCAACTTGGCCCAGGAACAATGAGTGGCCGAATTTCAGCGATAGAAGGTGTAATAGCTGATCCCAAAATACTATACATTGGTACTGCAGGAGGTGGTATCTGGAAAACAATCAATGCAGGTGCTTCCTTCAAACCAATTTTCGATAAATACTGTCAAAGTATCGGAGCTTTAGCCCTTGACCCTACCAATGCAAAAATCATTTATGCTGGAACGGGTGAGAGTAATATGCGCAATTCTGTTTCGATTGGCGATGGAATTTACAAGTCAACTGATAGCGGTGAAAACTGGAAAAAAATAGGACTTGACAGCACAGAACATATTTCTAAAATAGCCATCGATCCTAAAAACACTTCCGTTCTATACGTTGCTGTTCCAGGACCACTTTGGTCAGATAGCCCACACAGGGGTCTTTATAAATCGGAAGATGGGGGAAAAAGCTGGAATAAAATACTATATATCAACGAAAAAACGGGTGTTGCAGATCTCATTTTAGATCCTCGTGATGCTTCCGTTATCTATGCAACGACCTGGGAATTTAGACGCACAGGCTTCAGTTTTTCGAGTGGTGGAAATGGAAGCGGTTTATATAAAAGCGTTGATGCGGGTAAAACCTGGAAGGAAATAACAAAAGGACTTCCACAAAAACCATTTGGCAGAATTGCCCTTGCTTTGGCGCCTTCTGCCCCTGAAAATCTTTTGGCTATTGTTGAAAGTGAAAATACCGGTTTATATATAAGTAGTGATTCCGGAGAAAGCTGGAAGTCTCAAAGTGCCACTCTAAATGTAGTGAGCAGACCTTTTTATTTCAGTACTTTGGTCGTTGATCCTAAAGACGCCAAAAGAGTTTACCGTCCTGCTTATAGTTTTAGTTATAGTAGCGATGGTGGTTATTCATTTACCGATGCGAGTAGTGATGGAGGATGGGTTCATAGTGATCATCATGCCCTTTGGATAAATCCAAATAATACTTCTCAGATGTATTTAGGAACAGATGGCGGGGTATATTTAAGTCAGGACAGAGGGGTTACCTGGATTTTCTTGAGCAATCTACCCGTAGGTCAGTTTTATCATGTTGCCGTTGATGATGCAATTCCATACCGTATTTATGGCGGATTACAAGACAATGGCAGCTGGTTTGCCCCTTCAGCCGCTCCGGGAGGCATAAGTAATGGCGATTGGAAAAGTATCTTTGGGGGCGATGGATTCTGGACTGTTCCCGATCCTTTAAATCCCGACTTTGCCTATGCAGAAGCACAAGGTGGAACAATGGCAAGAGTCCATTTAAAGACTTTCAAAGCACTTGATATTAAACCCCAAGCAGGGAAAAGTGATGGTAAGTTACGCTGGAACTGGAATACTCCTATTGTTACAGGTGCTTCAAATAAGGCAAATCTTTATACTGGTGCTCAATATTTATTTAAAAGTACAGATCAAGGAAGAAACTGGGAAAGAATTTCTCCCGATTTGACAACGAATGACCCTAAAAAACAAGAACAGGAAAAAAGTGGAGGTATCAGTGCAGACGTTACCAGTGCTGAAAATCATACCACTATCTTTACCCTTGCAGAAAGCCCACTTGACGAAAAGATTATTTGGGTAGGCACGGATGATGGCAATTTGCAAGTTACAACTGATGGGGGCAAAACATGGGTAAATACCAGTTCAAATATAGCTAAAACAGGAATTCCTTTGCAGGCATGGGTAAGTAGTGTGGAACCTAGCCGTTTTGATAAAAATACTATTTATGCCACCTTTGACCACCACACCTATGGGGATCATCAAACCTATGTAGCAAAATCAACAGATTTAGGAAAAACCTGGATTTCCTTTAAGAGTCCTGAATTCACTGGATTTGCACATAAAATAAAGGAAGATTTAGTACGTTCCGATTTGCTTTTCCTTGGCACTGAAATGGGACTTTTTACAAGTTTCGATGGAGGAAAAACCTGGAACAGAATGAAAAATAACATTCCCTGGTATGTCTTAGTCCGGGATATTGCCATTCATCCAAAGACAAATGACCTGATATTAGGTACACATGGCAGAGGCATTATGGTTATAGATGATATTAGCGCGATGAGGTCACTAACAGAAAAGGAAGCGCAACAACCAGCTGTATTTCTTCCTGTTACCCCCTTCCCAATTTCAGATGGAGAATTTGCTGGTGGAAGTTTTCCAGCTTCAGGTGGATGGGTTGCACCCAATGCACCTGGCATAAAACCTATTTTTTATTATTTGAAAGACAGACCAAGTACAGGAGAATTTTCAATTGAAATTCTTGACGAGCAAGGAAAATTAGTTCAAAAACTGAGTAATCCATCAAAAAGAAAAGGATTGAATAAAGTATTCTGGAACCTTAGAATGGAACCACCCAAAACGGCAAAAGGAAGTAAAGTTGATTTTGCAACCTTTACAGCTCCAGCCGTTTTACCTGGTAATTACACGGTTAAAATGACCAAAGGTAACGAAGTTGTTTCTCAAAAAATTCAACTGGTTCATGATGAAACTAATCCATCTTTTAGTTTGGAAGATCGTAAAGCAAGACATGCTTTGAGTATGCAATTATACAACATGCATAAAGATTTGGCTACTTTAGTGGATGAATTAATAGCTGAAGAAGATCTTTTAACCAAAATAGCTTCAGAAGTTAAAAAGCCTGCCTATAAAGAAACCTTATCTCAATCTGCCAAATCTCTTTACAAATTAAGAGAAACTTTGGTACCCGTTGAGATGAAGAGTATGTTTGCCGACATTCGAAGACTAAGGGAGGACATTAGTGAAGTGTACGTTGCGGTTTGTAGTAATGAATCCAAACCAAGTAATTTACAAGAAACGCGAACGAAAGATTTAAACGAGGAAATCAAAAAAGCTAAAGATGCTTTTTCTACTTTAAAGTTAAAATATGTCCCTGTTTTAAATAAAATTGGGCCAAAGCCTTAATGGATAAAATGATTTAAAAGGAAGCCCATTTCTGCACAGAAATGGGCTTCCTTTTTTTAAAAATATTTATAATCCATGATCATTTTAATTATATCCCTATTATCCTTTTTATATCTTTGGAAATCTAAATTTTTAACAAAATAAATGCAGATGAAAAAAATATTTTGGATAATTGCTTTATGGTTGCCGATGTTACTTGAGGGACAGACCGTAATCACCCTGGAGGATTTATCATTCTTCAAACCAACTGGTAAAACAAATTGGCAATTGGCTAAAGATGTATCAACTGATTTATCTAAAAAGGATGGCTTTACATCGCTACCAGGCACGGGTGTTCTGATTAATTTACCCACTGAGGGAAATAAAGCTAATTTGCACTCAGCAAATGAATATGGCAATGTAGATATCAGTTTTGATTTTATGATGTCTGCTCATTCTAATTCTGGATTTTATTTACAAGGTCGTTATGAAGTCCAATTATTAGATTCATGGGGAGTTACCAATCCTTCATCGGCAGATTGTGGCGGTATTTATCAAAGATTTAAAAAAGGTATGCCTGGAGGAACTTATGAAGGCCATGCTCCAAGGATCAATGCTTGTTTAGCTCCTGGGTTGTGGCAACATCTGGATATTTCATTTCAAGCTCCTCAATTTGATGAAAATGGAAAAAAGATTATGGATGCTAAAATGCTTCAAATAAAGCTGAACGGGGCTATTATTCAAGAAAATGTCAGTTTAAGTGGTCCTACAGGTGGGGCTATTTCAGAAATGGAAACAGCAAAAGGTCCCTTTGTGATACAAGGAGACCATGGTTCGGTTGCTTTTAGAAATTTTACGCTTAGTGACCTGGACAGTAAACCAGCTTATTTAGATTCCATTGATTACCAGGTTTTCTTCGGGAATTTTAAAACCAAAGAGGAATTTTTGACTAAAACACCTGATTTAATCGGAAAAACAGATAAACTATCCTGGGATTTAGCCTCTAAAACTTATCATTTTGCAAATGTTTTAAAAACTGAAATCAATATTTCTGAGGCTGGAGAACATCAGATAGATTTTGAAATAAACGGAAAATATTTTATAAAAATAAATGGGGCTGAGGTTTTTGCAGAGCCAAATGAAGAGGACAATAACCGCAAATCTATTACCCTAAATCTTCCCAAAGGGAAGGTTCCAATGGAAATCATCTTGATAAAGACAAAAAAAAGTGTGGATAATAAGCTGGGCTTTTGGATTAAAGGGCCGAATTTCAGAACTACCTCTTTTCATAGTAGAGGTTCCTATCTTGCTTCTTCTTCCAATGAAGAAATTTGGCTGGATGCCAATACACCCAGAGTTTTCAGATCTTTTATGGATCTTATGAAAAATGGAAAGAGAATTAAAAGAGTCGTTCATGCTGTAAATGTAGGCAGTCCAGAAAAATTGCATTATACCTTCGATTTGGATAATGCCAATATTGTTCAGATATGGAAAGGCAATTTTTTAAATACAACCCCTATGTGGGATGATCGTGGTGATGGTTCTTCCAGACCTTTAGGTCCTGTTTTAACCCTCTCTCCTTACGCTTTTATTGTAAATAAAGCAAATGTATTTAGCCAGGGAAATTTAGGTGAAAATCTAAGTATTAAAGGTTACGAACTTGATAATCAAGATATTCCCACTTTCAATTATAGTATCGATGGGGCTGATTTTTTTGACAAAACGGTGATTATAGATAAAAAATATTTTCAACGAACTATATCGGTTAAAAACCCAAATCCTGACCATCTATTGAGAGTTGCAATGGGTACTGATATTGTAAAAAAGGAAGAAAACCGATATCTTATCGATGGAAAATCTTACTATATTGAGGCTGCCGGTGCTTCCATAGAACAGTCAGGAAATGTGAAGGTATTATTCGTACCAGCCACTGAAAAAGTTCAATATTCAATCATTTGGTAAATTTCAAAGTAGATTAACATGAAAAATATTTTGTTTTTAATTCTGTTTTCATTCTCAAGCCTATTAATAGCCCAAGAGCCAACAGAAAATGATTATTATAAAATTGCCAAAATAGCCATTCCGGAAGGGATCGTCCTGGAAGCAGGAGGAATTGCTAAAATGGTCAATGGAGATATTGCCATATCTACCAGACGAGGTGATGTTTATATCATCGAAAATCCATATTCCAATAAACCATACTTTAGAAAATTTGCGTCGGGATTACATGAAATCCTTGGACTTGCTATAAAAGATGGCGTTATTTATTGTGCTCAACGTGGAGAATTGACCCGACTGCTTGATAAAAATGGAGATGGAAAAGCGGACAGGTATGAAACAGTATATTCATGGCCCATTTCTGGTCACTATCATGAATACTCTTATGGTCCCAAAATAGGACCTGATGGTTCCTTCTATGTTACCGCCAATGTAGCTTTTGGAAATTCTGACTGGTGGGCAGGAAAATCTTTAGTACCATGGAGAGGCTGGACTATGAAAATAAGCCCAGAGGGTAAAATGGAACCTTTCGCTGCAGGAATGAGATCTCCATGCGGAATTGGTATGTTTGAGGGTGAATTCTTTTATGGTGATAATCAAGGTGACTGGCAGGGGTCTGGTTTTATTTCTCATGTAGAAAAAGGAGATTTCCTTGGACATCCCGCCTCTCTGGTATGGGCAGATAAGCCAAATTCTCCCGTTACCATGAGAAAAGATGAAATTTTCACTAAAGTAGATCCAAGGGATAATCCAAAAATTAAACCTGAATTTATCGATAAAGAGGCTTTACCCAACACCACTATTTTTGATATGCGTAAAGCAATGCCTGGAAAAGGCATTAAGTCCCCTGCAGTATGGTTACCACATGGCGTTTTAGGGGTATCAACCTCAGAAATTATTACCGATGAAACCGCTGGGGCTTTTGGTCCGTTTTCTGGTCAATTATTTGTTGGAGATCAAGGGATGTCAAAAATAGCCCGTGTGTATCTTGAAAAAGTTAACGGTCAATATCAGGGTGCAGCCTTTGATTTTCGCTCTGGATTTAGATCCGGTGTGCTAAGAATGGCTTGGGGAAATGATCAAAGCTTGTTTGTTGGGGGAACTAACAGAGGTTGGGGATCTATAGGGAATGAAGCCTTTGGCCTTGAAAGACTCATCTTCACAGGAAAAATGCCTTTTGAAATGAAAACTGTTAAAGCAATGCCCGATGGTTTTGAAATTACTTTCACGCTTCCTGTCAATAAAAAACTGGCCGCAGATGTAAATAACTATGATGTGAGTAGCTTTACCTATAAATATCACCCAGTTTATGGAAGTCCTATGATTAATCAAGGTGAAAATCCTGTTCGAGGTGCAATCGTTTCTGAAGACGGATTAAAAGTAAGGATCGTCGTAGATGCACTCAGAGAAGGTTATATACATGCGATTGTTCCCGAAGGAGTTCTTTCCCAAAATGAAAATTATCCTCTTTTGCATAAAACAGCTTATTATACTTTAAATGCTATTCCTTCTGGAGATAAAGCAAATATTACCTTGGTTACACCAAAATCAAAAGCTGAAAGAGAAAGAATTGATGCTGGAAAACTCGTTAATACGCCCGATAACCAAACTAAAGAGGCCGCTCCTAAAGGTTCGGCTAAACCAAGCTCATCTTCAAATTCAAGCTCCGTGATTTCTGATAAAGAGGCTATGGCTTTACTCACCAAACATACTTGTATTGCCTGCCACAAAGAAAAAGAACGCGCCGTCGGGCCCTCATATGCTGAGATAGCCAAAAGAAAATATACCGTCGCTGAAATGGAAGCTTTAATTATTGCGCCGAAACCAGAAAACTGGCCTGATTTTGCAACTCCAATGGCTCCAATGGGCCATGTACCAAAAGCTGATATTCGAAAACTCGCTGCATGGATTAATACCCGTAAATAAATTTATCGTAAATTAAAAAAGCGACTTCAATTGAGGTCGCTTTTTTAATTACGATAAAATCAAATTTAAATACCTTGCTTTTCAGCGTAAACGGTTACACTAAAAATACCCGTATTTCCATTTTTAAAATCTTCCAATTCCTTGTTATTGAGATATTTACTTAAAATATCATCGGGAATAACAATAACTTTTTCCTTTTGTACAGAAATATTTTTGAATCCATTAGCGGAAATTAATCCTAAATATTCATCCTTTTGAATGGCACCGGTAACACAACCTGCATACATTTCAGCTTCTTTTTGTAAATTTTCAGGTAACTCACCTTTTAGCACTACATCCGAGATACTGAAATGTCCGCCTGGTTTTAAAACTCGATAAATCTCTTTGATCACCCCGTCTTTATCTGGTACCAAATTAAGGACACAATTACTTACCACCACATCTGCCATATTCGATTCAACAGGCATATTCTCAATATCACCCAGTATAAAATGAACATTTGTAAAGCCTAGTTTTTTAGCATTCACCGTTGCTTTTTCTATCATGGCAGGCGTAAAGTCAATACCCACCACTTTTCCTGTTTCACCAACTTCTTCTCTGGCAATAAAACAATCATTTCCTGCCCCACTGCCCAAATCAATAACCGTGTTACCTTTGACAATTCTGGCATATTGGGTTGGTAATCCGCATCCTAAGCCTAAATCAGCATCAGGATTGTAACCCAATAAATCGGAATAATCATCTGTCATGATATTGTACACTTCGGTGGAACAACCTCCGGCACCGCAACAAGAAGATTGATTCAATTCCTTTTCCTGTAAAGCAATTTCACTATATTTTTGCTTAACAAGCTCCTTAAGTTGAACAGCATTTTTCATCTTTCTTATTTTTAAAATTCTTGAAATAATGATCCCATAATCCTTGTACCTCTTCCCACTTATCTTTATCAATGCAATAGCAAACTTTAGCTCCGTCAATTTCACCTTTTATTAAACCAACCGCTTTTAATTCCTTCAAATGTTGAGAAACGGTGCTTTGTGCCAAAGGTAATTCATCTACAATATCACCACAGATACAGGCATTTTTTGAAATCAGTAAGTTTAAGATAGCTATTCTTGCAGGGTGAGCCAAAGCTTTGGCGTACTCTGCCAATTCAATTTCAGAACGCAAAAAATCAGTAGCTTTAGATTTTATCATGAGATACGTTTATTAATCGTAAAAATACGATTAATAAAAATACAAGTCAAGTTTTTTTATTCTCGCTAAAAAAAATCAGGCCTCAGCAAGTACAATCAAAAGATCATTTTGCTCAAATTTAATTTGATTTGATTTTAATGGATTTAAAACAACACCAAATTTACCATTATTCATATTTATTGGATTCAATGATCTATATCCAATAGCTGTATGTCCTCTTTTGGCAACATATTCTGTAACTTGATAAAAATCAACAGGATGAGTTACATCTAAATAATCAATAACAGGATTCAAATAAATTTCTGCTCCTTCATTACTAAACAAATGATTATAAACCTTTTCTAAATCTTTATTTTCGGCAATCTGAGTCATTAGAAGACTTAATAAATTATCACTAACAATAAAGTCATCTGCTTTTGCTACTTCCGCAAGTTCTCTATTTTGAACATCCAGCATTTCCGATACAACTGAAAAATCCTTGCCTGCCTTTTCAGAAATATCTCTTAAATGAACTAAACAAATCAGGGTTATTGCATCGGAAATCTGAATATTTTCCTTGTTCATATAACTTAATACAATGATATGATTGAAGGATTCAATACGGAGATCATCCAGGGTTTTCCTATCATTTATATTCCCATGTTGAAAATAAAGGGTCATATTTTTAAGTTCCTCAGAAAGGGAAACCAAGGAATCTTCCATGCCTTCAATTTCACCTAAAATACTTACAGAAGATCCCTTTATCACATAATGATCTAATTCTTCAATTATTTTTTTTCCTTTATGATTCCAGCCTAAAATCAAGGTAGATTCCAATTCCCTATCCATTTTCTCCTGTGGAATAAAGTTTACAGGTAGAACCTCTTTTGGAAGGAGCAATCTATTTATCTTACTATCATCCTGGGCAATTAAAATAAGCTGATCTTCCTTGTTCAATTGATAGTTCATATCTGGATTAAGAAGAACCTTTTTTTCTTTTGTAAAAACACCCATTACACAAGAATCCTCGAATGAAAATAAACATTGTTTAAAGGTTAATCCAACAATTCCATGATCTGAATAAAAATATATTTCATCACCTTCAAATTGCAATAAATCGGAATATATGATACTTAAACCTGATTGTCGGCAGGTTTGTGCTGTTAATCTCGAAATTAAATCGGAAGAAAAAACATAAGAAACTTCCTTACCACCTACTAGATTAGCGACTTGTCTGTTTTCGTCATTTTTAATTTCTGCGACGATATGATAGGGTTCTTTTTTTCGATTTTTATTTCCAGTTATACTTAAAACTGATTTTATAACCTGATTATCAGGATTTTCCTCTTTTTCAGGACTTAGAAGGATAATAGATTTAGCTTCATTATAATTCACCATCTCGAGATCTCTCAAATCGAGTGGATTTCCACTTCGAATAATTATTTTAGATGTTTTACTATCCTGAATTTTAGCCCTGATGTCGTCTTCCATTTCTACTTTATCCAAATCGGCAAGAACAACTATAACCGCTTTTTTCTGGCTTTCGTTAGCTAGGCATAACTCAGAAATAACTGCATAGATCATGGAGCTGTAACCTAAAATTAAGGTATGATTAGATTCAATTACTTTTGACTTACCCTTTCTTAGATTAGAAATGCTCTCATCTATTCCACTAGAAATAGAACCAATTAAGGAAGAGAAAATAAATAATCCTGCAATCGTTATGATCAACATAAAAAGGCGGAAAGTCCAGCCTTCGTCCCCTGTTACGGTTCCAGCATCAAGAACTCTCATTAGACTTTGCCATATTCCCTCGAGTAAACCTAAGGGTTCGCCTAGTTCAGGGTCAGCACTTAAACCCGTAATAAAGAGAATTACTCCAGCCAAAATAACTAATAAAAAGGTAACTAAAGCCAACCATGAGATGATGGCTATGGGACCTTTAGAAAGGGTATTATCAAAATTATACCTTAATTTTTCACTAAAACTTGCTTTTGCCATGATAAATAATGTTAAAGTAAGTGTAATATAATTATTAAATTTATTAATATTTAAAACAAGAAGAAATCTCTTTTACTATTTTTGGAAATGAAAAATAGCAAGCACCTAACATTCTTTTTATTATTGGGATTGTCCACCATTTCTAAAAGTATTTTTGCACAAAAAGCAATCCTTTTAGAAATGAAAGATAGCTTTATGATTCTAAATTTAAATGAAATCGTTTATACTGCCAGCAGAGTCGAAAACAAGGCATTTAATTCAGCAGAATCAATTTCCCTATTAAATAAAAAATCGTTACGGTTGAATACACAAAGAAATATCCCTGAAATATTACTTGAAACGCCAGGGGTTATGATTCAAAAAACCAATCATGGAGGTGGTTCTGCTATAATGAGAGGATTAACAGGTAATCAAATTTTATATTTAATAGATGGAATTAGAATAAATAATGCCATTACTCGCTTTGGACCCAATCAATATTTAAATACTATGGATAGATTTAGTATTGATAGAATTGAAGTTTTAAAAGGTTCCGGTTCTGTATTATTTGGTTCTGACGCCATTGGTGGAGTTATAAATATATTGAGCATTGAGCCATTTGAGAAAGAGAAAGATGGATTTTCTTCAAAAATATTAGCTCGTTTAGGAAGCAGTAACTTAGAAAAAAGTTTACATGGAAGACTAGGATATCAGAAAAAAAATAGTTGGATAACCACAGGAGTAACCACAAGAGCTTTTGGTGACTTAATAGGAGGAAAGGAAACAAAATTTCAACGACCCAGTGGCTATAATGAACTGGGTATCGATATAAAATCTAAAATTCAATTGGATAAAAGACAAAGTATCATTGCGTTAGTACAATATGTTAATCAACAAGATGTACCTGTTTATCACAAATATAAATTAGAAAATTTTGAAATAAATAAAATGGATCCGCAAAAAAGGATACTTGCCTATACAGCCTATACCTATTCACCAGATCATGGTTTTTTGAAACGTATAAAAATAACACCTAATTTTCAGTTGGCACAAGAAAGCCGCTGGAGCAAAAAAAATAATGCGACCCTTTTAAGGGCAGAACATGATTCGATTCTAGTATTTGGCTTAACATCAGAATTAAATACATTTAAACAAACAGGTCGTTGGAAATGGACGGGAAGCCATGGGTTTGACGGTTATTTTGACAAAGTGAATAGCCAAAGAATTCAATTTCATGATAATAAAGCTCCCATTTATGAAAGAGGCTTATACCCAAATCATGCAAAGCAAACGAGCTATGCCATTTTTAGTAATCAACATTTTGAAAGTAAAACCTTTCAGTTTTCTTTAGGCAATCGCCTGCAATTTATAAATTTGAAAATACCTCTAGAAAAAGATAAATGGATAGAATTAAGCCCTGCAGCCTGGGTCGGAAATTTGTTTATTTCACATCAAATTATACCAGATTTCAAACTAATATATGGACTAAATACTGGCTTTAGAGCGCCAAATATAGATGATTTAGGCAGTCTTGGCATTGTAGATTTCAGATATGAAATTCCTAATTACGACCTAAAACCTGAAAAATCTACTCAATTTCAGATGGGATTTAAATGGAATAAGAAACTGTTTAACTGGGAAACTTACCTCTATTTTAATAAATTAAAAAACCTTATTGTCAGAAATAGAAAAGGGAATGAATACATAGAAGGCTATCCTGTTTTTGTAAAGGAAAATGCAGAGAATGGTTATATTAAGGGGTTAGAATCCAGTTTTCAGTTATTATTAACGAGGTATTTTCAAGTATCGGGCAGTATCACTTATACACATGGTCAAAATACAAGTAAGGATGAACCTTTAAGAAGAATACCGCCTCTTTTTGGGTATGTGAATTTACAATACCAAAAGGAAAAATACTGGGCTAAAATATTTCTTCAAATGGCAGGGAATCAAAAGAGACTTGGGTCTGGTGATATTGCCGACAATAGAATTGGTCCACTGGGTACTCCCGGTTGGTCCATTATAAATCTATCCAATGGAATCCATTTAAATACATTGGAGATTAATCTTACCCTTCAAAATCTATTTAATGTAGATTATAAATTTCATGGATCTGGAATAAATGGTGTTGGAAGAACCTTAATTTTTGGATTTAGCTGGTCCATTTGACCCTTTTTTACCTGCTTTTTCCTCTCTTTCTTTTGCTTGTCGCTTCATTTCCTTCATATCATCCATTTCGGGACTTTCTTCCAGTGCCTTCCAATCAAATTTTTCATCAAATGGATCTAAAGCCTTTTGAGGATCAAAAATTCTTGCATCCACAGGCAAGGCGATATAAGGTGAAAAATCAGGTTTATCTGTAAACATATCTGCCAGATCAGATGCAGAAGCATCATATTGATTGAGATATGGAATACCCAGAATATTCCAGAATGTTTTAAAAATACTTCCAAAACTACTATGCGTATGACTTACATAATTCCTTTTAACATAAGGTGAAATAGCCATGAGTACACTTCTATGCGCATCGATATGATCAACACCTCCCTGTGCATCATCTTCAGTAATAAGGATAAGCATATTTTTCCAATACGGTGTTTTCGATAAAAATTCAATCATTCTGCCAACAGCTAAATCATTATCGGCCATATAACTCTCTTTAAAGGGATAACCCGCTTCTGGCCTTTCACCAGATCCATGATCATTTGGCAGAATGATGGTAAGCATACTGGGTAAAGTATCTTTGCCATGCCCCCATTTTTCCTCAAATTCTTTTTGAAAAACAGTCATTCTAAACTGATCAGGAATGGCCATATTATAGGTGGCATACTCATAAGACGTTCGGTCTAAAAGCGGTGTTGGCATCGGATAATTTGCTTTATGGCGAATACCTCCATATTTATAAGTATCCTTGTAATCGGCAGGTTCAAACATAACCCCAAATCCAAAATTAAAATAGGATTTATGATGTCGGTGTAAGTGATCCCACATAGAACCAGCTTCATTATAGTCTTCGGGAAAAATAGCCCCAGCAGCTCCATTAATCCCCAGGTTTCCGGGAGCATCTGATTGCTCCTTGTACTCCCTGTTACTTCCATAATTGGCAGGAGTTGTAGCTTCAACCCATTCATTTGGATAGGTATTAGCTAACCAGCGATGTCCATCGGCTGAAACATCAGAATCGACATAAAAATTATCACTGATAGCAAATCTTTCTGCTAGTTTGATATGATTAGGCATAACATCCGCATTATGGATTATTTTAGATTTATTTTTATTGGATATCGTCCTATTTAAACCATAAGGAGCTAAAGTGGAATCCCCAAATCCATTTTTAACCTGCCCAAAAATATCATCATACGTTCTGTTTTCTTTTGAAATAAATACAATATGTTTGATGGGGGATGATTTCTGACCAGGAAATAAAGGGATAGGATTATTTTTTCTTCCATTGAATACAGGATTATTAGCAGGGACTATTTTGAAATTATTGTCTATCACTATTTGGGTTAAGGCAGGTAATTGATTATCGGCTGGAACGTCAGTTACCTGAACAGCACCAAACATTAAATTGCCAATATAACTCCCTGAAACTCCCATATTAAAAGTGACTCCCCCATTTGGTCCACTTCCGAATCCTTTTGCATTAGAAATAATCAGTTTCTTCCCATCAGGTGAAACCTTCAATTTAGCTGGAAACCAAGCGGTTGGAATATGTCCTATCACTTTAAGCGAATTTACATCAATCACAGCGACGGCATTGATACCAGATTCGGCCACATAAATACGTTTTTCGTCAGGCGAAACTGCTAAACCAAAAGGAATTACACCTCTTAATTTTGATAATTTTTCTTCTGGAGCGAGTTTAATATGAGTTACAATTTCTTGACTTTCAGCATTAAGTACAGTAATATTATCATTATTTCCATTACTGATAAATACATATTTTCCAGCTACCGCCATTGAATTGGGGCTTGACCCACCCACTGCAGGAATTCCTTCAACTAAATCCCCAATTAAATGTCCCGTTTTTATTTTGGCAAAAACCTGCGGCTGCTCTTTATTTTCAACATTTACAGCCCAAACAGAAAAAGACTCATCTGAATTAACAGGTCCAAGACCGGGTACATACATTGAATCATTTTGATAACCACGTTCCGCCTCTGGGGTATTATAGGCAAATACAGGTTTTTTAACTGAAGTTTGTTTCCATTCTCCGTCTTGTTTTTTCCAAATATAATCATATTGATACATGCCCACATTAGCCACATAAACTGATTTTTCGTCTTTTGACAATGCAATTCCAAATGGATAACGGCCTACGGGACAAGATGAAATGAGTTTTTTGGCTATTACATCCACGATTAAAATTCTAAACCCAATCTGATCAACTGCATAGATATACCTTCCATCTTTACTAAGGACCATATCGCCAATATATCCATGTAAATAATTAAATTTTGTATTTTTAAAACTACAATCTATTTCACCTTTTGATTTTCCAGATTGAGCATCAAAAGAATAAATCTTGTTAGCTTGTCCACCAGCAGCATAAACGGTTTGATTATCAGGAGAAATAGCAATACCCATAAAAACAGATTCCAAAACCCCTTTATCACTTTTTGCACTGGGAGGAATCTGTTTGATTTCTGGATTTTCAGACAAAATATTTTTCAAAATACTTATGGAAATAGGATTGGTACCTGAGTTTGCAGTTACCGCAATAGAACCGTCTAAACTCAAAGTAAGACCGTAAGGATGGGGAGCAACCTGATGAACTTTACCAACTGGAGTTATGATTCTGCCATTTGGAATGACCGTTTTACCCAATTTATCTATTTTGACATATCCGTCGGCAGCAGGTGCTGAGATAACAAAAGGATTTGATTGAGCAGGAAGAAAAATGGAACAACAAATAAATAAACTCAAGGTAAATGTGTATTTCATCTCGTTTTTTTTCAAAACTAAGGATAATTGCTCATTTTTGTTTCTATTAATAAATCTAATCCTCGAAAATAATATGATCTTAACATTGTCCAGACCCAAAATTAAAATATGCTGCATCAGTAGTATCGCAGAAGCCAATATGGCTGTAAATTATGGTGCCGATGCCCTTGGACTGGTTGGAAATATGCCCAGTGGTCCTGGAATTATTGATGATGAATTAATTGCTCAAATTGCTCGAATTGTTCCCCCACCGATAGGAACTTTTTTACTTACGAGTGAAAGAAAAGCAGCAGATATAATTTCCCATCACCAAAAAGTACATACCAGTACAATTCAGATTGTCGATTCTTTATTGGAGATGGACTATGCCCAAATTAGAAATAAGTTACCTGGGGTAAAAATAGTTCAGGTCATCCATGTATTAAGTGAAAAACAAATAGATGAAGCCCTGGAAATCGAACCCTGGGTTGATGCCTTATTACTGGATAGTGGAAATCCAAACTTACAGATTAAAATTTTGGGAGGCACAGGGAATCAACACGACTGGAAACTAAGCAGACGGATTAGAGATGAAGTTAAAAAACCCATTTTCCTTGCCGGTGGAATTAATGAAAATAATGTAAAAAAAGCCCTTGAAGAGGTCAATCCGTATGGGATTGATCTTTGTAGCAGTGTCAGAACGGATGGTAAATTAGACCCTTTTAAGCTTGAAAAATTTTTCATGGCAGTCCAATGAACAAATAAATATCCAATATGTTAGGTTTCGAAAAAAAAATGGACAGAAGAACCTTTATTCAAGAATTAAGATTACCCGTATTAGCTACTTGTGCTGTTTGTCTTGGCGCCTGCGCGAAAGATGATTCTCTTTCGCCTGGAGGAAATTCAACAGGTGGGAATCCAACAGGTGGCAATGCCACTACGAGTTTCAAAGTAGATTTAACCAAAGACCTTTTAGCCATTGGTTCCTTTGTTTTCAACGATAAAATAATAGTCGTTCGATTAGCAGCAGGGAGTGTACCTTCCTCCTTTGTTGCCTTGCAGAGAGCCTGCACGCACCAGGGAACTGATGTCAACTGGAATGCTTCAAAAAATGAATTTATTTGTCCAAATCATGGTGCGCGTTTCAATACATCTGGTCAAAACATAGGGGGACAATCTACAAGTGCGTTACCTGCATTTGCGGTGACAATCAGTGGTACCACCCTTTCCGTAGGTTAATTACTTTTTTTCCTCCTTTTTTTGGAGAAACCTGATAAAAGGTTTGGAGCCCAGAACCACAACATCGTGCTCCAGACCTTTTACAAATCGGGAAGGAGGTAAAAAGCTCTGGACTTTCGCTTTAAAATGAAAACGACCTGTTCCGTACATTTCTCTAAC
The DNA here is from genome assembly GCA_041159865.1 of Bacteroidota bacterium. GTDB lineage: Bacteria > Bacteroidota > Bacteroidia > Chitinophagales > Saprospiraceae > BJGN01. The sequence goes on from JBEAXK010000019.1 coordinate 39,883, forward strand.
AAATGGTTTACAAAGAGGGAATTCCTCTTTCAAAATTAAATAGGCTCTCATAGACATATCGAGCTCTACGGTTTTATCAAGGTTTGTACCCTGAAAACCAAAAATATCTGGTTTATTGTACTTATGCAATTCTTCAAACATGAACTTATCCTTCGTATGTTCCACTTCTGAGATTCGCTCTACTTTAAAATATTTATTTTCACCTGTTTTGACTTCAAAACCCACAATAGCTTCGTAGTTGGGAGTGAAAGCAATAGGTTCTATCAAACGATCTGAAATCATCTGACTATTTGCAGAATAATAATTTTTAAGAATAACCTGATTTTTCTGTGTAATTGCTTCGTAAAGATTGAAAATAATCTGGGAGAGATGCGCTTTAAATAAATTTTCAGCCCCAACATTAGCTATTGATAAACCTTGAATTTTTTGTAAAATACCATGGGACAAATGATGCTGATTTCCCACACTTTGAACCAATTTAACCAGATAATCTACCTCTTGATCCGTAAAGGGTAAAGATAACAAGTCAACGTTTGCAGGTAAGAAATATCTTCCTTCATCATCTTTTAAAACCGTAATCCCCAGTTCTGCCAATAAATCAAGATATCTGTAGACCGATCGCTCAGAAATATCCAGTAAACCAACCAAGGTCTTCATTGTCTTTGAAGGCCTGGCTTTTAGAAAGTTAATTAGTTCAAAAACTCTGTAAATTCTATTTTGATTGAACATAAGGTAAACATTTATTCAAATAAAATGATTTTTTAGCGCAATCAAAAATTTACTGACCTTAATTGGCAATAAAATGTATTTAATTTGCATCATATTTAGTATTCAGCCAAGCCACCTTAGCTATTCAGCCAGTTAGGGTGGTTTTTTATTTAATAAAAGATTTTCTATACCAGATAAGAGGGAAAAATAAAAAGTTTAAGCAAAGAAGAACCGGTAAAATCCATTCTAATTTATTAAATACCAATAATAAAGACATCAATAACAACTGGAATCCTAATCCATATATAGATAAAATGGTCATAAAAAGGTGAGGGAACTCCGTTGATTTTGCCGCTTTTGAATCTAAGAAATAAACTATTTTGTCAAATATGCCATAACTTAGTTTATACCATTTAAATAGAAAATCTACTCTTTTCTGACTCTCCTCAGGGTAAGCTTTTGGTGCTTCAAATTCAAAAATTTGACTGGTTCTATCGCCTCCCATTGAATTATTTCTCAATATGACATAGTAATAATTATAGAGAGTACCTTGAAGCTGGATGCTAAAGAAAGTAAAAAGCATGAGGAAAATCGATTGATCAGATTTCCAGTAAAAGACAAAAAGAAATAAAAAATTCAGTATGATATCGAAAATACTATCTAGGTACCTTCCAACATAAGATGGTCTGTTCCTCATTCTGGCTAATTCACCATCGGCGGCATCAATAACCGATTTAAGTACTATAAAGAAGGCCGCCATATAAAGATGTCCAGTAAAAACAAAATAAATTGCCAATAACCCACTGCCTGCAAAAAGGAAGGTCAGATGCACAGGAGTTATCCATGTATTCAGAGAAGCTCTTGAAATAAATTTTGCAAAAAACCTACCATAGTCTGATAAATCTATAAATTTATCTTTATCAATTAGTTTGGGCATTAGAAAAGTTAAAAGATGAAATTAATTACTTCCGCCTAAAAATATTAGGGATAAACCGTGGTACTTTTTCCTGATATTCCAGATATTTAGCATACTTGGAAGCGGATATTTCCTCGGAAAAATTAGCACTCCCTCTAAAAAGGAGTAGTAGTAATATAGCACCACCTATAGACCAGTTAAAAAACTGACCAGTAGCTACTACACTAAAAAAATAAAGAATAATCCAGATGCTTTGTTCAGCGGCATAGTTTGGATGTCTCACAAACCCCCATAATCCACTTGAAACGAAGCCATCCTCATAAATGCCTAAATCTTTTCCTGCATTTATCCTTTTATATTTTTCGGTTTGGTAATCATATTGTTGCTGATCTGCAACATATTCTATGATAACAACGAGAATAAAGAGCAAGGCTAGAAAATAATCTACCAGACCTAATGGTGCGACATTTTCTATATAAACGGCTATTACGGGCAAGGTTATAAGGAAAATAAGGGTATTTTGATAAAAACAAATAAAGCCCAGATTAAAAAGCATCCAGATGAGAGGATGATTCAATCCTGGTTTTTTTCTTAATATCTCCCATCTATAGTCTTCTATACCGTCCCAAAACCGCCATGAGTAAGCACCTCTTCTGGCAAAATTATAGGTAAGACGTATACCCCAAAGGGTAACCAATAAAGACATTAAAACCATTCTGTCATTCCACTGGCCCATGTAAGCCATAAACCAGACATAGATGACAGGAACTATACTCCAAAGTTTGTCCACCTGTGAATAATTTCCAGTAACCTGACCCACTATGAAAGTATATAGTATAACCCCTGCGACAATATAATAGGCATTTTTAATGATATTCCATTGAATATCATTGGGTGGGGTACCAAAATAAATAGCACAAACGGGTAAAATAAATAAAGTAAGGATAAGGAATAATACTGTTTTTTTCATTCAGCAGGGATTTTTTTTTGCAAAAAAGACTTTATCAATTGTAAAATGAGTAAATCTAATTAAAAATGTCCTATTTATGAATACAAGGTTAATTAAAAATCAAATATAATAATTTGATTTTAGCTATCTTTCCTAAAAAAAATGAAATATCTGACCCTTTTATTTTTATGTTTTTTCCTTATTGGGAAAAGTCAAACGACTGAATCATTTAAGCCAGGCCGATTTACAGACCCGGAAAGAATAGATAAAATTAGGCTTACCTTACCTGTTATAGAAAAACTATATAAGGAGCATGCCGAAAAATTTCATTTCCCGGGTTATGCCTTTGGCGTTTTGGTTGACGGCGAGCTCATCTACAAAGGCAGTGGTGGGTTTTCTCAAATTGAAAAGAAAATACCTGCTACTACTTCAACTCTGTTTAGGATAGCCTCCATGTCCAAAAGTTTTACAACTGCTGCCATTTTACACCTAAGAGATGCAGGTAAATTAAATCTGGACGATCCCATTGAAAAGTATATTCCAGCCATTAAAAATCAAAAACTGACTGTGGATGGACCTTTCATTACGATTCGTCATTGCATGAACCATGTAGCGGGTTTTCCAGAAGATAATCCTTGGGGAGACAGGCAATTAGCTGATACTGAGGAGGAATTAATTCAGCTAATCAGCCAAAAACTATCCTTTTCAAATACCCCAGGTATTAACTACGAATATAGTAATCTGGGTTTCACTATTCTGGGTTATATCATTCATAAAGTTTCCGGTTTGCCCTATAATGACTACATCGAGCAACATATTTTAAAGCCTTTAGGTATGCATACGACCACTTATGAATACAAGGAAGTGAAACCTGAATTATTAGCCCATGGTTATCGATATTTAGACGGCAACTGGAAAAACGAACCTTTATTGGCAGACGGAATTTATGGCGCCATGGGAGGAATGTTAACCTCCATAGACGAATTCAGTCAATATGTATCTTTACATCAGCAAGCATGGCCTGAAAGAAATGAAGAAGACAAAATGCCCCTTAAAAGAGGTACATTAAGAGAAATGCATGTCCCTCAAGCCTTTATTGGCTTGAACCCAACCTATACCTTACCCAACGGCAAAAAAATGGCAACTACATCAAGCTATAGTTTTGGACTAAACTGGATGAAAGATGGAGAGGGAAAAACAAGTCTGGGACATAGTGGAGGTCTTCCTGGTTTTGGCAGTAACTGGCGTTTTATGCCTGAATATGGCCTTGGAGTTATTTATTTTGCCAATGTTACTTATGCTCCAACATCTGGAGTCAATGTAGCCATATTGGATACTATAATACAACTTGCACAACTGAAACCAAGAAATATCTCCATCTCCGCTATACTGGCAAAAAGACAACAAGAACTCATCGATCTTTTACCCCTTTGGGAAAAACTTCCAGATATTTTTGCCGACAATTTCTTTTCCGATTATATCCTGGAAAAACTAAAAGCAGATGCAAGCAGGCTTTATGCTAAAGCTGGCAAAATTATTTCTGTTTCTCCCATGATTCCTGAAAATCAACTTCGAGGATATTGCGTTTTGAAAGGGGAAAATAAATCATTGAAACTTAGTTTCACTCTGACCCCAGAGATTCCTGCGCGGGTGCAGGAATATCATCTTACAGAAATGGAAAGTTCTAAATAAAAAAGACCGGAACTCCTCTCAGGGAGATTCCGGTTACCTATTACTCTCGATTTAATTTTTATTTTCCTTATTTTATAACAAAAAAAGTATGGAATATAAAGCAAAGATAAATTCAATATATTACGCCTGAAATACTCATAAATGAGTATTTTTCTTTAAACCCATCCATTTTTAACAGACAAATTAACCAGTTCTATGGTATTTTTAACACCACATTTAGAAAGCATATTTCTTCTGTGTGTATTGACTGTTTCCTTTGAAATAAATAATTCTTTAGCAATATTGTCACTGGTTTTACCTTGAATTAATTGATTTAGAATTTCTTTTTCTCTGGGTGAAAATCTTTCTTCTGTTTTTAAAAAGGAGAACTTCTTGTCAACCTGAACATTTTCGTAAGTAGGCTCTCCTTCCAGTCCAATGAAGGAGAGAATGGGTTGTCCATCCTTCTTTAAATCGGTGATATCAGAGTGAATACCCATTGTTTTTACAATAGATCCATTCTCATCTGTTTCAATAGTAATAACTTGCTGTAATAAACGTACAAAATGACCATGCTTATGTTGCATTCTAAAATCATAACGAACCTTATATTTAAACATTTTTTCAACAGGTAGAATGCTAAAAAATTCCAAAACTTTTGACTCAAATCCAATAATTATGGGTAAATCTGCCGGATGAACCATAGATAACATCTTTTCAAGAGACATTTCCTCTGGATTATATCCGAGAACATCAAAGGTACCTTGGCTAAAATTACCCGAAGATGAATTTTTTATATTTGAGATAAAGAAATATGATTTTCCTACTAAAAATAAAGCCAGCTTATTTTCATGTAGTATATCTAGGATTGCTTTATTTTCTTCAATGGAATCACCGTATTTCTGATTATTCCAAATGGAATCAATAATTTTCTTAACGGGCTGATTTCGGTTCATCGGAGTAATAGAATATTTTTAGCAATGATATTAACAATCTTAATTTAAAAAAGCAAAATGTCGTGAAATGCATATTTTTGTCGTGAAATGCTTGATTTTACGGATAATTATTCTAAGATTGGAATATCTCGTGTTACCTTCATATTGAATTTAAATTTAAAAGAAGCATTATTTAGCAATATGGGACAAGTCGATGTAGCTTTTTTAAGCACTTTAGCTTTCATAAGTATTGGATTTTTATTGAAAAAAGGAGGTATTATTAAAGACCATGAAGGAAGAGTATTGTCCCGTCTTTTAATGCATACAACATTTCCAGCCTTGATGGTCGTATCTACTATAGGTATTGATTTAAATCCCAGTTTATTTCTTATTCCCCTTTTCGCTGTTTTTGTATCGGCTGTAATGCTCAGCATTGCCTACTTTGTTTTTAAAAAGGAAATGATGGCAATCAGAGGGGTTTTAACGATGAGTTCCGGCGGTTGGAATGTTGGATTGTTTGGATTTCCTCTTATCGAATCAATCTGGGGATCAAAAGCTCTGTTATTTGCCATCATGTATGATATAGGTAATACCTTTTTAGCCTTTGGAGTATTATATCCTATAGGTAATTATTTTTCCAAAACACCCTCAAAGGGCAAATTATCTATGTTTAAAAAAGTACTTCTTCTGCCTCCTGTTTTGGGAATGCTTCTTGGATTGAGCCTCAATGCAACCAGTATTCCATTACCTGTGATTATAGAAGAATTATTAACTACCTTAGCAAAAGCGAATAAACCCTTTGTATTGTTATTACTTGGAATATATTTGAGTTTTGAATTAGATAAAAAGCAGTTAAAAGGTATCCTTAAGGTATTAAGTATTCGATATGGTATTGGGCTTCTAACTATTTTGCTTCTTTATTTTTTATTACCTAAGACATTAATGACTAGTGTTTTAATGGCTTTGGTCATATTACCTGTTGGAATGAGTGTTTTACTTTTTTCTGATGAACTCGGTTTTGATTCGAGGATTGCCGGTACTTTAGCAAATTTATCTTTATTGGTTAGTTTTGGGCTGCTCTGGCTGGTGATAACTTATCTTCAACTATATACATTTTCATAAAGATTAATAACCTGGCAGAGGTGTACCATTTTCATCGGTGGTAAGTATTTCAGAAAAATAGTCAAAAAAAGGCAACATTTGTTTGAAGGTATCTGAAACAAGATCTAAAAAATGACCAGACAATACATCCTCATTGTTCAATTTCCTGATGAGTAAAAATTGTTTAAATTTTAACCATTCAATATTTTCATGATCCTTTGGAAAAGACTGAGGCGCCGTTTTCAATTTTTCCCCTTGAATTTCACCGAAAAACTTCTTGAAATCTGGCGATTGAGTAATCGCTTCCAGTGAAGATGCATTAGCAGCCAGTTCTTGTCTGATACGTTTTAAATCGACTGGTTCCGGAGCCCAGAATCCACCACCGATAAACGACTCACCCGGTTGAATATGAAGATAGTAACCACCTCTCCTCCATTTTGTTGCTCTGGTAATACCTATACTGAAATGTGTTTTATAGGGTTGTTTATCTTTTGAAAATCTAACATCTCTGTAAATTCTAAAAACGTTTTTTCCTTCCAGCAGATCAAAAGACTCCATTTTCAAAAACAGTTCATCACAAAATATTTTAAAATGAGATAGCTCTGACTGATAGATGCTTTTATTAAGTGTAAACCATTCACGATTATTATTCAGAGTTAATTCATTTAGAAAATCGAAAAGTGATCTTTGGAGGGTCATAGCATACCTTTAAAATATTGAATAAATGATAACCAAAAACCAAATATAATGGATAAAACTAAATAATATTATATCTTTTAAAATTCAAAAAAAGAGGGATGCAAAATGTTTGCATCCCTTCATAC
>JBEAXK010000031.1:0-3525 GCA_041159865.1 Bacteroidota bacterium
GGTATCAACAGGTGTCTCTTTTAATTATGGGTATCACCTAAATTTAAGTGAAAAAACCACCATTTCTTCTGGTATCAATTTTAGGCTCGCCCAGGATAAATGGGATGTAGCTGCGGGTACAATTAGAATTCCTACTGTTCTTACTAATTATGACCCATTAAGCCAAATGAATGGACTTTTCGATCTTGGTATTTTTTTGAGAACCAAAATATTAAACAGAAACATTGATAGTTGGTATTTTGGATTGTCTGGGTCGCAGATTGCAAGTTTTGCGCTCAGTAATCTTTTCAAAAACTGCGTCCAACATATTTGAATATGCAATTGGGCTGCCTGTTAGGAGAAGATTTATCCGGCAATGGGCTAGCCAGTTATTGGGAACCAATGATTATGATTAGATATTTCCCACCTTTTGATGAAAATAAAATGCGAGGTTTCTATAACCCCTTTACCACAATAGTTGGTTTTAAATTGCCATTTACAGCAGATCTTAGTATTAGATATACTTACCAAAACAAAATTTTCGGGGGAATAGGTACTGGCTGGACCGGTAGAATCAATCTTGAAGGAGGTTACCAATTTCAAATGAATAGCGGTATAAACAAAATTAAATACAGAGTGGGGTTAATGGCAGGTCACTTCCCTGTTTACAGCTCTGTTAATATTTTCCGGCATCCTTCTCTTGAAATATTCTTGAATACAAGTATGGGCAAAAGATAATCGGGTATGTTGAATTCACAGGGTTTCTATAATATTGGAAAGGATTTTTTTATTGGTTTGTTATTTCTTTTATTAGGTTTACTAACCCCTTCCTCTGTTTATGCGCAGCTAAACGCAAAATATTTTGGTGATTTATTAAATGAAAATGGTGCCAAAATTGAATTGTTACTGGTAAAACCAAGAATTAATTGTGGGGTAGGTTCCAGAGATTGGACCTATAAAATTCGTGCTTTTAATCTGGGGAATATTCCAATAAGAACCAAATATTTAAACTGGAAACTTAAAACACTCAATTGTGAGAACTATGTCATAGAACGCATTTTCACAATAGATTTGAGTACCCTTATAAAAAATACTTCTGCAAATCAGGGTATGTCAGACTGGACTTTTGAAGCTCAGGAAATAATAGATGGCATTAAAGATGTAAAATTAAGTTCAGTAGATCTTTCAGAAAAAGATAAAAATCTGGGGAAATTAAATAATCTTCCTGTGCCAGATTCTATCCTTGGGATTACCAACGTTGAAAAAGATCAATTCACTACCCTAAAAGCTATCGGTAATTTAAGTGATGAGACCAGATGGGTATGGTATGAGAATGCTTGTGGTGAAGGGAAACCTGTTTTTAAGGGTTTTATATTTAGAACCAAAGTAATAAAAAATACAACCTATTATGTTAGGTCGGAAAATCAGAATGGCTTTTCTAAATGTGTTCCTGTCGTTTTAAAAGTTTATGATAAAGCCATAAATCCAGAAAAAATAACCTCAAATGATGGTAATGACTGGATTTGTCCTGATTCAAAAAATAATCAATTTAAAACTTTAGCAGTCTCAGGTAAACTTGCTTCAGAGGATTTTAAATGGGTTTGGTATGAAAATAATGTGGATGATACCTCTAAAATAGTAGAAGGAGCAAATTCTATTGTCGTTAATCCTAAGGTGACAACCTCTTTTATGGTGAGAGCTGAAAGTCCATTTATGATTAGTGATATTGTTTCATTTACTGTAAAAGTAAATAAAGCATCAGTTAAACCGGAAGCAATTATTCCCTCAATTTCAGGTGAAATATGTGCAGGACAAAAGATAGAATTATTAAAAAAAGGGGGTTCACTGAGTGCTGGGTCTGAGTGGATATGGTTGAAAAATGCTGGAATAAAAGGTTTTGAGGAGATTGGAAAGGGCGATAAAATTACCCTTCATCCAGATAGTACTTCCTATGTTTTTGTTTATGCAAAAGGGAACTGTTCATTTAGTGAAGCTGCTGTCATACGTATTCCAGTATTAAATACAAGCCGTCTACCTGATAAATCGGAAGTATTGGTTGAAATAAATAAAAGACTTCAACGTGCTACCCTTACTATTAAAGGTGGTTCGTTACTGGAAGGCTATTATTGGGAATGGTTTACTTTAGAGCCTGAGGAAAAAATTCTGTTTAAAGGAAGTAAAATTACCTTTGATTATGAACTCTATAAAAAGGTACATTTAAGATTTCAAGGGGGGTGTGATTTTAATCATAAATACCTAACATTTGAAAATTTAAGTAATGAGTAAAATAAGCCAATACCTTAACAGTAAAATTAGGTTTTTTGCTTTGAGCCTCTCTGTTTTGAGTTTACCTTTTATCATATTGTTGATTTGGTTGTTAGGTCAACCTCATAATGATTATTTTACCCAGGATAATGAAATTAGCTACACAACTAATTGTGCTTTAAACTTTGAAAATATAACTCCAGAATTAATAGAAAATGGACAAATTCTTAAACCCCTTCTAGGGACAAACCCAAATTGTAATTTGTTCTTGACTCCTGTTCAAATAAGGGAAATTGTGTCAACATTAAGTAGAAACTTTCCTGCTTTAAAAGAAAATATTCTGATTGGTTTGATAAACAATCTATCAGAGCAACCAAACCAAGAATTAAATCAAAAACTTGATAAATATAACCCTGCGATTTTAAAAAGTATTTTAGACTGGACAGACAATTTAGCTCATGCTGCCGTTTTAGATCAAGAAAATGAACTAATTTATACTGCTTTATCTGATTACTGGTATAACCTTGTTTCTGGAAAACTTACAGATTATCAAAAAATGAATCCGGAGATTAAATTTACTTTCAAATTTAGATATTTGGTTCAACAATGCAATGAAGCGCTTTATTTTGTGAATATAGAAGAAACTAAAGTTGAAAAATTCAAGAAAAATTTATTGGCAAATAACTGGATTCATCTCATTCAGGCGTCTTGGTCTGATGCTAAAACCTGGCAGAAAGGTGTTTTTTTAGTCCTTACTTTTTTTACTATTTTTACCTATCTATTTACCTTGATTCACTTGGTTAACAAAATTAAAATTAAATGAAAACTGCTTTATTAAAATTTTCTTTCATATTATTTTTCTGCAACGGTTTATTAGCTCAATATAATAACGATTATGTCTCTGTAAGCAGTGAAATCATCGATAACGAAATTTATTCAGTTATTGAAATGACCAGAAAGGATGAAAGAGTGAAAGTAAAATATTTTGCAGATAAGGATTTAGCTGGAAAAACGGTTTATCAACGTTATTTGTCATGGAGTAAGAATAAATCTATCATTTCAGCTTGTAGTGGGACATATTACGGAATGGATAACAAACCTGTAGGTATATGTATTGATGAAGGACAAATGGTAAACAGAGCGGAAGCAGCTATGGATGCATTGGTTTTAGTTTATAGAACGGGTGGAATAGTAGTGACAGATTTAAAAGAGGGAAATTTAACTGTCCAAAATGGTGCTGAAAATTTAACCCTGAATTTAAAATCACCTTTGGATAGAACT
>JBEAXK010000094.1:0-57533 GCA_041159865.1 Bacteroidota bacterium
TGGGTTCTTTTTGGGTGATTGGTTATTGGTGATTAGTGATTAGGGGGGTAGTTCTCTGATGGTTTCGCGTTTCTCGGGTTCTTTTTGGGTGATTGGTAATTGGTATTCTAAAAATCCAGGGAATCCTGGTTCAGAAAAGGGATTAGTGACCAACCATTTCTTGCCAAACACTCAAGTATCTTGGTTTAAAAATCAAAATATTTTAATAAGGCTATGGAGAAAAATATTGTTTCCAAAAGCGGGTTCATAATTTCACCCCTTCAGGGTTATTCAACAAAAATAATTTCCGTTGGCTATAATCATTTCATCCCTTCGGGATTATAAAGTTTGCCTTCTATTTTTCATTATGTTTAAAAAAATATGATATCTAGCTTTATATTTTGTCATAGGATATAATAGTCATAATTCTTTCAGGTAAGATATCCTGGAAATAATAAGATTTAAATGAACATTAATCCGGAACATTAAAAATCCCGAAGGGATGAAAAGATTATAAAAACAGGGTATAACCTTATTCTTTTCCGACAAATGCAAAATAACCCAAAAGCTAAAATCCCGAAGGGATGAAATGATTATATAAACAGAGGTAAAACCTTATTTTTTCCCGACAAATGTAAAATAACCCAAAAGCTAAAATCCCGAAGGGATGAAAGGATTATAGAAACAGGGTCATTTACAGATACCTAACCCTGAAGGGGTGGCATAGAATTATGCCAACTAATCCTGTTAATCTTAAAATCTAATAAAGCATGATTTAGACAAAAATAATAACCTTCTCCCATTACCTCCATGCCGCATATATTTTTTGAATAAAGGATGGAATGGCCGCATTTTCCATCCACCGACCTACAACGACCAACTCTTTGGTTTCATCTACAAAAATAAAGTTAGTCCCATTTCCAACATGCATATAGGCCGTTGTTGGGGCGGTAGGGATCATTTTCTGGTCCGTATTTAAAAAATAATTCATAAAACCATAATCGGTTTTTACCTCCGTTGGTCTGGTAGCCAGAGCAAACCATGATTCGGGCAAAATTCTTTTATGGTTCCAGGTTCCTTTATTCAAAGTGAATAAACCAAATTTCCCTAAATCGTAAGAATTTATAATCATACCACCTCCCCAGTGTCCACCGCCACTAACAGCCTGAACGGGTAAACCGTCGATGACAATCCAGGCGTTTCGATAACCTGTCCAGCGCCAGGTATCGGAGGCACCAATAGGATCCATAATTTTTTCTTTAAGCAGCAGCGGAAGTGGTTTTCTCAAAATACTGGTTAATGCAAGAGCTAAGGCATTTACTCTTACATCATTGTATTCATAAACAGTGCCCGGTTCATTTCTTTTCCTGTTTAACCATTTGGATGCATCAGCGTCAGGTCTGTCTGCCCAATCGGGTTTTTCCCATAAGGTTCCTTCCCAGTCGCTGGTCTGCCTAAGCAGATGTTCCCAGTTTATTTTTTTGTTATGCTCCGTTTCAAAGGGCTTTAATAACTCGTCTTTCCCTATTTCTGTGGCATTTCTGTATAATATTCCTGGCTGATAAGCCTCTACTGGCGCTAAATAGGTATATACCGGATCGCTAAGCTGTTTAATATGCCCCAATTCAAGAGCTAATCCTGCGACAGTACTTAAAAAACTTTTAGTCACACTGTGGGTCATATCACATTTTTCTGGTTGGCCCCATTTGGCCATAATATAACCTTTATAGATAATTAATCCGTTTGATTTTCCCCTCGTTTCAAAGGGTCCAATGCCCATACCAAAGGGTTCTTTGCCAAAAGTGCGATAATGATTTATTTCCATATTCGCCGGATTTTTAGTTTCATTTTCAATGGCGAATTGTACAGCTTTATTTATGGAATCATTATTTAAACCCAAAGAGGAGGGTGTTTTTTCCAGCCATTCCTGTTTAGTTGGAAAATATTTTGTCTGTGCTTCTAATATTTGTACAGCGATACCAGGTAGCAATGATAAAAAAATAAAAATTAGGGTGCGATTCATTTTATTTGAATTTTCCAACAAAATATAAAAAAAACGCCGAAGGATTGATCTCCAACGGCGCTTTAAAATTTGGAAGGGTTTCTTTATTACAAAACCTATGAATCAGAAGGATTCACCTGTTTGTAAGAACATTTTTAACCTCCTACATATATGTCCCAGTTAACCTCAGCTTGTGGATGAGGGAATTGTTTGAAAATCGTTCCTTTATCATAAGAAGTTGGAATTTCATTCAGCTTATTGTACCTCCTGGCATCAATCCAGCGGTGACCCCATGGTTCTGCCCAAAGGGAATATCTTCTCTGATAAAGTATTTCATTGATCAGGGCATCTTTGGTCGTTGCGCCTGAATAATCTGCTAATGCAGCAGATTTTCTAATGATATTAATGGCGTTAACAGCTTCTGCGGTCTGTCCTAAATTGGCGTGAGCTTCTGCCTTTAGCAAAATAAGTTCTTCATTTCGGATAAATGGAATGGGAGCCGTATTGGTTGTCCATCTGGCATCCTGATAAAGTGCAGATAGAGGAGTTGCATCGGTTGTTACAACTACAGGGGTATTTCTTTTAAAAAATTTCCTGGCTACTCTTGAATCACCCGGTGTTGCGTCATCTATCATGGACGGATGTACTACAATAATCGTATTTACCGCTGCATTTGGCAAATAAAACAATGGATTAAAGCCGTCTGGTGGTCCTAAAAATGGATGAGATGGTCCAGCATTTAAATTGCCATTTAATTCCATAAATGATCCGTCCAGGGCAGTCAATATTCCAGCCCAGTCCTTTCTGTAGGCGTTTAATCGGGCTAAAATAGCTTTATTAACTTTCCTTAAATTTGGAATGGTGTTATAAGCAGCAAAACCTGGCGTTAATTTTAAAGGAAAAGCACCTGAACCAGCTGCGGCTAAATCTTGATCGGCTTGATCTAATACTCCCTTAATATGATTTAAAGCATCTTCATATTTTACAAATTTACCTGGTTTCAAAGGATCTTTAACATCTATTCTAATCCCATTTTCATAAACAAAATTAGCAGGAATCATAAATTGGTATCCCTGAATCATTTTTGCAAATCCTGAAACTGCTTTTTTCTCTGCATCTACAAGTAAACTGGATCCATTTGCAGAGCTAATGAGGACATCTGCCTGCTTAATAGCTTGATAAGGAGAAGCCCAGGAGCCACCACCCGTGGTACCAAATCCAAAATAAGCTCTGTCAGGAACTCTGCCTGCCTGGCCTAGCCAGTCTGTTTGAAAACGAGGATCGGAAGCATTTAGATACCAGATTTCTCTTCCAAAAGTGTTCCATGCCTGAGAAATATTTACCACATAGTTTCTATGAGATGCTTCCAGTCCGGTTAATAAAAACTGAACTTGTTCTTTGGTGGCATTCGTTTCTACGCTTGCCAAAGAAGGGTTATTGGGGTCTAATACCTCATCGAGTTGAAGTGGATTACATGCTGCCAGCCCCAAAACGAAGGGTATCAATACCGGTTTAAATATATTTTTCATTTTACTAGAGAATTAGTTTTTAGAAATCGAAATTCAAGTGGAAAAAGATCCTTCTTGGGGTTGGATAAGGAGCGATATCCACATTATTCGCGATAGATTGAGCACCGAAGGTGGAAGTTTCAGGATCATATCCGAAATAATCTGTAAATAAGAATAAATTATTCGCAGATGCTCCCAGTTTAATTCCTTTGAATGCGCCATTAAATATTTTGGACAAGGTAGTTTTTGGGAAGGTATAATATAAACCAACCTCTCTGATTTTCACAAAACTGGCATCCATAACCCATCTACCAGCATTGTTATAAGGTGCTGGATCGCGCTGTCTGCCGTTGGGAATACCGTCTCCGTTGGAATCTTCAAACCATCCTTTGGTAGTTCCTCCTCCGTCTGTTAAAAAGGCAGAAAGGTTGATGTTATCTCCCCCCTGTTTCCAGTCAACCAAAACAGAAAGCTCCAGGTTTTTTAGAATGTTGAATGAATTGAAAAAGGATACATTAAAATCAGCTTGATTATTGCCCCAGAAGGTAAATCCGCCAGGATTAGTAGCAACCGCTGGAGAACCAACAATGGTAGTAGGAGCATAACCCTGAGCATATAGGAAAGTACCTAAGCCTGATCCAAAGGCGCCAGCTATATAAGTTGGGATTCCCAAACGAGTAAGTAATACGCGGTTTTGCCAGTAAAGAACTCTGGAGAACCATCTGAATTTTGGGGTGTCGAATAAAGTTCCTGAAACACCTAGTTCTATTCCCTTATTTTCTAATTCCGCTTCGTTACTTGGTGTAGTACTAACACCTGTTGAAGGAGCCAAATTAAGATTCTGAATATTATTTTGCGTATTTTTAATGTAATAAGTGGCTTCAATAGCTAATCGGTTATTGAAAAATCCGGCGTCAACGCCAAATTCTAACTCAGTGGCTGTTTCTGGTAATATACTGGTATTTCCAATTTGTGATGAAACGCTGGACCCTAATAATCCACCAATATTAGTACCTCCCAATGAGGTAAAGGTACTACCAAAGGCAACAGGTCCAGAAGTTGCTCCATAAGCAATACGAGGTTTTAACTGCGTAATGGCTCCCACATTCCAAAAATCGAAATTAGCAATATTCAATGCGAGAGATGCTCTTGGAAAGGCATAAAGTTTATTTGCATCCCCATTAAGCGTCGATTTATCCCAGCGGATACCCACCGTTCCAATAATCTTATCGTCGAAATTAGCTTCTTGCTGTAAGAATATACCTGCTTCACTAATGGTACTGTTGAAATTTTCATTGATTTCCTGAACATTGGCCTGCCTTAAGTTGGTCTGACCCGGAACTAATCCTCTGCCTCTATTGAACAGAGAGCTATTCTTGAAATCTAAACGCACCATACCACCTTGAGAAGATAGGTTTAATTTGCCTAGACTTTTAGTATAGACTAAGGCTGCCTGAATATTAGTATTGAAACTTTCCTGACGACCTATTAATAAATCTCCAGGATTCGCCTGCGCTCTTTGGAATTGCAAAAATTCAGGTAAATATACCATGGTAGAATTTTGCAGATAATCTAAACCGCCTGAAAAAGTAGCTTTTAAATTACTCGTATTATTCTGGAAAAGGTCAGCTGTTAAGTTAAAAGCCTGAATGAAACGATTAACTGTTGAATTATTAATGCCGTGATCCGTTACCGCTACAGGGTTTTCTGAGAAATACGGATTTACGGGATAAATACCCTGTGCGTTTGGCCTTAAGTCAAAATAACTGGGTACGTAAGCTATATTATAACCTATACTGGCACCTGCATTATTCTGGTTACCCGTAAATCCTCTGTCAGTATCCGTTTTCAAATAATTTGTTGAAAAGCTAAAACGGACTCTTTTAGAAATTTTATGGTCAACATTTGCTCTGATAGAGTAACGCTCGAAACCTGTTTTCTTAACTGTTCCGTCTTCAGCCGTAATATTTCCAGAAATATAAAACTTTGTTTTTTCATCACCACCTGATAAGGTCAAACGGGAATTACTTAAAGTAGCCTGATTATTATAAAAATAATCTTCATAATCAATCGTTACCCCTTGTTTGAATCGCTCTATTTCAACAGCACGTCTGGCAGCAGGGAAAAAGGAATTAATTTTTGCCTCACTCCAAACGTCAGTACCAAGCAATCTAAGCGGAGAAGCGTCGCCAATGTCTTGTGAAAAACTAATTTTAGTTTTTCCTTCAGAGCCTCTTTTTGTAGTAATAATAATTACCCCAGCATTTGCTCTTGTTCCATAAATGGCTGCGGCGGACGGACCTTTAAGGATTTCAATATTCTCAATATCTGCAGGATTTAAATCGGCAAGACGGTTTGAACCATCATCCTGATTTGAACCACCTGCACCACTCACAGTTGCACGTCCTGTTCTTTGTGTTGCATTACTTGCATAAACACCGTCAAGAATGATAAGGGGTTGTGAGGCACCGGCCAGACTGGAAATTCCGCGTAACTGGATAGATAAACCTCCTCCGGGTGCACCACCATTGGAACGTACCGTTACGCCCGCCACTTTTCCGTATAAGGCACCGTCTGTTGTTTGAATGGTGGTAGTTCCAACCAGTTCTTTTGCAGAAACTGAACCCACCGCATTTGCAAGGTTTGATCTTTTTACAGAAGAAGCTAAGCCTGTAATTACTACCTCCTCCAAATTGGTGGCGTCTTCCCTCAACTTAATGCTTAACACATTATTTGATGGGCTTGCTTTAATCAGTTGACTTAAATATCCAATTGAGCTCACTACAAGTGTAACTTCATTATTGTTGTCAACATCAAGTGTAAATTTACCGTCTAAATCTGTAACAGTACCTTTCGCTGTGTTTTGAATAATAATATTCGCAAACATCAAGGATTCACCTGTTCGTTCATCAGAAATACTACCGGTAATTTTGTACTGTGCCTGCATATTTGTAATGGCGAATAACAGGAAAGTACAAAAGGAAAGGAATGGTAACCGTTTTCTTTTCATTTTGAGAATTTTATAATTTTAACCTGAATATAGGAAAGTAATACTATCGAGCCTATTATTTTTTAATTTTTTTGTAATCTAATTTAGGTCATGTTGTAAAAAAATAACCAACTTTGTGGAATTAGTGTAAACTATAAATTATTTGAAATGCAAAAAGATCCATTTTATCAAGAAAAATCAACGCCTTATTCAGATAGGGAGAGAAACCTGATTGCTATTATCATTATT
The DNA here is from genome assembly GCA_041159865.1 of Bacteroidota bacterium. Lineage (GTDB taxonomy): Bacteria > Bacteroidota > Bacteroidia > Chitinophagales > Saprospiraceae > BJGN01. The sequence goes on from JBEAXK010000094.1 coordinate 6,728, forward strand.
TTATTAATTGCCTTAGCAGGCACGAGTTATTGGGCGTTTTTTAAAAAACAAGAAAATACAATTATTACAAATGAGAATGTGGCTTATCAATCTGAGAATAAAGAGCTTATTTCACTCAGGGATTCACTTGTTTCCCAGGTTGAATCATTAAGTTCAAATTTTGCAGCCTTATCTGAGGAAAATCAATCCTTACAAGGTTCATTAAATGAAGCCAAAGTTGAATTGGCCAGCAAAATTAAATCGCTCAGTCTATATAAAAAAAATAGTGCAAAGGAAGCAAATAATTTAAGAGCAGAAATTCTACAGCTTCTTGCTGTTAAAGCGGAACTTGAAGAATCAATATCTGCCCTTCAAGAGGAAAATGATAATTTAAAAGTTGAAAATACCTCCCTGACGACGAATTTAAATGAAGCAAATAAAGATAATGCAGCGTTGGCAAATCTGAATCGTACCATGCAGGAAGAGGTCAAAAAATTGACTTTGAATAATTTTAAAGCTTCTGCTTTTCAGGTAGAAGTTGAAAACCCTAAGTCTAAGTTAACGGTTAAATCTAATAAAGCCCGACGTATTGTTGTAAATTTTGATTTAACTTCTGTTCCAGATGAATATCAGGGAGTTCGAATTATTTATATGGCTATTACCAATGATAATGGTATTCCTGTACCTGGTTCAAATATCAGTAAAAATATTGTTGTTAACGGTCAATCTATGCCTCTTAATGCTGTTTCCGGTAAGGAGGTGAACATAACCAGTAATCAAAGATTATCTTTTTCACATAATATGGAAGATAAACTGAAACCAGGGTTTTACAGAGTTGCGGTTTACACAGATATTGGTATGTTGGGCTCTGCAAATTTTAGGTTGGATTAATTTTTTAGATTTGTTTGAAAATACTATTTATGCGACTGGCTGTAGTGCTTATTCTTTTTTCTTTGATATTTTCATCCTGTGGAATTTCAAAAAAAGAGGTACTTATATTGGAAAATAATTATAAAGATGAGCTGGTTAAATTAGATTCACAATTGGTGGATTTGAGAAAATCAAATTATGAGCTTACTTTAAATAATTATCAAAAACAAGGTTCTATTGCTACTTTTGAATTCGTTCAAAAAGTTTATCTGGACAGGCTTGATTCTTTGCAAAATGAAATTGATAAATTAAATAAAAATTCATCACTGAGTCAAAATTTTCTGGCTTCCAATATAGATTCCTTAGAATTGAAATTGACAAATCAGGATTTATTTTTACAGCGAATTCTTAATTATTGGGTCAGATTTAATAGCCCGGTAAGTAATTTGACTTCCATCCTTAGGGATTCACTGGCTTCTGAAGAGCAAGTTTTTATCGAGGAATCTACGATGTATTGTAGTATTTCCATCCCTATGGAAAAATTATTCAAACCTTTTGTAACCCAGGCGATCGAACCCTCAGCAATGCCTCTTCTAGGTAAGATTAGTGACATTTTACAACTTTTCCCTGCATTTACGATTCAGGTGGTTGGGCATACAGACAATGCGATTCAGCAGAATAAAAAATTACCGGATAACTGGGATTTAAGTGTTCTCAGAGCTTCTGCAGTTGCAAAGGCCTTGACAGATGAATTGCAATTATCTCCATCCAGAATTCTGGCCGCGGGAAAAGGAGAGTTTTCTCCTATGAAATCAAATGAAACTCCTGAGGGAAAAGCATTGAACCGACGAATTGAACTCGTTATAAGTCTTAGGATTGAAGATATTCTTAGAGAGTACCGAAAACTCCTCCCAAGGTAAAATCTGATTTAATCCTCACTCAGATTATTCAACTACCTGCCAGGAACTTCCGTCCTTTCCATCCTTTAATTCAATCTGATTTTCCTTCAGGGAATCACGGATCAAATCGGCAGTTGACCAGTCCTTTCTCAAACGGGCATCATTTCTCATTTGGATAATGAGTTGCATCAGACCATCTAGTAATTTTTTGTCCTGATTGCCTGTTAACTCGTTGCTAACATCACTGTCTATAGCGAATATGACATTTATAAACAGGTTGAAGGTACTTTTTATCTGGTCAAAGGTCTGGGGAGATATTTGTTCCCAGCCGATATGTTTATCTTTAAGTGCATTTAATTTGTTTACCAGTTCAAAGAGGCGCGATAACGCTTTTGGCGTGTTGAAATCGTCTGCCATATCAATATGAGCGGCCTCAATGAGTGTATTTATCTCAGCGTCTTGTCCAAAGTCACCTTTAGTTCCAGGATGATTTATGCTTTGAATCCACTTAAATGCCTCCATGAGTCGTTTATACCCCTTTTCTGCTGCCAGTAGGGCTCCATCGGTTAAATCGAGGGTACTTCTGTAATGACATTGAAGCATAAAGAACTTGACCACCATTGGAGAGTAGGATTTTGAGATATGCTCGCTATTTCCAGTAAATAATTGGTCAGGAGAAATGGTATTCCCGTCGCTTTTGGACATTTTTTTACCATTCAATAGAAGCATATTTGTATGCAACCAATATTTTGCACCCTTACAATGACATGAACCCATATTTTGTGCTATTTCATTTTCGTGATGAGGGAATTTTAAATCATTTCCACCTCCATGAATATCAAATACTTCTCCTAAGTATTTCAGGCTCATGGCAGAACATTCCAGATGCCAGCCAGGAAAACCAATGCCCCAGGGAGAATTCCAGCGCATAATGTGTTCATCCGATGCTTTCATCCAAATAGCAAAATCACCTGGATGATTTTTTTCACTTTGATTTTTGAGATTATCTCGTGTTTCGGAGAGTAGTTCGTCCATTTTTCTTCCAGAAAGGATGCCATAATCTCCTTTGTTATCTAAATATTTTTGGGTATCAAAATAAACACTTCCATTTTTAATATAGGCTAAACCATTTTTTAAAATAGTTTCTACCATTTCAATTTGTTCAGGAATATGGCCAGTTGCCCTGGGTTCAATACTGGGGGGCAAGGTTTGAAAAATACGCATCATATTATGAAATCCGACCGTATATTTTTGTGCAACCTCCATCGGTTCTTTCTTCTCAAGTCGGGCACCTTTACTCATACGATCTTCGCCGTCGTCTAATAAATGACCCACATCAGTCACATTTCTAACATAACGTACTTGATAACCAGCGGATAATAAATATCTGTAAATAATATCAAAGCTGACAAAGGTCCTGCAATTACCCAAATGCACGTCATTGTAAACCGTTGGTCCACATACATACATCCCTATGAAACCAGGTGTTTCAGGGGTGAATATTTCTTTTTGACGTGTTAAACTGTTATAAACTTGAAGCGCTGGAGTCATTGAACTAAGGAATTAAATCGTAAAGGTGACAAAAATAAGGATTGTTTTACTTGTTTCAAGGCTTATTTCCATATAATGTCGGCTGCTACCGGACAATGGTCAGAAATATTAGCCGGATGATACCTCCGGCAATATAGGGTGTTAAAGGCTTTGGAGGGCAATATATAATCAATACGCATGCCTTTTACCGGCCCAATATAGGTTATACCAATACCATTTCCTGCTGTTAAAAAAGCATCACCTGCATATTTTCTTAACCTTGTATATACGAAAGATAAAGGGGTATCGTTAAAATCGCCGCAAAGGATAAATGGATAAGGAGATTGTGCTATATGGTCTGCTAATACTTTTGATTGGTCCGTTCTGGTTTTTATGGACCTTTTATATTGTCCGAGCATACTTCTAAATAAATGCATATCCTCCTTTTCTGGAACTGTTCCACCTTGTGATATTTTATAGGCCATTCCAGTAACTTGATTTGAAAATAAATGGACGTTATAAACTCTGAAGATTTTGCCATTTTCATGCCTGAAATCTGCAAATTGAAAACCATTATCCTCACTAAAAATAAAAGACTGTACTTTGATGGGTTCGTATTTACTATAAATGGCTAATCCAGCTTGAGAAGAATAAACGGCGCGTTTCAATCCAATTGACTTGGGAAGGCTTCCTTTAATGTAGGGCATACCTTCAATTTCTTGTAAACACCAGATGTCAGGTTTTATGTTTTCTATTAGAAGTTCCCAGGAATCATCTTTGATGTAGGGATGAGGATATTCTATTTCTTTAAAATCGTGTGCATTAAAGGTGGCAATCCTGAAATTTTCAACAGCAGCATTTGGGGGTATTTTCATTCTGAAATAACCTAAAACATATTCATATCCCATTAAGATAAATAAAACGGGCAAAAGAGAAATCCATTTTCTGCGATACATCCAATAAATGGTAAAGAAAATATTTGCCAATAAAGAAACTGGATAAAACAGACTGGCAATGCCAAAAACCCAAAGATCATTTGGATTGATATAGGCACCAAGATAAATAATGGGCAAGCTAAAGGCGGCACATATCGTAATGATTCGAAGGAATAAGTCCAAAACTTATTTTTTACTGGCTTGAAATAAAAACTCTTTCTCTTCATCAGAAAGGCTGTCGTAGCCTTTTTGTTTGATTTTATCCAAAATATAGTCCACTTGTGCCTGATAATCAAGGCTACTCCCTTTTTTTACAACTTTGTCAGAACCAGGTTTTGCTTTTGGACGATTAGTTTTATGGATAACTTTCAAAGGATTATTTCTTCTGTGTGAAACTTTGTTAGAGGAGAATAAATACTGTATATATTCAGCCATCCTATTGAATGGCAATGATAAATCGTGTCCTTCTTGTAGTAACCGTACGAAAATCCAGCCAAAAATAGCGCCACCAAGATGTGCAAAATGTCCTCCTGTATTTGTATTTGCCGTAATAGAAATTAAATCAATGAGGAGTAAAGCAACTACTATAAACTTTAGCTTAACATCACCAATGAATAATAATCGAAAATTATATTCCGGCGCGATGGTTCCTGCAGCAACAACAACAGACATAATGGCAGCAGAAGCTCCCAGCGCCATTCTGGTTCCACCCGCACCATATGGAAGTAAATTAGCTGAAATAAAAAACAAAACAGAGCCCATAATGCCTCCACAAAAATAAAGGAAAAGGATGCGGTGATTACCTAAAAAATCTCCGGTAACTCTCCCAAACCATATGAATAATAGCATATTCCAAAGAATATGAAAAAATTCCAGATGGAAAAACATATTCGAAATTAGAATCCATGGGTGAGTCAGAACATACATACCATCGGAGGACATGGCCATGTATTTTATAATTTGCTCAAATAACCAGGAAGGTTTCCCCCCATTGGATAGAAAGAGGATAAAATTTAAAATACTCGCGACAACAAAAATAGCTACATTAATAATAACCAATTGGTTAACTCTATTTCCATAATCAAATTCAGCTTTTAAATCGTTATAGATGGATCTAAGCATATTATTTATCGTGATTAATTAAATCTAATTGGGAATTTATGCCAGAAAGTAATAATTAGAAATCCGAAAAGAGCACCTCCCAAATGAGCAAAATGGGCAACTCCGGGTTGTTTTCCGCTTAATCCCAGGTACAATTCCAAACCGGCATAAATAACCACAAAATATTTGGCTTTTAAAGGGATAGGAGGGAATAAAAGCTGAATAACAGAGTTTGGAAAATTCATCCCATAAGCGACAAGTAAACCGAAAACTGCACCTGAAGCACCAACGGTTGGAATATTCATAGTTGACATAGGGATGGAACCGGAAGTCAATTCCCAGTGCATGACTAACATGTGTAAAATAAAAGAACCAAGTCCCGTCGCCAGGTAATAGAATAAAAATCGCTTTGGTCCAAATACAGCTTCAACAGGAGGTCCAAACATATAAATGGCAAACATATTAAAAAGTAAATGCATGAAACTTCCATGCATAAACATGTGTGTTACTATTTGATAGGGTTGGAAGTAGGGTGAACCTGGATAATAAACGGCTAATAAATTGGGTTCAATAAAGAATCTCACTCCTAAGAATAGAAGAATATTTATAATCAATAAATTTTTAACAACATCTGTAAGTTGCAACATATTTTAACGTTTAAATGATTCGGCAAGTTCTGATAAATGATAGGTTAGAAAACAACGGTTTCCAGAGGGACTCATTAAAGGGTTTTTACAAGCAAATAGTTCATCAATCAGTGTTTGCATTTCAGTTTGATTCAGTGTTTTTCCTCGTTTTAAAGCGCCTGCTTTAGCCATTGCACGGCATAATTTTTCGTGGGTTCCCAATCGTAAATTAGTGCCTAGTTTAAATTGTTCCAATAAATCTTCCAGTAAATTTACTTCTTCCGAAGAAGAAATTCCTGCTGGAACGCCATTTATTAAAAAGCCGTTATTGCCAAATGGTTCAATATCAAATCCTAATTTATTCAATTCGGGTAACAGATCCATCAAAATTACTGAATCAGCTGGACTATATTGAACCTGACGAGGAAATAATAAACGCTGGGAACTTACCCGATTGTCACTGATGGCATTTTCAAATTGTTCAAATAAAATTCTTTCGTGGGCAGATTGTTGATCTAACAGAAGAAATCCTGATTTTATTTGACAAACTAAATAGCGATTATGTATTTGATAGGGGGATTTTAGTTGAAAATTTTCTGTTTCATTAAAAAGAGGTTGAGTACTCGATGCCTGATAAGTTACTACTTCAGGACCTGAAAATTCACCAAAATCAGGTTCTGTGCCTGATATATTTTTCATGCCTTCATACAACTTCTCCCATTGCTTTGTGCCAGAAGAAGACCTGAAGGAGTCACCATTTAAGGTTTTGGCAGCTTGCTCAAAACCTGAGGAGGGCGGCGGTTGAGAAGAAGGGAAATTAAGGATAGTACTGTCAAAATCGAGACTTCCAGATATGCCATACTGTCCAATTGCATGTCGAATGGCTACACGGATATAGCTGTAAATCAAAGATTCATCCTCAAATTTTATTTCTTGTTTTGTCGGATGAATGTTAATATCTATTCTACTGGGGTCAATGTCGATATACAAAACATATAAGGGAAAAGTATCCTTTGGTAACAAGTCTTCGAAAGCGTTTGTTATGGCATGCTGTAAATAATGACTTCGTATAAATCGGTTGTTGACAAAAAGATATTGTTCACCCCTCGTTTTCTTTGCAAATTCAGGTTTTCCAACAAATCCACTAATCCTCACAATATCTGTTTCTTCTTCAACAGGGACTAATTTTTTGTTGGATTGTACACCCAGGACCTGAGAAACTCTTTGTCGTAAATTCCCGGGTGCATAGGAGGCTATTTCATTATCGTTGTGCGATAAATGTAACTGTATAGTTGGATTAGCGAGGGCAATTCTTTGAAATTCTTCTACAATATGTTTGAGTTCGACGGTATTATTTTTCAAAAAATTTCTTCTGGCAGGTACATTGAAAAATAAATTTTTAACAGACATACTGGTGCCAGGACTCATCGTACAAGGTTCGTGTTTTTTTATTTCTGTGGCTTCAACAATCAGTCGGGTGCCTAATTCGGAATTATGTAACCTTGTTTTTAGCTCTAGTTGAGCGACTGCAGCTATGGAGGCCAGTGCTTCCCCTCTGAAACCCATTGTACGAATAGAAAATAAATCGGAAGACTGTTTTATTTTCGAAGTTGCATGTCTTTCAAGAGACATTCTTGCATCTGTTTCAGACATACCGCAGCCATTATCTGTAACTTGCAGTAATTGACGCCCTGCCTCTTTTGCATGAATAATAATAGAAGTTGCCCCTGCATCAACTGCATTTTCTAACAATTCCTTCATTACCGATGCAGGCCTTTGAATAACCTCACCAGCAGCAATTTGGTTTGCAATGGCATCGGAAAGCAACTTGATGACGTCTGACATCTACTATTTTTTTTCAATCATTTGTATCCAAATTGGTAAAAATTCGGTCAATACAAAATAAGCACCAAATAAAAGGATACCTACAATCATCAACAATCTCATGTTCTGTTGACGCTTTGATTTTTGTGCAAAAGCAGCATCTGCCTTATATTTACTCCTGAATCCAGCACGAATACGCATCTTTGTGCCTTCAATATCTTCCTGTTTTCTCATTTCTCTTTCCTTTGCACGTTCTTCCAATTCATCTTTCACAGGATCGTAGAACCTGGGAGTAAAGTTAAATGGCTTGGTTTTTGGCAATTTGGAAAATCGAAATAAGGACATGATATTCTATTTTACTGTGTATTGCAAAATTAAACTAATTTTACCTTAATGAGGAATGAATTTATAACCAATTCACAAGCGATTCATTTTGAATATTTATTTTTTTATGATTTAGGCGCTTCAAAAATTTAGTTGTGTACCTTTGTATCAAATTTATTTATTAATAATAGCTTTATGAGCGATGCCATAAAACATGAGTGCGGAATCGCCCTCATTCGTCTTAGGAAACCTCTTCCTTTTTATCAGGAAAAATATGGTTCTGCCTTTTATGGCATTGAAAAAATGAGATTGTTGCTTCAAAAACAAAGGAACAGAGGTCAAGATGGTGCAGGATTGGCCACCATCAAACTCGATCCAAAACCTGGAGAAAAATATATAAGTAGGAAAAGAAGTGTAGCCTCTAATTATCTGGATGATCTTTTCGATCAAATCTGGTACCATTTTAATAATCTGAAAAATCATCAGCAAGATGCTGATTGGTTGAAAAATAATAAACCTTATATGGGCGAATTATTGCTTGGACACCTCCGTTACGGAACCCATAGTGATAATTCAATTGAAACATGTCACCCTTTTTTGAGACAAAATAACTGGATTAGCAGAAATTTATTGCTTGCGGGGAATTTTAATCTGACTAATGTAGATGAATTATTTCAGGAGTTGGTTGAATTGGGTCAATATCCTAAAGAAAAATCTGATACGGTTACCGTTCTGGAGAAAATTGGGCACTTTCTGGACGATGAAGTCCAAAGACTACATACCTGGTATAAACCAGATGGTCATTCTAATATCCAGATTAATAATCTGATATACGATAATCTGGATATTCAGAGATTGCTACGAAGAGCTTGCAAAAAATTTGATGGCGGTTATGTAATGGCCGGACTTATTGGACATGGCGATGCCTTTGTTATCCGTGACCCAGCAGGAATCAGACCTGCTTTTTATTACCAGGATGAAGAAATCGTAGTAGTTGCTTCTGAAAGACCAGCAATCCAAACTACCATGGGAGTCAATTTTCATGATATTAAAGAAGTTAAACCGGGACACGCTCTGATTATAAGGAAAAATGGTCATCTGGAAGAATTGCCCTTTATTGAACCCAGAGAAATAACACCTTGCTCTTTTGAACGTATTTATTTTAGCAGAGGAAATGACAGAGATATCTATTTGGAAAGGAAAGCGTTAGGTAGAAAACTGATTCCCCAGATATTGGAAAGTATTGATTACGACTTTGAAAATACGGTCTTTTCATTCGTTCCCAATACCGCTGAAACTGCCTTTTTTGGTATGATAGAGGGTATTTTTGATAGTCTAAATGAAGTTAAAACAAAAAAAATTCAAGCACTCATTGAAAAAGGTGATGTCGAGCATACAGCGCTTCAAAAAATAATGAACTTAAGACCTCGTATAGAGAAATTAATTCTTAAAGATGCTAAAATCAGAACCTTTATTGCCGACTCGCAAACAAGAGGTAAATTGGTCTCTCATGTATATGATATAACTTATGGTTTGGTGAAAAATGGAGTCGATACCCTGGTTTTACTGGATGATTCTATCGTCCGTGGTACAACTCTTCGCGACAGTATTATTCATATCGCCTCTACGCTGAAACCAAAAAAGATTATCATCGCTTCTACCGCTCCACAAATTCGATTCCCCGATTGTTATGGAATTGATATGTCTAAAATGGGCGAGTTCGTAGCTTTTAAAGCTCTGGTAAAATTATTGGAGGAAAGAAAAAAAATGGCTTTACTCCATGAGACTTACACTAAATGTAAAGAAGTTGAATTTTCTTCCGCCGCTCTGGCTGAAAATCAGGTTAGTAGATTGTATGAATCCTTTACTTATCAGGAAATTTCAGATAAAATAGCTGAGATCGTTACTCCCCCTGGGATTGAAACGGAAATTGAAGTTATTTATCAGACCATTGCCGATTTACATGACGCATGCCCTAATCACAAGGGAGATTGGTATTTTTCAGGTAAATATCCAACGCCTGGGGGTGGAAGGGTTGCCAACAGAGCCTTTATTAATTATATGGAAAAGAAAGACGTCAGAGCCTACTAGTAAATAAAAATGTCGTAAAGATATCAGGAAATTCTGAGTTGCATTTAACGTAGTTTTTTTAACCTTTCTCCAGCGGCAGTAAGGGTTTCCTCTTTCTTAGCAAAGCAAAAACGAATGATTCGGGCATCCGGTGGCTGATGATAAAATGAGGACAAGGGTACAGCCGCAACACCAATTTCTTTGACCAGCCATTTCGTAAATTCAACGTCATTTTCCTTGCTGAGATGACTATATTCACAACACTGAAAATAGGTGCCTTCGCAAGAGAGAGGTTTCAAACCCGTACCTGCTAATAATTTTAAAAAATAATCCCTTTTTTCCTGGTAAAAAATATTCAGTTTTAGATACTGACCTGGATCTTCCAGGTAATCAGCCAAGGCAAATTGTAAAGGTGTATTAACAGAAAAAACATTAAATTGATGTACTTTCCTAAATTCTTTGGTAAGCTGTGGGGGTGCAATAACATAACCTATTTTCCAGCCTGTAACGTGGTAAGTTTTACCGAATGAAAATACAGCAAATCCTCTTTCCCTTAAATCAGGGTATTTTAAAATACTTTCATGTCTTTTACCATCATAGATGAGATGCTCATAAACCTCATCACTTAGCAGAAAAACTTCTGTATTCATAAGCAATTGCTGCAAATTTTGCATGTCATTTGATGACCATATTCTACCTGTTGGATTATTAGGGGTGTTGATGATAATGAGCTTGGTCTGGGCAGTAAACATTTTTCTGACCAGATTCCAATCGATTTCATAGTCAGGCCCCTCCAGAATAATTGGTTTCGCAATGCCTCCACATAACTCAATGGATGGCCGGTAAGAGTCATAAGCTGGTTCAAAATATATGACTTCGTCACCAGGTCTTACAAGCGTTGAAATAACGGTAAATATGCCCTGCGTTCCACCGGCAGTGATGGTTATTTCTTGTTCCTCATGTAAATCTATCTGGTAAAGTCCATTAAATTTTTCTGACAAACGCTCCCTAAGAAGGGGAACACCAGTCATTGGAGCATATTGGTTTTTTCCTTGATGTAAATATTGAGTTGCTAAGTCTAGCAGGTAATGATCAGGTTCAAAATCGGGAAATCCTTGTGACAGATTGATTGCACCATATTCGTTAGCCATATTTGACATAACCGTAAAGATGGTTGTTCCAACGGTAGGTAATTTTGAATTTAAATACATTATTTACTTCTTATAAAGGTTATAAATGTTAGAAATTCCTTCTGCCAAATCTATGTCTTTTTGTGTGATAACATCACCTTCATCATGTGTTGATAAACGAATTTCAACCTTGTTCCAACAATTTTTCCAGTCAGGATGGTGATTCATTTTTTCTGCGAGAAGGGCAACTTGTGCCATAAAACTAAAAGCGATTGAAAAATTATCAAATTGAAAATGAGCTATAAGTGCATTGTTTTCTTCCTTCCAGTTACGCATGATGTTGGTTTAAACAGGTAGTTGCTTTAATCCTTCCTCTAAATTAATAAACAATTGATTAATATGCAGTTCTTCTGTATGAATACTCGTAATACAAGCTCTAAAATATTCTTTTTCTTTTAATTTAAGTATTGAAAACCAGTTATTTCCATTTTCTATAATTCTTTTGTGAAAGTCTGCAAGTTCCTCTGAAGTGAAGTTAGCTAATTTGTCATGTGTAAATACAACGACGCCTAAAGTACTCTTTACGGGCAGTTTCCAGCCTCTTTTTAACAATCCCGCAGCTAAATAATCGGCTAAATAGAGTTGTTTTTCAATTTCATTAGCCATATTTAAGGCACCTTTTACTCTAAAGGCCATATAAACTTTTAATCCTATAAATCGCCGTGACCAAAGAAGACTATTTTGATAAGGATCATGATTATTTTGGGAAGGCATATACAAAGCTTCTGTTTGAAAAGTTTTATATACTGTTTCGGGATATTTGCAAAAAAACATCCCCGCACCCATCGGAACGCTTAACCATTTGTGGGCATCAGCAGTGACCGAATCGGCAAGCTCGATACCTTTTAATTGACCTGCAATAACAGGTGAAATGATGGCCCCGCCAGCCCATGCCGCATCTGCATGGAGCCACATATCCTCTTTTTTAGCTATTTCAGATAGCTCTAAAAGAGGATCAATACTGCCAATTGGGGTAGAACCCACTGTTCCAACGATCAGAAATGGATGATAACCCTGATCCCTATCTATTTTAATCTGGTTTTTAAGGGCAGAAATGTCTAATGAAAAATCTTCATTTAGGGGAATTTTAAATACGGCAGAAGTCCCCAAACCTGCATTTTTTGCAATTTTGTCAAAGGAATTATGGGCTAACATGGATACATAAAATCTGGGTTTAGCCTTTACACCTGCCAGACCCTCTGTTAAATATTCAGGAAAATGACGGGCCAATGCACATAATACGCCTGTGAAATTGGCGTCAGAACCGCCTGAGGTGAAATGACCAGTTGCATGAGAAGGCCAGTTCATTTTTTCAACATAAAATTGAATAAGTAATTTTTCAACTTCATTTGAAAAATGGGCATGACTATAAGCGGCCATTTGGGGATTAAAAAGGGCGGTGAGATAATCGCCAACAACGGCTGAGAAGGAAGTAGCGGGATTAAATAACCCAAAATAGCCAGGGTGAGGCACGTGAATATTGCCTTCCTGCATCCATGGGATTATATCATCAAGGGTATTTTCAATATTTTCCCCATGAATTAAATCTTTACTTTCTAAGTAGTTTTTGATCTCCGCGACCGTTCTTTTTGGTACAATGGATAATTCAGACAGACCAGAATAATAATTTTCTGTAACCGTTTGAAGTTTTAAAAAAATAGATTCCATACCTTACACTTTTAAATGCTAAGGTATATAAATATGTCATTATTAAAAAAATTGGCTGGAGAAACAGCTATTTATGGCTTAAGCAGTATTTTAGGTCGTTTACTCAATTATGTACTATTGACTCCTTATCTAACAAGGGTTTTCAATACGGAATCTTATGGTATAATTTCTGACGTTTACGCTTATGTAGCCCTGTTAACGGTCATTTTCACCTATAGAATGGAAACAGCATTTTTCAGGTATGCCAGCCGTCCTGAAACAAAGGATAATGCTTTTGAAACCGCCACAGTGATGTTGTTGGGTAGTACAATCATTCTCTCCTCCATACTATCGTTTTTTGTTCCTCAACTGGCAAGTCTTACCAGTTATCAAAGTAATCCAGAATATTTATACATTTTTATTGGGGTATTAGCTTTAGATACTTTAGTGGCTATTCCGTTTGCACGATTAAGGTTACAAAACAGACCCTGGCGATTTGCAGGACTAAGACTGCTAAATATTCTTGTAAATATTGGTTTTTTATTCTTTTTCCTGGAGGTATGTCCTTTTTTAATCAACAAAGGTTTTCATTGGTTAACTGCTATTTACAAGGAAGAATTTCGTATTGGGTATGTTTTTTTAGCTAACTTATTGGCTAGTCTAATCACATTTATTCCCTTTTTAACTGCTTTCAAAAATTTAAAAACAGGATTTGATAAACTTTTAGCGGGGAAAATGATCCGTTATGCAGCCCCCTTGGTCATTTCAGCCATTGCTGGCATTATAAATCAATTTATTGGAACGCCCTTATTAAAATATATGGGGCCTGGTACGATTTCTCAAAACCTAAGTGATGTAGGCATTTTTAACGCTGCAGCTAAAATTGCCGTTTTGATGACTTTATTTACACAGGCTTTTAATTATGCTGCTGAACCATTTTTCTTCAGGCATTCCCAAAGAGATGATTCTAATCAGATTTATGGCCAGGTAGCCAGAGCATTTACTTTAGTTGGGAGTATCGCTTTTTTGGGCATTCTTAGTTTTATGGATCTCATTGGATTGCTAATCGGACCAGATTTCAGGAGTGGCCTGTTTATTCTACCTTTTTTACTGATGGCTAATTTATTTTTAGGGCTCTTTTATAGTTTTTCCATTTGGTACAAACTGGCTGATAAAACCTATATTGGGGGAAGAATATCATTCATTGGAACTTGTATTACAATCACTTTAAACCTGGCCCTCATACCTCGTCTTGGAATGATAGGACCAGCCATTGCAGCCTTTGGATGTTATTTTTTCATGGCAGTTGCAGCATATCTTACAGGAAAATATTATTACCCTATTCCTTACCCCATTGAAAAAATGTTGGCTTACTTGGTTGCTGCTGTTATTGGGTATATAGCACTCACTTTAATACCTTCTTTTTTACCCAATGAAGTGATTTATCGCATTTTGGTCGGTGGTATCGTTTTTTCTTTATATCTTTTGTTTTTATTCGTATTAGAAAGAAAGGAATTGCTGGTATGGATAAAGCAGAATAGAAAGTAATACGAAATTTATGGAATACGCATTAGTTACAGGTGGAAGTCAGGGTATTGGGCGCGCCATAGCAAAGGAACTTGCTGGAAGAGGTTACGGTATTTTTATTGCCGCTCTTGATAATTCATTTTTAAACGATACAGCAACAGAACTGATAACGACTTTTAAAGTGCAAGTTGTAAAATTTCCAGTCGATTTAACAAAGGAAAATGCTGCGTTGCTTATTAAAAATAAAATAGAGGAAGAGGGAATTTCCTTAAAGGTATTAGTGAATAATGCAGGGTTTGGAAGAGGTGACTTTTTTGAAAACATTCCTCTGGAAACCTATCAGACTATGATGGGACTCAATAATCGGGTGTTGGTCGAACTTTGCTATCAATTACTTCCAATATTGAAAAAAAATAAATCTGCCTATATTTTAAATTTGGGTAGTATGGAAAGTTTTTTACCAATGCCTGTAAAAGCTATTTATACCGCATCAAAGCATTTTGTTCTTGCTTTTTCTTTAGCCTTAGGTACAGAATTAAAGGGAACGGGTATTTCCGTATCTATTCTTTGCCCTGGTCCTGTGGTAACCAATGAAGATGGTTTGAGAAGGATAAAAAATAATGGGGCAAGAGCCCGGCTTGTCGTAATGATGCCAGAAGAGGTTGCCCCAATAGCTGTAAATGGCTTATTTTCTGGAAAAAAGGTTATTGTTCCTGGTAAAATTAATAAGTTAATACTTTTTATGAATAAAATACTTCCGCTTTCCTTGAGAATGAAATTACTCAAGAAAATTGGATTTAGTTTTCTTCCACAGGAAAGCCTGGCGGACGAAAGATTTAAAAATCAGGCTTAAAAAAATCGTCAATTTGACAAAATTCACAACATAAGTGCCACAGTTTTTCAGAATCTTCTACCTTATAGGTATCAGCTGAAGAGGATTTTGGCTTACATTTATCCCAATATAAGCCACTTTGGCCATGAATCATGGGATTGGAAGCTAAATATATTTGGGTTTGTGCTCCCACATCTGGGGTTACTCCGCCGCTACGTCTTAATTTCCATGCTAAAGCATGAAGCCAGTTCGTTTTCTTTACCCCAATATCTGTTTTAACTAAACCTGGTTGAACAGCAAAGGTTGATAAATGCCCAACTGTTTTACGCCTGTTCAATTCATACATAAAATGAATGTTCGCCAATTTTGACTGGGCATAAGCCCTTAATCCATGATAATTTTTACTCAAATGAATATCTTCAAAGTTGATTTTTCCTTGAAAGTGAGAATCTGAAGCAACGCTGACTACTCGTGGTTCTTTCGCAAGTATTAAATTGGGATAAAGCGCATGGGTGAGCAAAAAATAAGCCAGATGATTAATGGCAAACATTGATTCCACCTTGTCTTCGGTAAAGGTCAGTTCAGAAATCCAGGTTCCTGCATTATTAACCAAAACGTCAATGACAGGAAATTGCTGTCTAATTTCAATGGCTACCTGACGGATGTTTTGCTGAGATTCAAGTAAAACGGGTAATACCTGTAGTTTAGCAGCAGGATATTCTGCTCTTATTTTATCAGCTGCTTGCGTTCCTTTTTCGAGTGAACGACATAGCATAATCACATTGGCATCCATTTTGGCCAATGCCCGGGCTGTTTCATATCCTAAACCAGAATTAGCCCCTGTGATGACAATATTTTTATTTTCCATTATTTATTACTTATTTGTCGTATGACTTGTTTTTGTAAAATTGGGGCTGGAATGATTTTCAGCGGATTTAACTGAGGGTCTAAAAGTTCTATTTCAGACTCATTTAAAATCAGAAAGTATTGGATATTTGAAGAATCTGCTTCAAGCCCATAAATAAGTGCATGAGGATCAACATCATTTCCTTGAATAAAACTCAATGCACCGCTGTCAATAGCAGTCGAGTAATCCTTATCTGTCAAATAGAATTTTTGTTTTCTTTTATAATGAAACCTTTGCAAATCAAAATACAGATAGGTAGAAATCATTTTACAATGTCCGCAGGGTAAGTTTCCTTCAAAAGCAATTTCATTTTCAAGAGGTAATTCATTTTCCTGAAATAAGAAAGAGAACTCTTTATCATTCAAAGATTTACTTTTATTACTTTCGTTTTCTTTTTTGCATTGCATTAGAAAGAAAGGTAATATAAAGGACAATAAAATAGATGTAGTTTTCTCCAGGCTCAAAACAAAAACTTTATTAGCAAAAGTAAAAGTTTTTTTGAATCTGCCAAGGAATATTATGAAAAAGAGTAAATTAGTTATTGCTTATAAAGTCTTTTAACGGCAAGATTGACATTATTTGTTCCTATAATTTGAACTAAATACATGCCTCTGGGTAAATTTTCCAGAGAATACCTGGCATCTGAAGTGATTTCAGAAAACTCTCTGACTCTGCCACCGACCATATTATAAAGGACAATTTTAGTTACGCCTGTCGCATCATTTAAACTGATGAAATGAGTAGCTGGATTTGGAAAAACGTCAATATTGATGCGGAAATCTTTACGTAAATTATCATTTCCCCAAGAAGTACGTGCTGATGTCTGTGCTTCGAGGTAGATTCCCGGCAACATCAACAAGACAAAAAGGGTTAAAAATAAACGCATCACATTTATATTTTCATAATAAATGTAAATGTACATGAATTCGTTCCAAGGCGCAAATAAATATTGTTCAAAAAGGGAATTATTTTTAATTTTTTTTGGTCTCTTTCTATACAAAGTATTTTTAGGTTTGATTGAATTTTTAAGTAATAAAAGGGGAAAGGAGTTAAAGTGCGCTTATCTTTGTTCCTTAAAACAATCCGCTTGAAAGCAAAAAAATCATTTGGTCAACATTTCTTACATAGGGAAGACATAGCTTCCGCTATTGCTGGGGCTTTAAAACAGGTGAAGGAAGTTCCCAGAATCTTAGAAATAGGTCCTGGAAAAGGAATGTTAACGAAATATTTAAAAAATATTCCTGCCGCCTTTAAAATGGTTGAAGCGGATCAAGATATGATTGCCTTTTTAAGAAAAAATTATCCGTCCTGGTCTGATGATATCATTGAAGGAGACTTTTTGAGCTTGAATCTATCTCAGATTTTTGAGGGTAAACCTTTCCTTATGATTGGGAATTTTCCCTATAATATTTCCTCTCAAATTGTTTTTCGTTTAATTCAGTATCGCGCACAGATTCCCGAATTGGTAGGGATGTTTCAAAAAGAAATGGCAGTTAGAATCGTATCTCAGCCAGGGTCAAAAGATTACGGTGTGATTAGTGTTCTCACACAGGCCTATTTTACAGGCGAACTATTATTTGATGTAGATAAATCCAGTTTCAAACCGCCTCCCAAGGTTCAATCTGCGGTTATTCGATTAGAGAGAAAACCTGCTTTAACACTTGATTGTAATGAAAGCCTTTTTAAATCGGTCGTAAAACAAGCTTTTAATCAAAGAAGAAAAATGTTAAGAAATTCACTTAAATCGCTTTTCCCAAATGCGGATTTGATGTCTGATTCTTTTTTTAATCAACGTCCTGAAGATTTAAGTTTGAGTGATTATATTTCGATTACCAAACAAATTGAATCATTAAGAATTGATTCTGCAGTTTAATAACCCTTATCTTTGTATTTTATTCATGTAAAAGTAAATATTATGAATCTGGAAGAAAAAATAATGGAAGATCTGAAAATAGCTATGAAAGCCCAAGATAAAGCGGCAATGCGCGGACTAAGGGCTGTAAAAAGTGCTTTACTTTTATTAAAAACCGATGGATCCGGAAAAGAAATTACGCCTGAAAGGGAAATTCAGTTATTGCAAAAATTAGTAAAACAACGAAGAGAGTCTATTGCCATTTTTGAAAAAGAAAATAGAACCGATCTTGCTGAGGTAGAAAAGGAGGAGGTTTCTATTATAGAAAAATATTTGCCGGAAGCGCTTTCAGCAGAGGATTTAGAGAAATTTGTAAAAACGATTATTTCTTCTTCGGGTGCTACTTCAATGAAAGATATGGGGAAAGTTATTGGATTGGCCTCAAAAGAATTAGCTGGAAAAGCAGACGGAAGGGCAATTTCAGAAATGGTGAAAAAGTGTTTAACAGAATAATTAAGTCTAAGGGAATTAAAATGATAATAGATGCAGCTTTTTTAAAGGAACTTGGACTCAAAGACTATAATCCGGGAACTTCAACTGGAGTGTCTTTTTCAAATGATTCAAATCAATATTTGGATTCTTTTTCTCCCGTTGATGGATCCCTTTTAGGAAGGGTTTCTATAACAACGGAAAATGAATTTAATTCCGTTATAGATAAAGCCTCAGCTGCTTTTTTAGTCTGGCGTAACATCCCTGCTCCAAAAAGAGGAGAAGTGGTTCGTCAATATGGCAATGTTCTGAGAAAATATAAAGATGCTCTTGGGAAACTTGTTTCTGCTGAAATGGGAAAAAGTTTGCAAGAGGGGTACGGAGAAGTACAGGAAATGATCGATATCTGTGATTTCGCGGTTGGCTTATCAAGACAACTTTATGGTTTAACGATGCATTCCGAAAGACCCGGACATAGAATGTATGAACAATGGCACCCACTCGGTGTGGTAGGTGTTATTTCTGCCTTTAATTTTCCCGTAGCAGTCTGGTCTTGGAATGCGATGATTGCGCTCGTTTGTGGTGATGTTGTTGTTTGGAAACCTTCAGAGAAAACCCCCCTTTGCGCCGTAGCTTGTCAATTACTTTTGGAAAATGTGTTGCTTGAAAATGCAGTTCCGGAAGGGGTTTGTAATCTGGTTACGGGTAATTACAGGATAGGCGAATGGCTCACTTCTGAGGAAAGAGTACCCTTGATTTCTGCTACAGGAAGTACCCGGATGGGTAAATTAGTTGCTACCAAAATGGCTGCTCGATTGGGCAGAACCATACTGGAGTTAGGAGGAAATAATGCCATTATTGTTACACCAAGTGCAGATTTGAATCTAGTGCTTACAGGTGCCTTGTTTGGTGCAGTTGGAACAGCAGGACAGCGTTGTACTTCTACCCGAAGATTAATTGTTCATGAATCCATATTTGAGACAGTTAAAGAAAAATTAACACGTGCATACGCTCAGTTAAAAATCGGAAATCCATTGGATGCTAATATCCATGTTGGTCCATTAATTGATAAAGATGCCGTTGAAAATTATCTGGAAGCAATTCGTCAGATTTCCTTACAAGGGGGTACCTTGCTCGTTGAAGGAGGCGTTCTTTATGGTGAAGCCTATACAAGTGGATGTTATGTAAAACCTTGTATAGCGGTAGTTCATCCTGATATGGAAGTGGTTAAAAAGGAGACATTTGCTCCCATTTTATATCTCATGTCTTACCATAATCTGGAGGAGGCAATAGCTATACAAAATAAAGTACCTCAAGGCCTTTCCAGTGCCATAATGACGAATGACCTCAGAGAGTCTGAGTTATTTCTTTCTGCAAATGGTTCAGATTGTGGGATTGCCAATGTGAATATTGGGACAAGTGGCGCTGAAATTGGAGGTGCATTTGGTGGTGAAAAGGAAACAGGCGGGGGCAGAGAAAGTGGCTCCGATGCCTGGAAAGCTTATATGCGACGTCAGACAAATACCATTAACTATGGAAAAACTCTTCCATTAGCCCAAGGTATTCAATTTGATCTTTGATTACCTATTTTCTGAAAATTTCTATTAAATCAACAGAGGTTTCAACATCCCAATTAGCTTTAATTTCCTCAATGGGAATTAAAGCTATCTTTTCGGGTTGTCGGTGATTCAATAAATTTCCAGTGTCCCAGATTCCATTATTGTTTTCATCTTTGATAACCTTTAGCGTGTATTTTCCTGGTTGTAAAAGCTTTAAAGAAAAATTTTCTGGACGCTTTCCATGAATATGATTTTCATAAAAAAGGCGCTGAGAATCGTCCACAATTTGAATGACGTAGTCAATGGTTGAATCAAGGGCAGAAAATTTTACGGCTAAATTCCCATAATCTTCGGTCTTTCCTATACTCACAGTAAATTTTAGACTATCGGTCGTCCTACCATAAATATCTTGAATAGTTCCTGGTGGCATATTTAACTTATAGGAATTTCCTTCTTGCCAACGTCCATATAGGGAAATCTTCCTCGGATTAACAGTATCTTGTTCGAAATACAAAGTATCCGAAAGCGATATGCTATCTTTTATCTGGATAATTTTAGAGGCATCAGCAGAAAATACAGGTCTCGATAAGAAAATCGGAATGGGTTCACCTGGTTTTATGACAGGTCTGCTAATGCCACTTTCTGGAGTATTTTCCAAACTTAAATTCCCTACATTTTGAGTAGAAGCAGGTACGTTAAATTTTAAGGTGTCAAAGGAATTTATCCCGCTCTGAAGTATTATTTGCCAAGGATTTTTAATTAATGCAGGATTATACCAAAGTTTTAAGGTGTCTTTTATGCTTTCTCGATAAAGTTTAGGTGCCAAAGAGTCGGTGGATAAAAGAATATTTTCTGGAGACTGATTGAAAAGAGCCTTCACTAAACCATAGGTTTTTAAATCGGTTGAATTGAGTCTTACAAATGGTTTTTCCTGAAAAACCTGAAGAACAAGGGAGTCGGAAAGTGTATTCGTGAGAAATAGGAGCGAATCAGGAAATCCAATACGTTCATTGGCCAGGTCAAATTTATAATTAAAATTTACGTCCTCTAAGGCAAATAATGAAAAAGTGTCACTGCGCAGATTTTCCATCGTAAATCTGCCATCTTTATCCGTTATACTTAGGTAAAGGGGTTTTTGAGTTCTAACAACGGAGTCCTCTTTGGAGGCATATAGCATGACTCTGATTTTTTCTAATGGCTTTCCGTCCGTTGCATCAATTACTTTTCCTGATAAGGTAAGAGAATCGATAAAATCACCTGTTGAAAAGACGAAACGTAATTTTTCAGCCGGATTTTTTTCAGTAAGATCCTTTACAGATTCTCCAAAATTAAAGGTGTAAGTGACATTTTCCCGTAGCGTTTCCCGATCGTCCCAGGCTATAATGACACTCTTTTTTTTAATATAAATTTCGGGTTTATACTGTAAGGGTGGGGAAATTATCACCTGGTTAAAAACATCTTCAAGCATAACCCACTCATTGAATGTAAGGGAAATATCTTGCTTTAAAAACTTAGTTTGTAGATTAGGTGTACTTAAAGCCGTATCTATGACAGGTGGATTTTCGTCTCTAGGACCACCTGTCGGCGTTGTTGGAGTTGCACAAGAAAAAAAAAGTATTTGTAACAACAGGCATGAAATACCTAACGGCCAGAAACGAATCATTACCAATTTTTAAACAAATATAAGACAGTAAAGTATCTTTATTTGAATTAAAATCCAAAGACGTTTTTTGCTGACAAAAGAATGATTACAAAGCCTACCGTAATGAGTAGAAACCTTTGGCTTACTATTTTTGCCATCCATGCTCCAAGAGGAGCCGCTAAAACGCCACCCAAAATTAAGCCAATTATAATAGACCAACCTGTGATTCCGATAAACAAAGTAAAAACACCCGATGCGGCAACAGCAACGAGAAATTCAGCTGCATTAACAGTTCCAATGGTGGTTCTGGGTGCATTCCCTCTACTTAAAAGAGTTGTAGTAACAATTGGACCCCAACCTCCACCGCCGCTTGAATCTGCAAATCCACCTATAAGTCCAAGAAAAGGAATATTTATACTTTTTTTCTCAGCTATTTTATTTTTTATTCCTTTTATTAGCACTACGATACCCATGATAAGTAGATAAAATGAAATAAAGGGCTTAAGGGCATTACCGTCGAAATAAGAAACCAATGAGGCACCTAAAAGGGCGCCTATAATGCCTGGGATTGCTAGTTTTTTGAATAAATCCTTGTCCACATTTCCAAAGCGCCAATGAGAAATTCCAGATACTGCTGTGGTAAAAATTTCTGCCAGGTGAACACTGGCACTGGCTACAGCAGGGCTAACACCTGTGGTTAAAAGAAATGTAGTAGAGCTTATGCCGTAAGCCATACCTAGGGCTCCGTCTATTAGTTGGGCAAAAAATCCAGCGGCTAGCCAAACAAAAAATTTAGTATCGACATACTGCTGAATATATCCTTTTAGGGCATTTTCGCCAATTGGCAACCATAAAAAAAGAAAAAAGCTTATAATGAAAAAGAATATTAGTATATAAAAAAGAATAAAATTAAGTGAAATATTCTTTTCAGCAGGCAGTCGGAGTGCTTTCATTTTTATGGGTTGAAATGATGAACTACTGCAAAGATAAAAATTCTAGTAAATAAGTAGGATATTTTAAAGTAAATCTGAAACTGTTTTTTGCAACATTAATTTTAATGTTTGATCCCGGATTTGCAGAAACACTCTGTTTAAGCCACAAGAGTTCTCGTCGGGACAATCTTTACATTTTTCATAAAACTTAAGAGAAACGCATGGAAGCAGAGCTATTGCGCCGTCAAATAAGCGGTAAATTTCACCCAAAAGAATTGTTTCGGGTGACTTTACCAGGTAATAACCACCTCCAGCGCCCTGCTTACTATTGACGACTCCCGCTTTTTTTAAGTCTAATAAAATAAGTTCTAAAAATTTCCTTGGAATATTTTCAATTCTGGCAATTTCAGCCGTTTGACAATGTTTGTCTGGAAAATGTTTAGCAAGGTGCGTAAGTGCCTTAAAAGCGTATTTACATTTTTTGGACATCATAATTTCTAAGCTTCATAAGATGAAAGTCGACAGAAAGCAGCAATTAAGTGGATATGTTGCATTTTGACAGTTGAACGGTAAAAAAAAGAATATTTTCGGACAAAATTCGCCTTAAAATTAACTAAAAAATGGGAATTTATTCTACATTAAAATACCTTATTCATATCCTAAAAGTCTCACTCTTTCATAAATTTGCTATCTTTATAAATACTTAAGCTCAATTAACTGCTATTTATCAATGAATACATTCCAAAAAGAAATTTTTCAAAAGGGAAAATCTGCAAGCCTTACCCTTTTAGCCTTCCTGGTTTTTAATGCATGTGAAAAAGAAGTAAAACCAGGAATGGGTGGTGGACCTGGAAAAGGAAAAGATATGCCACCCAGTGTCGTGGATTATACGATAGCAACTGGTCAGGAATTAACCATGAGCATTTTAGCAACAGGAAATCTTTTAGCTAATGAAACAGTAGAAATAAGACCCGAACGTGCAGGAAGACTTGAAAAAATTTATTTTAAGGAAGGTGGGCAAGTAACTAAAGGTGCTTTGTTGGCAGAATTAGACAGAGATGATTTAGAGGCACAACTTGCTAAGTTGAAAGTCAATGAGCAATATGCTGAACGTGAATTAAAAAGAGCTAAGTCTCTGTTAGATATTGAGGGTATTACCCAGGAAGAATATGACAGGCTTGGTACTAATCTGAATTTGGTGAAAGCGGATATAAGAGTTACGGAAGTGGGTATTGAAAAAACCAAAATTTTCGCCCCTTTTACGGGAAAAGTTGGATTAAGACAACTTAGTGAGGGCGCTTTTGTATCTAATGCAGACCGTTTAGTGTCTTTGCAACAAACGAACCCTATCAAGTTAGAATTCGATGTGCCGGAAAGAGAAGCAAGGGATTTAAAAAATGGGCAACAAATCTCATTCACTGTTGAGGGACTTAATCAGACCTTTAACGCAACGGTTTACGCGCTTTCTTCTGTTATAAATCAAAGCACAAGAACCTTGACTGTAAGGGCAACTTGTCCAAATGGAGAAGGATTATTGCAGCCAGGTAATTTTGCCAGGGTTTCTTTGGTTACTAGTAAACTTCAAAATTCTATTTTAGTGCCTACGGATGCTATTATCCCTGTTTTAGAAGGACAGCAATTATTTATCATTAAAGAAGGAAAGGTAGTACCAGCTCTTGTTGAAACTGGGTCGCGGAAAAATAATAAAATAGCCATTACTGGAGGGATTTCCATTGGTGACACCATCCTATTGAGCGGTTTATTGGCTGTAAAGCCGGGTGATATGGTTATCCCTGGAAATTTTATTGATTTAGTTAAAATGGATAAATAATGACATTTTCATCCTTAAGTATAAATCGCCCTGTTTTAGCCAGTGTCATTTCTATCGTCATTGTTCTTTTTGGCGTCATAGGTTATACCTATTTGGGTATTCGGGAATATCCCAGTATTGATCCTCCGGTAATTTCAGTGAGTACCAGTTACACCGGTGCTAATGCCGATGTTATTGAATCTCAAATTACGGAACCTCTCGAAGAAAGTATTAATGGAATTTCAGGAATTCGATCGCTGTCGAGCGTAAGTTCACCCGGAAGAAGCAGTATTACTGTTGAATTTGAAGTTGGGCTTGACTTGGAAGCTGCGGCAAACGATGTACGTGATAAAGTTTCTCAGGCACAACGTTTGTTACCTGCTGACACCGATCCACCCATCGTAAGTAAATCGGACGCGGGTTCCTCAAATATTATGACAGTTACAGTGCAGAGTTCTAAAAGAGATTTACTTTTTCTTAGCGAATATGCAAATAACGTATTAAAAGAAAGGCTGCAAACCATACCCGGAGTATCCAATATTCGGATTTGGGGTGAAAAAAGATTTGCGATTCGTATAAAAATGGATCCAGCCCGACTTTCTGCCTATTCTTTAACTCCATTAGATGTAAGAAATGCCCTTC
Organism: Bacteroidota bacterium; assembly: GCA_041159865.1. Classification (GTDB taxonomy): domain Bacteria; phylum Bacteroidota; class Bacteroidia; order Chitinophagales; family Saprospiraceae; genus BJGN01. The sequence goes on from JBEAXK010000094.1 coordinate 31,915, forward strand.
AAAGACAAAATTTAGAGCTTCCAGCAGGTAAAATTGAAGGTAACAGAACAGAATTGACTATTCGGGCACAAGGCCGTTTATATACACCAGAAGAATTTAGCAATATAGTACTAAGAGAGCAAAATGGTATTATTGTTCAGGTTAAAGATATTGCAGATGTCGTTCTTGAAGCACAAAATACCAGAACGATCATGAGGGGGAATGATGGTAAACCACAAGTAGGAGTTGCCCTTACGCCCTTACCTGGTGCAAATTATATTGAAATTGCTGACGAAGTTTATCGTCGTGTAGAAGCCATTAAAAAAGATAAACCTGAAGATATTATTCTGGCTTATGCTTTTGATAGCACCAAACCGATACGCCGGGCAATTTCAGAAGTTCAGGAAACAATCCTTATCGCTTTTGTGCTTGTTGTATTGGTTATCTTTTTCTTCTTAAGAGACTGGCGTACAACGATTATTCCCGTTGTGGCTATTCCTATTTCGCTTATTGGCGCCTTTTTTATTATGTATCTTTTTAATTTTTCGATAAATATATTGACTTTATTAGGCATAGTTCTTGCAACGGGTCTGGTGGTAGATGATGCTATAGTAATGCTGGAAAATATTTATCGAAGGGTGGAAGAGGGAGAAAGTCCCATAGAAGCTGCCCATAAAGGATCTGAAGAAATATTTTTTGCCATTATTGCAACTTCTGTCACTTTGGTTGTTGTGTTCTTACCTATTGTATTCCTTCAGGGACTTACAGGCAGACTTTTTCGGGAGTTTGGTATAGTTGTAGCAGGATCCATCATAATTTCTGCCATCGTTTCCCTTTCTTTAACTCCTATGATGGCTTCCCGTATATTAAAGAAAAATGAGAAACATGGTTATTTATTTAATCTCATTGGAAAAGGACTTGATAATCTGACTCAGTCCTACAATCATTTCCTGACTAAATTTATGAAAGTCAGATTTTTAGCCGTGCTAATTGTTTTAGCCTGTATGGGAGGAATTTATAGATTAATTCAAATTCTTCCTTCTGAGTTAGCACCTATGGAAGATAAAAGTGGGCTGCGCGTTTTCGCAACTGCTCCTGAGGGAACTTCATATGAAATTATGGATAAATATATGGAGGAAGTTCTGAAACTGGTAGATACATTACCTGAAAAGCATGCCGTTATTGCCGTAACTGCTCCTGGTTTTGGTAGCACGGGTGCTTTAAATAGCGGATTTGTCTCTCTTTCTTTAACGCCTCCTTCCGAAAGAACAAGGAGTCAGGACGAAATTGCAAAAAGCTTGATGCCTCATTTAAATCGATTGAATTATGCTAAATCGATTGTTTCACAGGAACAAACCATCAGCGTGGGTAGAAGTTTCAGAAGTTTACCTGTTCAATATGTCATTCAGGCTCAAACATTTGAAAAATTAAAAAGCATTATTCCTGTATTTATGGAGGAAGTTTCAAAACATCCTGCATTTGCTGTAAATGATTTGGATTTAAAATTCAATAAACCCGAAATAAGAGTTGATATTGATAGAGAAAGGTCACAGGAATTAGGTGTATCTGTACGAGACGTTGCCGAATCACTTCAACTTTATTTTAGTGGTCAACGGTATGGTTATTTTCTTAAAAATGGCAAACAATATGAGGTTATTGGAGAAGCAGACCGAGGTTATCGCGATGATCCTTCCGATTTATCTTCTCTTTATGTAAGAAATACCAGAGGTGAGCTAATACCTATAAGTAATGTGGTTCGTTTGAAAGAGGAATCGAGTCCACCTCAGCTTTACCACTATAACAGATATCTTTCTGCCACTGTTTCAGCTGCATTAGCTGAAGGTTACACCATCGGTCAAGGCATTGAAGCTATGGATGAAATTGCAAAAAAGGTACTGGATGAATCCTATCAAACAGCCTTGGCTGGTGTATCAAAGGATTTTAGGGAAAGTTCAAGTGGCCTTTATTTTGCCTTCCTACTGGCATTGGCACTCATTTATCTGGCCTTGGCTGCACAGTTTGAAAGCTTTTTAGATCCACTCATCATTATGATTACAGTTCCTTTGGCACTGGTGGGTGCTTTATGGGCTTTAAATATATTTGATCACACCTTAAATATTTTTAGCGAAATTGGTATTATCGTTTTGGTTGGTATTGTAACGAAAAATGGAATTCTTATTGTTGAATTCGCCAATCAAAAAATGGAAGAGGGAATGGATGCTTTTGAGGCTGCCATTTTTGCAGCTACTCAAAGAATGAGACCCATCTTAATGACCAGTATTGCAACTGTATTAGGCGTTTTGCCCATTGCTGTTGCCTTTGGCGCGGCCGCTACCTCCAGAATACCGATGGGTGTTGCCATTATTGGTGGCTTATTATTTTCATTGGTTTTAACCTTATTTGTGATTCCAGCAATCTATACATTTTTTAATCGTAAGCATAAAAAAGAACTAGCGGCATGATTTACTATTTCCGAATGGCTATTTTTTGCCTATTTATTTCGCCTGTTATTGCCCAGGAGGCATTAATCCTTTCCCCAGAATCAGCGGTTAAAATAGGTTTGGAAAAGAATTACGGTATTCAGATTCTTAGGAATAATGAACGAATAGCGGAGTTAAATAACACCCTTGGGCGGGCTGGTCTGTTGCCAAATGTTGGATTCAATAGTCTGGCAAACTATGCGAGCAATAATACAGAACAAAAATTTTTCAACGGGGAAGTGCGCGCCGGAAATGGTGCGGGTAACTTAACAACCAGAATGGGTCTGGAAGTGAATTGGACAGCCTTTGACGGATTTAATATGTTTGTAGAACGCGATCGTCTGGCACTAATGGAAAAAATGAGCCGTGCTGAAACAACCGGTCAAATGCAAACGCTCGCGGCTGGAATATTGGCCGCCTATTACAGGTTGGTAGAACTGGAAAGGTCAACGGAAAACCTTAGATATGCTGTTTCACTCGATCGGGATATTCTGGATCTGGTGAAAAATAAGAAAAAAATTGGCACCGCTACAGGCCTTGAAGTGCTTCAGTCTCAAACCCGCTTGAATAGTGATTCTGCCAGACTGGTACTATTGGAAAATGATATTTCCAGATCCAGAATGAATTTCAACATTTTATTAAATCTTGAACCTAACACGCCTTTTGTGTTGGATACAAGTTTTAATAATGCCATTTTACCCTCTTTAGATGAGCTGATATTAAGAACCCGTCAAAATCATCCTGATTTACTCCTGACTAAATTGCAAAAGGAACAGGCTGCATTAAGGCTGGAAACGGTTAAAAGCAGCTTTTGGCCGGTAGTTACCCTTCAGGCAGCTTATAACATGGCTTTTTCACGCTCTGAAGTAGGATTTTTACTTTCCAATCGTTCGAACGGGCCATTTATTGGACTAACTTTAAGGTACACCATTTTTGATGGTCAAAATAGGAAGAACGACAGGGAAATAGCCCTCGTTCAAATGGAAAATGCCGCTCTCAGAGAAACGGATTTGTTGACTATTCTGGAAGGTAGAATTAAAACCAAATGGTCTGATTATGCCGCTTTATCTGGCTTAATTGCTATGGAGCAGGAAAATTTAAATGCTTCAAGGCAACAGTCAGCGTTGGCTCGTGAATTATATAGGCTGGGAAAAACGACAAATTTTGAGGTTAGAGAGTCTATTTTACAAGAAATTCAAGCTCTCGACAGGGTTATAAATGCGCAAGCAAGAGTAAAACAAGTCGAAATTGAAATTTTTAATGATGCAGGTATCCCCTTATTCCCTATTCAATAATTTTCTAAGCGTTAATTTACTATGATGAAAAAACTTTCCTTGCAGATTCTTTCTGCTTGTTTATTCCTTCTAATAGCAGTGAATAAACTATCCGCCCAGCGCGAACCTGTAAACGCACAGTTGGTTGAAGCTATCCGTAAAGAAGGGCTGGAAAAAAGCCAGGTTATGGAAGTTGCAGCCTGGCTAACCGATGTTCATGGGCCGCGCTTAACAGGTTCTCCAAAACTGGACAATGCAACCCAATGGGCTAAATCAACCTTGGAAAAATGGGGTATGTCAAATGTTCATTTGGAGGAATGGGGACCCTTTGGCAGAGGATGGCAATTGAGTCATTTTTCCATGCATGCCTTAACTCCTTCTTATTTCCCAATTATTGCTGTACCTAAAGCCTGGTCTGGTTCCACAAAAGGAGAAATTACTGGAGAGGTCGTTTATATAAATGCAAATGATTCTACTGATTTGCCAGCTTACAAAGGAAAACTAAAAGGTAAATTTGTTCTACTTGATACGATTAGAGACTTAAAAGAATGGTTTGATGCTCCAGCTGAAAGACATTCTGATGCTGCCCTTTTGCAAATGGCGCAGGCTCCACTACCTGGTGGTCGTCCAGAAAGAGATTATAGAGGAATGGGCGGATTTAGTTTTAATGCTCAATTATGGAAATTTATTTCTGACGAAAAACCCGCTGCTGTCCTGGATCGTGGATTCAAAGGGGATTTAGGAGTGGTGTTTGCTACTGGCGCACGCGTAACCACTGGTAGAGCACAAGATGTTGATAATCCAGTGATTCCTCAGGCAACACTTTCTGTAGAACATTATAACAGAATAATGAGACTGGTAAACAGGAATATGCCAGTTACCTTAAGTCTTAATTTATTGGGAACTTATACCAATCCCGATGGTATGGAGCATAACTTAATAGCTGAAATTCCAGGCTCCGATAAAGCTGATGAGGTTGTAATGTTAGGTGCTCACCTTGATTCATGGCATAATGGAACAGGTGCAACGGATAATGCCGCTGGTTCAGCGGTAATGATGGAGGCTCTTCGTATTATTCAGGAGGTAACGAAAGCGACGGGGATTAAACCAAGACGTACAATTCGCCTTGCCCTTTGGACAGGCGAAGAACAAGGTCTTTTGGGTTCCAGAGCTTATGTTAAAAATCATTATGGTGAAACACCTGAAGGGGAAGCAAAAAGAGCTAAAATATCTGCCTATTATAATCTAGATAATGGAACCGGGAAAATAAGAGGTATCTATACTCAAGGTAATGAAAAGATTGCACCCATCTTTAATAGTTTGTTACAACCATTTAAAGATTTAGGAGCAGCGACGGTTACCTACAGCAATACAGGAGGTACCGATCATCAGGCATTTGATGGCGTTGGAATTCCAGGATTTCAATTTATTCAGGAACCGATTGCCTATTCTACCAGAACGCATCATTCTAACATGGATAACTTAGATCATTTAATTGAAGAGGATCTTAAACAAGCAGCAACAGTTATCGCCTCCATAGTGCTACATACAGCCATGCGCGATGAACTTATGCCGAGAAAATAAAGAAAATTGATACGGGAAGCTTGTGTAGAATCAGCCCCTCAGGCCCTTTTAGCGGAACAAAACGGGGCAGACAGGATTGAACTCTGCGCCCATCTTGAGTGGGATGGTCTAACACCATCGGAAGAATTAGTAAACGATACCCTTTCCCTGATTACCATACCCATTATGGCTATGGTCAGATCACGGAAGGGGGATTTCGTTTACACTCAGGATGATATTCGGGAAATGATAAATTCTATCCCCTTTCTGGTAACGGCAGGTGTTCATGGTATCGTTTTTGGTAGTCTTTTGAAAAATAATGAAATAGATATTGAAGCGTTACATCAGGTTGCAGCAGCGGCACCAAATCTGCCTCTTACTTTCCATAAAGCGATAGATTATACCTCAGATCCACTTCGTTCATTAAAGATATTAGCCAAAGAAAAGGTTGTTTCAACGGTTTTAACCTCTGGTGGAAAAGGTTCTGCCTGGGAAAACAGAGAGGTACTAAAAAGAATGGTTGAATATGGTAAAGATCATAATTTGACCGTTTTGGTGGCGGGTGGCGTACGCCATGATAATCTTCCCGAACTCCATGCCTTTTTAAATGCAACTGCCTATCATGGGCGAAAAATAGTTGTTGGTTTATAGGAATGGGCAACCACAAGGATACTACCCCTAAAGGATTACTTACCACCAAAAAAAGGTATTCTCACTGGTAAAAAAGGTAATCTCAAGGTTCACAGTACCAAGATTCCCAAAAGAGTGGGCAATCCAACGTGGAATAATTTCATTTTCAAGTTCGCGCCATTGAATAATTCCCCCTTCTTCTTTTTCATTTTTAAAGCTATTCGTTTTCCCTTCCTCCTTTTTTACAGTAAACAAATTGGGTAAAAAATCGACTTGAAAAGGTCCTGAATGAGAAATTCTTATAGATGAAAGCAAATAGATATCTCTTCGTTCATGGGTGAAAAGCCATTTTTTATCGTAAAATAATCCATAAGTTAAATCAGCATAAAAGACATATTTCTTAGTAGCTGGATTTATATAAATTTTACCCTCAAGAGGTATTTGCCGTCCCTTTTTTGTAATAAAATGACCTTTTACCCTAATTCGGGTACAGTCTCCATCTTTAAATAAAGATTTAGCCAGGTTTTTTGCCTGATTTCTAACTTTATTTGAACCTAAGGTCTCAACCACAATATATCCAACAATGGCCCAAAACGAAACGAAAATGATGAGTATCATAATTAGTAATAGTATCTCTAAAAAAAAATGATCTATGCCCCTTTTTCATGTGCCAGTTTATAGATGTCGGGAAATTTATCCATCGTTTGTACAGGAAAATATAGGAGATGTACCAAAACGACAGGTAATAATTCAATATCCGGTCTACCAGTACATTGCAAAATACAAGTTTTATCCCAGCCACTAATTTCGCCAAGTAATTCCCACCAGGATTCCTCTCCCTGTGGCCATTTTATCTGACTCTTTTCCTCCATATATATTTTAGCCCATTCATGGGCAGTCACAGGGTAATGATTTTTTGGATCTATATATCCTTGAAATATGGCTTGCGCTGAAAAAAGAAGGACGCCATCTTCTTTAAAGGTTTCAGAATGATGAAAGTTATTTGGATATTGAGGTGATGGAAATGCCTTTGGATATACAATCATTTTCTCATAACTGCGAAATAAAAAATCTTCTTCCTCAAATTTTAACATGACGGCAGGCAAAATAGCCATTAACTTAAAGTCCTCAGGTAAACTTTCTTCCGATTGACTCTGGAAATCAATAGTCATTAGCATTAAAAAACATCTTTGCTCAAAAATTATTTTCTTTTCTGCAGTTAAGGATACATAAAAGGGACATCCTCTTACTAATATTTGTTTCTGAACATAATCAAGCCCAGGTGGAAATTTTTTGTAATAATACCAGTCTATTTGAGGCGATAAGACATAAATAGCTGCTAAAGAGATAATTGGTGGTAACATCCACAAGTTGTAAAGGCCGTCATTTATCCAGCTGTAATATCCGGTGACGCATAAAAGTATAAAAAACGGTATTAGAAGTATCCGGGAAGGCATTAGTTTTTTTGTAAATATAAGAGCATTCAATTTGGCTTTATTACTTTTTAAATTAATTGAAATAAATTTTTTGAAAGGTTAGTGTATATTAAATTATAAATACTATATTTGTCCCGCTCAAAAGATGAGTATTATTTGAAAGGTATGGTAGCTCAGTTGGTAGAGCACAGGACTGAAAATCCTGGTGTCGGCGGTTCAATTCCGCCCCGTACCACAATTTTTTTTTATGATTAATCTAGTATTTCATTTAGGTCATCATCATTGCCATCTACATCGTAGTGTGGGTTGAAAACTAATATGAATGGTTCAAAAGAGGTTTACCCACTCGTGGTTAAACCTCTTTTTTTTTGTAAAAATTTGCAATATGAGCGAAATTCTTCGATTGGCAGTACAAAAATCTGGCAGACTTCTGGAAGGTTCTTTAGATTTACTTAAATCTTGCGGTATTAAAATTGATAATGGAGAAGATCGGTTGCGCGTAACAGCAACTCATTTTCCCATGGAGCTATATTTTTTGAGAAATTCCGATATTCCACAATATGTGCAAGACGGGATTGCAGATATTGCCATTTTGGGGGAAAATACACTCATTGAAAAAAATAGAGAAATGAATAAAATCATGGCTCTTGGTTTTTCAAAGTGCAGACTCTCAATGGCTGTCCCTAAAGGAGTAAATTACACAGGAATAAATTGGTTGGAGGGAAAAAAAATTGCTACTTCTTACCCTAATTCTTTAAGGAACTATCTCGATAAAATAAAGGTCAAAGCTGATATTCACGAAATTTCTGGTTCAGTTGAAATTGCACCTAATATTGGTCTGGCCGATGCTATCTGCGATCTGGTAAGCAGTGGATCAACCCTCTTTAAAAATAATCTGGTGGAGAAAGAGGTGATTTTTAAATCTGAAGCATGGCTGGTCTCTAATAAATCAATTTCAGGGGAGAAAAAACAGCTGTTAGAAAAACTAATTTTTAGAATGAAAGCGGTTCTTACCGCCGCAAATAATAAATATCTGTTAATGAATGTACCTAATGATAAGGTCCAGGAGGTAATACAACTTTTACCTGGCATGAAAAGTCCCACCGTTATGCCTTTGGCTGACCAAAACTGGAGTTCTGTTCATACGGTTATAGGTGAAGATCAATTTTGGGATATTATTGACAAACTAAAAGAGGCGGGAGCACAAGGTATTTTAGTTATTCCAATTCAAAAAATGATTTTATGACTTCTTTTATTAAGCGCTTTGTTGAAAATCCTCCCAAATCGGAATGGGCAAAAATTCTTACCAGACCTAATCCAGGAGGAGCTGATATTGCTTCAAAAGTGGCTGATATTCTGACAGAGGTTAAGAACAGAGGAGATCGCGCAGTTATAGAATATAATGCCAGATTTGATGGACTTAATAAGGATAACTTTGAGGTTACTGCTCAAGAGATAAAGGATGCTATTTCAGTATTATCCGAGCATCTTAAAGAAGCTATTATTCAGGCTTCTAAAAACATCACCTCGTTTCATGAAAAACAACTGATTGATCAGGTGCCTATTGAAACAATGCCAGGTGTTTTATGTTGGCGCAAAAGTGTTCCCATTGAAAAAGTAGGATTATATATTCCAGGTGGAACAGCACCCTTGTTTTCGAGTGTCCTCATGTTGGGAATCCCAGCTAAAATTGCTGGCTGTCATGAAATTATTCTCTGTTCACCTCCACAAAAGGATGGTAATATCCATCCAGCTATCTTATTTGCTGCACATATTACTGGAATTACACGCATTTTCAAGGTTGGAGGTGCACAGGCTATCGCAGCCATGGCTTTTGGAACAGAAACAATTCCCGCCGTTTACAAAATTACAGGGCCTGGAAACAGATATGTTACCGAAGCAAAGCAAATGATTACTAAATTTGGTGTGGCTATTGATATGCCAGCCGGACCGAGTGAAGTTCTTGTTTTTGCAGATGAAGGGGCAAATCCTTCTTTTGTTGCAGCCGATTTGCTGTCTCAGGCTGAACATGGGGAGGATAGTCAGGTAGTTTTAATATGTCCACATCGCACTTTTTATGATTTAGTGGAAGTTGAAATAGAAAAACAATTAAAGATTTTACCAAGAAGAGAAATTGCCGTTAAAGCTCTTGAAAATAGTATTGCCATCGCAATGACTGATTCTTCCTCTGCTATGGCGTTAATCAATGATTACGCCCCAGAACATTTGATTATGGCTTTACGAAATCCAACTGATTTTGTGAAGGATATTAGAAATGCGGGTTCTGTTTTTTTGGGTGATTTCACTCCGGAAGCAGCAGGAGATTATGCCTCTGGTACCAATCACACATTACCTACCAACGGATTTGCAAAAGCATTTAGTGGCGTTTCAGTTGATTCTTTCATTAAAAAAATTACCTTTCAGCAGGTCTCAGCTAACGGACTTGAAAAGCTAGGTCCTGTCGTGGCGACAATGGCAGCAGCAGAACAACTGGAAGCACACAGACAAGCCATTTTGATCAGGCTCGAAAATAAAGAACTATGAAATACTATATTACCTGTTTTATAGGATTTACCTTTTGTTTTTCCCTTTTAGGACAATCTTTTTTTCCAGGGAAAACCTATTACAGTGATCAGGAGTATATCGAATACTTTTCAGGTAATATGCCCCTTATTTTAACCGTTCCACATGGCGGATTATTGGTTCCATCTCAGATTCCTAATAGAAATTGTGCTGAATGTGTTACGGTTATGGATGCTAATACCCAGGAATTGGGTAGATATGTTTTAGAGGAAATTAATAAAATTACAGGTGGAAATTGTTTTCCTCACCTAATTATAAACAGGTTGCGAAGAACTAAATTAGATGCTAACAGAGATCTTTTTGAAGCAGCATTGGGTAATCCAGATGCTTCAAATGCCTGGCACGCCTTTCATAGGTTTATTGATTCAGCAAAAATGCAGGTATTAAATCAATCAGGAAGGGGCTTACTCATTGATCTTCATGGTCATGGTCATGCCATTCAAAGACTGGAACTGGGCTATTTACTTTCAGGATCTAATCTTAGGGCTGGAAATAATTTCCTGAATAGTACTAACGCAATTGAAAATAGTAGCATCAGATATTTAGCCTTGAATAATAAAAATAATTATCGACATGCAGAATTATTGAACGGGCTGGAAAGTCTGGGTGGATTTTTTGAAGCAGAGCGATATACGGCTGTTCCAGGACCCGCAGATTTAGCTCCAAGAAGTGGAGAAGATTATTTTTCCGGGGGTTATAATACGGAAAGACATGGCTCGGTGGATAGCGGAAAAATAGACGCGATTCAAATTGAATGTAATTTTTCAGGGGTTAGGGATAATGAGGTTTCGCTTAAATTTTTTGCGGAGGCTACCGCTAATGCTTTAGTAAAATATCTAAAAACGCATTATTTTGGTAAAGATGGCCTTTCATGTCCAACCATTATGACAACGGGTATCACACAAAATGAACCTGGCAGGTTTAGCCTTTTTCCCAATCCTGCCTGTAATTCGATAACCATCGATTTACCTCATTCGGGGAAATTAAAAATATATGATTTAACAGGAAGGGTACTAAATGAATCCACTTTTTCGACTGCCGGTGTACATCAATTGCCCTTAACCTTTACAGAAAAATTCGTTTTGTTGCAATTTATTGGTCATAATGGATCCAATGCGACCATGAAACTTATACGAGAATGTCCATAAAAAGAACTGATATCAATCGCCTGGTCAGAGAAAATATACGCCAGCTTACTCCTTATTCATCTGCAAGGGGTGAATTTAAAGGCGCTGCCTCCGTTTTTCTGGATGCAAATGAAAATCCTTTCGATACTGGCTACAATCGATATCCCGATCCCTTGCAATTAAGTCTTAAGAGTAAAATCAGCCAGCTTTGGCATGTTCCTGTTTCCTCCATTTTTTTAGGAAATGGAAGTGATGAACCCATAGATTTATTGGTTCGTCTATTTTGTGAGCCAGGTAGAGATCATATTATAATCACTCCCCCAACTTATGGCATGTACCGTGTTGCAGCAGATATTGCAGGCGTTGAGGTGAAAGAAATAAGGTTAAAATCTGACTATCAATTAGCTGTAAATGATATTCTTTCTCAGATTAACGAATACAGTAAAATACTGTTTCTGTGCAGTCCTAATAACCCAACAGGAAATCTGTTGGACAGAGAGGATATGGTTCAAATTGTTAATCAATTTCCAGGAATTGTTGTTCTGGATGAAGCGTATATTGATTTTGCAGATACAGAAGGATTTTTGCCGGTGCTGTCTGATTTTCCAAACCTGGTTATCCTTCAGACTTTTTCCAAAGCCTGGGGTCTGGCAGCTATAAGAATGGGAATGGCTTTTTCCTCTAAGGAAATAACAGAATTTTTAAATAAAATAAAATCTCCTTATAATCTTAATATTTTAACGTTAGATTTTGTCTCGCGCCAACTTGATTTTGTAAATGAAAAAAAGGCCGCTGTTGATATTTTAAAGAATGAGAGATGTTTCTTAATAGAACAATTTAAAACTTTCTCTTTTATTCATAAAATAAATAGTTCCAATGCTAATTTTATCCTTATTCAGGTAGAAGATGCAGATGATTTATATTTATATCTGGTTTCTAAAGGGATTATCGTAAGGAACAGGTCAAATATGCCTCTTTGCGAGGGAGCATTGCGAATTACGGTGGGTACCCCAAAGGAAAATAAGCTTCTTTTGGATACATTAAAGGATTGGGAAAAATTAAAGTCAAGACCATGAAAAGAGTGTTATTTATAGACAGAGACGGTACCTTGGTTGAAGAACCTGATGATTATCAAATAGATAGTATAGAAAAGGTGTCTTTTTTACCTTGTATTTTTACGTCTTTATCCCGTATATGCAAGGAAACTAATTTTGAATTGGTCATGGTTACCAATCAAGATGGTTTAGGTACATCCTCCTTTCCTGAAGATACTTTTTGGCCTGCCCATCAGTTCATCATAGATACTCTTAGGAGGGAGCAAATTGTATTTAGTGAAATTTTTATTGATCGTAGTTTTCCTCATGAAAATGCGCCTACCCGCAAACCCAGATTAGGATTGTTGCAGAAATATTTGACAGAGGAATATGATCTTAAAAATTCCTGGGTTATTGGGGATCGCATAACCGATATGGAGCTTGCTTACAATTTAGGTGCAAAAGGAATATTTATCCCCAAAAATGATAAGTTAGGAAGTGATGAAATAAAAAAAGATATCACTGAAATTGAAAAAATAATTGCACTTAAATCTGCGGACTGGAATGAGATTGCTGCCTTTTTATGCAGACAAAGAGGAGCGGTTACTTTGACAAGAAAAACTTTGGAAACTAATATTTTGGTGAATCTAAATCTCGATGGAAATGGCAAATATCAGCATCAGACCGGTCTGGGTTTTTTTGACCACATGCTGGACCAGCTGGCAAAACATAGTGGTATAGATTTATCTGTTAAAGTTTCAGGCGATTTACATATTGATGAACATCATACGATCGAAGATACGGCTCTTGCTTTAGGAGCCGCATTTAAAAAAGCACTGGGCGATAAACGAGGTATTGAAAGATATGGCTTTTTTATTTTGCCCATGGACGATGCACTTACCCAGGTAGCCATCGATTTTAGCGGCAGACCCTGGGTCGTTTGGAATGCGTCCTTTAAAAGAGAAAAAGTAGGTGATTTTCCTACAGAAATGGTTTTTCATTTTTTTAAATCTTTTTCCGATTCCGCGGAATGTAATTTAAATATTTCCATAACGGGAGAAAATGAACATCATAAAATAGAGTCGCTTTTCAAAGCCTTCGCGAAAGCAATTAAAATGGCGATTAAAAAAGATCCCGATAATACAGTATTACCCTCCACAAAGGGGGTACTTTAAAAATTAATGATGAGTCAAAAAATTGCAGTTATACAGTATAATGCAGGAAATATACACTCTGTTTTATCGGCCCTTTCCCGGTTGGGTTTTAATGGAATTCTCACCGATAATCCAGATATTATCAACAATTCAGATAAAGTAATTTTTCCAGGTGTAGGGGAGGCCAGGTCAACAATGAATCATTTGAAAGAAAAGCGCCTCGATGAGCTTATAAAAAAGCTAACACAGCCCGTTCTAGGAATTTGTCTGGGTATGCAATTACTATGCATGCATTCTGAAGAAAATGATACAGATTGTTTAGGTATTTTGCCTCTTAGGGTCAAGAAATTTATACCTCAAAACAAGGAAAATGTTCCTCATGTTGGATGGAATACCTTGAAAAACTTTGATAACCCTCTTTTCGAGGGACTTAAAGAAGATTCATTTGCTTATTTCGTCCATAGTTATTATGCAGAATTAGGTTCAGAAACAATTGCCCAAACAGATTATATTTTCCCTTTTAGTGCAGCTTTACAAAAAAATAATTTTTTTGCAACCCAGTTTCATCCTGAAAAATCGGGCCCGGTTGGGGAAATAATTCTCCGTAATTTTTTAAATATGGATTTTTAATAAATGCTTAAAATGGATGTATGATAATTATTCCAGCCATTGATATTATAGGTGGAAAATGTGTCAGACTGACGCAAGGTGATTATAATCAGAAAATTGAATATAATTCTAATCCACTGGAAGTAGCAAAATTATTCGAGGGCAATGGCTTAAACCATCTGCATGTAGTAGATTTGGATGGTGCCAAAGCAGGTAAAATAATTAATTATCCAATCCTGGAGCAAATTGCAAGTCGCACTAAACTAAAAGTAGATTTTGGAGGTGGTTTAAAATCTAATGATGATTTAAAAATTGCCTTCGAATCTGGTGCCAGTCAAGTTACTGGGGGAACCATTGCCGTTAAAAATAAAGCACTGTTTCTTCATTGGTTAGATGAATTTGGTGCAGAAAAAATTATTCTTGGGGCAGATTTTAAGGCAGATTATATAGCCACTGACGGTTGGCAGGAGTCAAGTGATCACTTACTTCTGCCTTTTCTGGAGCGTTATTTTAAAGATGGAGTCAGGTATGTGATTTCAACTGATATCAGTAAAGATGGCCTTTTAAAGGGTTGTTCCTTAAATAAATATGAAGAAATAAGAAAAGAATTACCCGATTTGAAACTTATTGCCAGCGGGGGTGTCACTACAATTGAAGAACTGGAAAATTTGTTTCACCTCGGTTGTTATGGTGCCATTATTGGCAAGGCACTTTATGAAGGTCATTTTACGGCAAAAGCTTTAGGTTTACTTCAGGAATCATTTTTTTCAAAACATGGAAGCTAGTTTGCTTGTTCATGTATTTATTTCTTTTCCATATTTGCAAATAAACTGGTTTCAACATGGATATTTCCACGTTTCCTGAAGATTTAAAGCAGGATTTTATAGAGATTATTGGTGCCAGAGAGCATAATCTACAAGGCATTGATCTAAATATTCCAAGAAATCAACTGGTCGTTATAACGGGTATTAGCGGTAGCGGTAAATCTTCCTTAGCCTTCGATACCTTATATGCCGAGGGTCAACGTAGATATTTAGAAACTTTTTCTGCTTACGCGCGTCAGTTCATTGGCGAAATGGAACGTCCTGATGTGGAAAAAATATCGGGATTAAGTCCAGTTATTTCTATTGAACAGAAAACAACGGGTAATAATCCAAGATCTACGGTAGGTACCGTCACTGAGATTTATGACTTCATGCGTCTTTTATTCGCCAGAACTGCGGAAGCCTTCTCTTATGTTACAGGCGAAAAGATGATTGCTTACAGCGAGGAGCAAATGAAAGACAGAATTCTTTCCGATTTTAAAGAGAAGAAAATAATGATTCTCGGTTCCTTAGTGAGAGGTAGAAAAGGGCATTACAGAGAATTGTTTGAACAGATCAGAAAAACAGGGTATACAAAAATAAGAGTCGATGGTGAATTAGTTGATTTAAGCCCAGGTATGTCGGTAGATCGTTATAAAGTGCATGATATCGAGGTTGTTATTGATAGGATTCAGGTTACAGAAGATAAATTGCCCAGAATAAATGAGGCGCTTCAAATGGCGTTAAAGCTTGGTCAGGGTTTATTGATGATTCAAGATACAGCGTCAGGTGTAACGACAACCTTGAGTAAATTTTTAATGGATCCCGTTGGAGGTATTTCTTATAGTGAGCCTTCTCCAAACTCATTTTCCTTCAATTCACCTTATGGCGCTTGTCCCGCTTGTAATGGACTGGGTGTGTTGACAAAAGTTGATGTAAATAAATTAGTCCCTGACTTTCAAAAATCTATAAACGAAGGAGGAATTATTCCGCTTGGTGAACCTCGGGATAATACACTCTTCAAACAATTGCGGGAAATTTCAAAAATATATAAATTTAGTTTTTCCCTTCCTATAGCTGAAATTCCCCCTGATGCCTGGAAAATTATTCTTCATGGTACAGGAAAAATGAGTAACCAAAAAGAGGAATATACCTACGATTTGATTGCCCAAGGTCTGATAAACATGCTAAAGCACTGGTATTCTGATACATCTTCAGAAAAAGTGCGTCTTTGGGCCGAGGAATTCATGGTGGTAGATACTTGTCAGGAATGTGAAGGGTACAGGCTAAAAAAAGAATCACTTCATTTTAAACTGGCAGGAAAACATATTGGAAATCTTTCTACCATGGATATTCAGGTGCTGAGAGACTGGATACAACAATTACCTGAAAATCTGGAGGAAAGACAGATAACTATTTCAGAACCTATATTAAAGGAAATTGATCTTAGAATCGGATTCCTATTGAAAGTAGGACTCGATTATTTAACCCTGAACAGACCCGCTCGTACCCTATCGGGTGGAGAGTCACAGCGTATTCGCCTTGCCACTCAGATTGGTTCCCAATTGACAGGTATAACCTATATTTTGGATGAGCCAAGCATTGGTCTGCATCAAAGAGATAATCAAAGACTGATTGATTCCTTAAGACAATTGACTGAAATTGGAAATACAGTTTTGGTGGTGGAACATGACAAGGATATCATGTTGGCTTCTGATTACCTGATAGATATGGGGCCTGGAGCTGGGAAACTGGGTGGTAAAATAGTTGGTGAGGGAACACCGGAATCATTCGCCCATAAGAAAACCTTAACCGCCGATTATTTAAGTAAAAGGCTCTCTATTGAAGTGCCGCAAATGAGAAGAGAGGGTTCAGGGAAATATTTAGTTTTAAAGGGAGCTTCAGGAAATAATTTAAATAATGTTTCCATCCAGATTCCATTAGGTATTTTTGCCTGTATTACCGGTGTTTCTGGAAGCGGAAAGTCAACCCTCATTAACGAGACATTGTATCCTATTTTGAGGCAACACTTTTTCAAAAGTTTAAAACCACCCATGCCTTATGAATCTATTTTAGGGTTAGAACATTTGGATAAGGTAATCGATATTGATCAGTCAGCTATAGGAAGAACTCCGCGCTCTAATCCTGCAACTTATACAGGAGTTTTCACAGAAATCAGGAAGATATTTTCCGATTTACCTGAATCTAAAATTCGAGGATACCTTCCCGGGCGCTTTTCTTTTAATGTCAAAGGAGGCCGTTGCGAAGAGTGTCAGGGCTCTGGAATGCGGGTTATTGAGATGAATTTTTTACCCGATGTTCATGTGCATTGCGAAAAATGTCAGGGTAGACGATATAATAGGGAAACTCTCGAGGTTGTATATAAAGGTAAATCAATCAATGACGTACTTGAAATGACCGTTTCGGAGGCAGTTGTTTTCTTTGAAAATATTCCACCTATTTACCGAAAAGTCAAAACCCTGGAAGAAGTTGGGTTAGGTTATATTTCTTTGGGTCAACAGGCAACAACCCTTTCAGGTGGCGAAGCCCAAAGGGTCAAGCTGGCTGAAGAATTGTCAAAGAAAGATACTGGAAATACCATGTACATTTTAGATGAACCTACTACCGGTCTTCATTTTGAAGATATAAGACATTTATTGGTTGTTCTTCAAAAATTAGTAGATAGAGGTAATACCGTTTTGGTCATTGAGCATAATATGGACGTAATTAAAGTAGCAGATTATGTTATTGATATGGGACCTGAGGGTGGGAACAGAGGGGGAGAAGTAGTCGCTCTGGGTACTCCTGAGGAGGTTGCTCTGGTAAAAGAAAGTTTTACAGGTCAATTCTTGAAATTAGAATTGCATTAGTTTAATTAATTATCTTTATCCAACAACGATGTTTATGCGCAAATGGATAAATAATGTTTTTAAGTTTTATTATTCGCGACGATTCCTGAAAACTCAGGCTCTTTATAGTCGGGCTGATAAACTACAGGAATATTGGAGGTCTCATTTAATTCATAAAGCAAAAGACACAGCCTACGGCAAATTATTTAATTTCAGGGAGGTAAAAGATTATTCGTCCTTTTCAAGGCAAATTCCTGTGGTTGAATACGATGATTTAAAACCTTTTATTTCCCAAATGATGCTGGGAAAGGTGCATATTTTATGGCCAGGAAAAGTGTCCTGGTTCGCTAAATCAGCCGGTACTTCTCAAGATAAAAGTAAATATATTCCAGTTTCTCTTGAAAACAGAAAACATTGTCATCTCAGAGGAACCTGGGATACCATGATGTATCATTATAATCTGCGTCCTGATGCCCGACAGTTTGAAGCAAAAACACTGCTAATGGGCGGGAGTTTCACAAACTTTGAGGATTATCCATCATCGAAAATTGGGGATATTTCAGCTATTATGATTCATCATTTACCTTCAGTAGCTAAACCTTTTTTTGCCCCAGATATACCAACAGCACTCCTTTCAGACTGGGACGAAAAAATTGAAAAAATAGCTCAATATGCCGCAAATCAAAAGGATATTGTTATGGTCGGCGGGGTTCCAACCTGGTCTTTGCTCCTGTTTAATCGAATTTTATCGATTTCAGGTAAAAATCATTTACAAGAAGTTTGGCCTGATTTTCAACTTTACACCCACGGAGGAGTGAGTTTTTCGCCTTACAGAAGCCAGTTTAAAGCTCTTTTTCCTTTGCCTGGAGTTCAATTTATGGAAACATATAATGCGACAGAAGGATTCTTTGCAGTTCAAGATCAAATGGGTGACGACAAGGGAATGCGTTTGTTACTGAATAATGGTATTTTTTACGAGTTTATTTCTCAGGATATAAATAACGATTTTAGAGGTCAACCAATCCCTCTTTCAGAGGTAGTCCCCCAGGTTAATTATGCTATGGTTATTACTACAAATAGCGGTTTATGGAGGTACAAAATTGGCGATACTGTAAAATTTACCAGTATTAATCCTTATAGAATAGTGATTACGGGTAGGATTAAGCAGTTTATTAATACCTTCGGGGAGGAAGTTATGGTAGAGAACACAGATAAAGCCCTTGCTCAAACTTGTCAATCTTTTGGTGTCTTTGCAAGAGAATATACCGTAGCACCAAAATTTTTATACCAAAATGAAAAAGGGGGACATGAGTGGATAATTGAATTTGAAAATCCACCGGTCAATCTGGCTGATTTTTCGTTGCAACTAGATAAAAATTTACAAGCGGTTAATTCTGATTACGAAGCAAAAAGAGTGCAAAATCTCGCTTTATTGCCTCCGGTGATTCACAGTGTAAAAAAAGATACTTTTCATAACTGGATGCGCTCAAAAGCTAAATTTGGCAATCAAAATAAGGTGCCTCGCTTATCGGAAAACCGAAATATTTTGGAGGAAATCTTAAAATTTACAGATAAATAGCCTCTTTTTCTTTTAATTTTTGTAAACCAAAAACATGAATGGTTGTTTTTATCTATATTTGTGTTTTTATAATAATGCTCTGCTATTATTTTTTACTATATTTAAATAAATTTTTAGGTTAGTTAATAGGGTTTTAGGTGTTTTTTCGGGTCGGCGTTTTCTCGCTGACCTTTTTTATTAATGCATTTCTGCACTTTTTACTATACATTTTTTGCAGTTTTAGTAGATCAAATGATTTCCATGAATGCCTTTTCCACTGAGAATATTTTTTGGAAATCCAACATTTCATTTCCCATTCTATTCCCTTTTGATAATAACCATCTTTCTGGTAACATGCTAAAATTTTACGCATCTCGGGCTCCGATTTTCCTTTTGTCCACACTAAAATAGGTCTGCCTGACTCCAGATATTCAAATAACTTAGTAGTTAGAATTCCTTCTTGATTATCTGAACTCCAGGTTAACAAAATGTTTATGCCAGCTTCTTTTTGTCTTTTTTTTGAATCATTTAGGGATAATAAAGGTTGAATTTCCATTTGTTCCTCATTGAAATATGGAGCCAGCCATTCTTTAAATATCCCCGAATGAATACCACAGTAAGTCCATTTTATATCATTAATATCCATTTTTTTTTCTTCAATTAATTCCTTGAGAACAATAATCAGAGGATATAAGTCCTGAGAGTCAGGATAAATAGATCCCGTGTAATTTAGGTTAAATAGGGAAGGTCTTTTTGTAAGCAAATTCTTTTTTACAGATGAAATACAACCAGAATAAATATTTATATGGGGATTAAAACAAACTAATTTTTTTTTCAGGCCCTCTGAAACCGTTATTATTTCATTTACATTACACATCATTTTCTTAAAAATAAATTGAGAAATAGTATGGTTCCATTTAACTGGACTTTTAATATCTAAGGGTAAATCCCGGAAATCAGCTATCCAATGAAGATAAGGATACCTACATTTTAACAAATAAGCCACAAAATGATCTGTTATGGGACTAAAAGAGGAAAAAATATGCGTGATTTTGTGCTTCTTTATCCATCTTAATCCCTGTAAATATGTTCTGATAAAGTATAATAATCCACCATCTCCAAAGAACATATCAAAAGGAATTCGATTCCTGACAGATAATAAATAAGAAACTAAGGGCTTTCTTTTCCAGGATAGTGGAAGAGTGTGATATTTTAAAATGCGATTTATAAGGAACATTCTTATTCCGACTAAGGGTATAAAAGAAATATTTGGAATACATTTTTGATGACTTGTATCACGAGGAGTTTGTCGGGGAAATTTTCCTGTAATAACATATATCTGAAATCCATTTTCAATAAATCCTTCATAGAAATTTTTTATTCTAACAACTGCATTTACATGTATTGGTGGAAAATAGTAGCTAATAAAAAGCAATAGGCTTTGTTTTTCTGGTGTATTTATTTCCAACATTTTAAAAACAATTACGATTTCTGATGAATTAGGATTTGGCCATAGTGCTCTTGTATAGACTGATTAACGTAATTAGACGAAATACTTTCAGAAGTTTTTTGAGACATAGATAACAAGATATCATAAGGCAGGAGCAAAACTTTTTGAAGTATTAGGGCTAAATTTTTCTCATTCCCCGTGGAAAAGAGCCATCCATTTTCTCCCTCCTGAATAAGTTCAGCACAGCCAGGTGCTGTGGAAGAAATTACAGGTCGTCCACAGGCAAGAGCTTCCAAAATGGTTCTCGATAACCCTTCCCTTTTTGATGGCTGTATTAATACATTTGCTTGTCTAAGTAATGGCCGAACATCCAGATGATTTCCTATAAAGGTAATAAGTCCTTTATTTTCCCAGTTTTTTATTTTGGTCAAGGGAATATCGGTAGGGTGCCCCCCATTTATCTGACCTGCAAGAATACATTTAAATGGAATTTTATCCTTTTTTAGTCGTTTTAAACTTTTTATGAGACAGAATAGACCTTTATCACCTTGAATTCGACCTAAATATAGGATTATCCTGATTTTATGAGCTGCAGGATATGGAATGGGAATAAAATAGGTTAAATCTATACCAGAACCACTAATTAACCCCATTTTTTCACTTAGAAACCAGCGCTTATTTAGAAAATAAAAATAATCTGTCTTATTTTGAAAAATAATCTGAGGGCATTTTTGGAAAATTAATTTACAAAAGTATCCAGATATAAAGGCCATCATTTTTTGATGTGTAAATAGAAAGCCTAACCCAGTCAGGGTAGGAAAAAGAGGAATTCTTAAGTTCCAACTGGCTAAAGCAGTGGCAATGGATATTTTAAAAGTAAAGGTGAGAATGGCGTACGGTTTAGATTTAGTGATAATTTCCCTTAACTCCGCAAGCATTCTAAAATGATTCAGGCTGTCGTTTTTGTATGAATTGAAATACTTAAGAACATGAAGGGTAAAATCTTGTCCGGTAATTAAGTTGTTATTTCCCTGATTAAAAGGTACAATAATACCAATTTGAAATCCTTGTGCTTTCAAATAATCAATAAGATGAAGATAGTAATGATTCAAAAAATGAACATGATTAGCAACAAATAGGATACAAGGTATTTTTGGAGAAATGGGCATTTTACAGAAACTGAAGATGAATTATAAAGAAGTCAAAGATGTACTCATTTTCGCTAACCTACCTTCTGATTGGTTATTTAAGAACGGACAGAATACCTTACTTTCCAATCTGCCGGCAGCAATCAATTTAATATATTTGTATATTTGCAATTAATTAGTTTCAAACTTATGCGAATTTCACTGCTGGTTCTCAGCTTGTTTTTTCTTTCTCACCTAGAAGGTCAGGAAAAAAAGACTTTACTCATTAATGGAGATTTGTACGAATATATCCTGGATGATTGCGGAGATACCATCGTATTGGCTAATTTCGGAGATATGACGGTTACTTCCAGAAGAGAATTTGCCAGTATGGACGAGTATAATAAATATCAACGATACAGGCGATATGCTTATCAAGTGTATCCTTATGCAGAAAAAGCCATTCGGATTTTTAAGGAAGTTCAGAAACAAACTGCTGAAATGCGAAAAGGGAAGAGAAGAAAATACACCAAAGAACTACAGGATCAGCTAAAAACAGAATTTGAAACCCCACTAAGGAATTTGTCGAAGACCCAGGGAATGATCCTAATGAAGATGATAGAAAAGGAAGTTCAAGCTCCCATATATTATTTAATCAGAGATTTAAGAGGTAATTTCACTGCATTTTATTGGAATACTTTGGGCGGTTTCTATGGACATAAGTTAAAGGAAGGGTATAAAAGGGGCAAAGATACCATCTTAGATATGGTTCTTGATGATGTTAATTTAACTTATGGCAGTGACGAAGGACCTTTACCCGCAACCATTAGGTTACCCAAAAAATGGGGAAAAGAATGAAAATCTTTGGTAAACCAGGACTTTGGGGTAGATTTTGGCGAATTTTACCATGGATTATTGGTATTCTGTGTACTTTACTGCTTTGGCAATATATTCGGACAAGAAGGCCATTGATGGCTCCAGCGACCAGCTTAAATCAGGAAAAATATATCTATTTAATTTTTTAAAATATGAATTCCCCACAGGACTTATTATCGGAATTAGCCAAGGATCTTGAAGGTGACTTTTTTCAAGATCAGACAACACGAATTATGTATGCAACCGATGGCTCTGTGTATAGGGAAATTCCGCTCGCAGTCTGCTATCCAAAAAATGAAAAAGATATACATTCTCTGGTTTCTTTTGCCTTTAAGTGGGGTATCCCTTTGATTCCAAGGACCGCGGGTACGTCACTCGCTGGACAATGCGTTGGCAAGGGTATTGTTGTGGATGTATCCAGGTATATGAACCGAATTCTGGAATTCAATGCAGAGGAGAGATGGGTAAGGGTGCAACCAGGCGTTATACGTGATGAATTAAATTATTTTTTAAAACCTTTTGGTTATTTCTTTGGGCCTAATACTTCAACCGCAAATCGTTGTATGATTGGAGGTATGGTTGGAAATAATAGCTCTGGCACAACCTCTATTAAGTATGGGGTGACAAGAGATCATGTTCTTGAAATTAAAGGCTTTTTGTCAAATGCAGATCCTGTTCATTTTTTACCGCTAACTAAATTTGAATTTCAGGAAAAATTAAATGGGGATAAACTTGAAAATGAACTTTACAGACATATACATGATGTTTTAAATAATGAGACGAACCGGAAAGAGATAGAAAATCAATATCCAAAGCCGGAAATTCACAGACGAAATACTGGATATGCCATTGATTTACTTCTCCGTTCTGAAGCTTTTACCCCTGAGGGCGAACCCTTTAATTTTTGTAAATTATTGTCAGGTTCTGAGGGCACATTGGCCTTCTTTACAGAAATTAAACTGCACGTTAATGCTTTACCTCCGCCTGTAGAAGCAATTCTTTGTGCCCATTTTTCTTCATTGACCGAAGCGCTCGAAGCTACCTTAACGGTAATGGAACATGAGCCTTATGCTTGTGAACTGATGGATAAATTCATCATGGATTGCACGAAAGAAAATAAAGAACAACAGAAAAACAGATTTTTTTTAGAAGGTGACCCCGCCGCTATTTTAATTATAGAACTTAGAGATCAGGACAAGTTATCTTTAGATAATAGATCGGAGAGGTTAATTAAGGATTTAAAGAACAGGGGATTTGGCTATGCTTTTCCAATCGTTTATCCGCCAGATACAATGAAAGTGATGGCGCTTAGAGCAGCAGGATTTGGGGTACTTTCTCTGGTTAAAGGTGACAAAAAACCATTAGAATTTGTAGAAGATACTGCCGTTGCATTGGCCGATTTGCCTTCTTATATTGCTGAATTTCAAGAATTAATGAGGCAGTTTGGTCAAGAAGCTGTTTATTATGCTCACGCAGGTGCCGGGGAATTGCATTTAAGACCCATGGCAAATTTGAAAACAACAGAAGGCCTCACTGAATTTAGAGAAATTGGAGAAGCTTCAGCCAGATTGGTGAAAAAATATAAAGGTTCCCTTTCGGGCGAACATGGAGATGGAAGGGTTAGGGGTGAATTTATACCCTTGATGCTCGGTGATCATAATTATACTTTATTAAAAGAACTTAAAAATAAATGGGATTCCCGGAATATTTTAAATCCAGGTAAAATTATTGATACCCCGGCAATGAATGAAGGAACCCGTTATTTAGTTGATGTCAAGCAACCTGAGTGGGATACCCTATTAGATTTTTCTTCTCATGGTGGCATATTAAAAGCAGCTGAAAAATGTAGTGGTTCGGGAGATTGCCGAAAGTTACATCATGTTTCAGGAGGTGTGATGTGCCCTTCTTATATGGTTACCAAAAATGAGAAGGATTCCACCAGGGGAAGAGCGAATGTTCTTAGAGAAGTATTGACTCGCACAGAAAAAGGACAAAGTGCTTTTAATAGAAAGGAATTGGACGAGGTGATGGATTTGTGTATTTCCTGTAAAGGATGTTCTTCAGAATGTCCTTCAAACGTTGATATGTCCACTTTAAAAGCAGAATATCTGTATCAGAAATATAAAGAAACAGGTATCCCTTTTAGAGCAAAGATGATTGCCAACATCAATAATTTAAATAAAATTGGGGCTTTCTTTCCAGCATTTACTAATTTTTTCTTCTCGAATTCTTTCTTTAGCAGAATCATTAAAGGTACGATGGGAATTGCCAGACAAAGGTCACTTCCGTTAATTCAGGGTGATTTAAAGAAATGGTTTAAAGCAAACAGACCAGAACCGGCTGGAAAAACTATCGGAAAAGTCTTGTTTTTTTGTGATGAATTTACCAGATTTAATGATGTTGAACTTGGCAAAAAAACAATATTATTATTAACCCGATTAGGATATCATGTCGATATTCCAGAACATTCAGACAGCGGACGAGCTGCCATTTCTAAGGGATTGTTAAAAATGGCACAAGAGGTTGCCGAGAAAAATATTACTCTTTTAGGAGATTTTGTTTCAGAAAATTTACCGCTCATTGGGGTAGAACCTTCTGCTATTTTGGGATTTAGAGACGAATATCCCAGATTGGTCAGAGGAAAACTAAAAGAAAAAGCTGAAAGGATTAAAAATCATGTTTTTTTACTTGAGGAATTTATAGCAAGAGAAGTTGAAAAGGGACATATATTTTCCTCAAGTTTTACCGATGAACATGCAAAAATTAAACTTCATGGTCATTGCCACCAAAAGGCATTATCGTCTCAGGGTATCAGTGCTTTATGTCTAAATTTACCTGGTAATTATGAGGTTGAAGTTCTTCCAAGTGGCTGTTGTGGAATGGCTGGATCATTTGGGTATGAAAAGGAACATTATGATTTAAGTATGAAAATAGGCGAACTCGTCCTGTTTCCTGAAATTCGAAAAAATGAAGATAAGGTAATTATAGCCGCCTCTGGGACAAGTTGCAGGCATCAAATATGGGATGGGACAAGCCGATTAGCGATGCACCCGGCAGAAATATTATATGATGCACTGAGATAAATTA
>JBEAXK010000003.1:0-36770 GCA_041159865.1 Bacteroidota bacterium
GATCCACATGTTCAGCAAAAGGAGAACCCCAGTTACCAATGAAACCTCCGTTATAAACTTGGTTAGAACCTTGACCATATACGTCTTGATAATCAGGGATACCAGAAATCTGTTCAGATTGGAAAGAGGAATTATAAGTAACCTCTAAACCCTTTCTAGAGCCTTTGCTACCTGACTTAGTGGTAATAACGATTACCCCATTCGTAGCTCTTGATCCATAAAGAGCCGAAGCAGCCGCACCTTTAAGCACCGTCATAGACTCAATATTATTAGGATCAATGTCGAAACCACGGTTTGAGAATTGAGCACCTGACTGGGCACCTGTGGTTGCGTTCACAGAGTTATCAAAAGGAACACCATCTACAACAAACAAAGGCTGGGTATTTCCAGTTAAGGAAGAAAAACCCCGAATGTTTATTTTTGTTGAAGTACCTGGACCCCCGCCAGAACCTGTGATCGTTACTCCGGGAATTTTTCCTGCTACGGCTCTAAGCGGATCAGCTTCAGATCGTTGAAGGACATCACTTGAATTTAAATTGGTAACAGCATAACCCATCGATTTTTTACTTCTTTCGATACCAATAGCAGTAACCAATACTTCCGAAAGTTGTTCTGCACCTTCCTCTAAGGTTGCATCTACCACATTGGAAGCACCTAAAGCTACATCTTTTGATTCATAGCCTGTGTAAGAAAACACCAGCACAGTGGCGTTTGCTGGCACAGCCAAGCTGTAAGTACCGTCGAGATCCGTTACTGTACCAGTGCTAGACCCTTTCACAAGGATACTTGCACCGATAAGCGGTTCTCCACCTGAATCAGTCACTTTACCGGTGATTGTTCTTTGGGCATGAACACTGAGTGCTGCAAAGAAAACCAACGAAAGTGCTAGTAAGTGTTTTTTCATACTAATCCTTTTTTTGTTATTAATAAACAATAGTTGATGCAAAATTAATTTTTTGTTATGAAGGCAAGCAATAAAATGCATAAATTTTAATTAAATCAAAAAAATAAATAGAAAATAGAAATAAAAAGGCGGTGGATTTAGTCAAAATCCACCGCCTGGTATAAAATCCAAATTAAATTTGGAAATTAGTTTACGACATTTGCCCTGTATAAGAACGGAGAAGAATAAAATGCACCGCCCACGATATCACCGCTGGAATTGGAAGCATCAAATACTTTACCATCTTTTAATTTCATTTTGGCACGAATCTCAAAGCGATCTCCAGCTGCAATTTGATCTGCTGTTAACTTTAGAGCATCCTGCATCTCTTTTCCAGTTACCACAAGCGTAGTGCGAGGATAACCAGAAGCTGCATCTTTTGCATAATTACTGGCAGTAAGTGTTTTTAAAGCAACATCTGTTTTTGGATTAGATCCATTTGCAGGTGTATTATCTAAAAAACGGATTACCATTTCATAAGAATCGAAATTTGCACCCCCATTAGGAGTTACCGCTTCTAAGACCATGGTCATATTGGTACCAGCCATATTTGCTTTACTCACTGAAAAGATAGGAATAGGGAATGGAGTTACAGTTCTCATATAACCACCCTGTTCAAAACTAAATTCATCAAGACGTTCTATCATTTCCGTTTCACAGGAAACCAAGAAGAAGGCAGAAAGCAACATCCCGATTTTTAATAAATTTTTCATATTTATCAATTTTTTTATCCGTGAAAGGATTATTTAATAAAGTTAGCTGGATTGTTGTCCCAGAATACCTGAACAGCAGCATTAGCCTTTTGCTTTGCGTTTTTGTTACGCGTTACGTAAGATAACGGATAATAAAGAGATCTGGCAAAAGGACCTGGATTTGGATCTAAAGCTGGTTGCTGTCCTGAAGGCTTACCTGTACGACGATATAAGTTATAAGACTCAATACCATTTCCGTGAAGGGCAACCCAATATTCTGTTGCTATTATATCTAATTTTGCATCATTTGTAGTAGCCTTATCATATTGTGCTAAAACATAATCCACATATTTAGCCACATCTTCAGCCCATTTGATACCCTTATCAGCTTCAAAAGCTGCAATTTTAGATGCTTCAGAAGTGCCCAGAGCCAGAGAACGAACATCAGCAAAAGATTTTTCCATAGCTGACTTTAATAAAGCTCTTGCGTCACCTGTTGTTTTTAACATTAAAGCTGATTCAGCCAACATGAAATCCACGAAAGAACGCATCATAATCGGGTGAATACCTGCGCCACCTGCACCTGCACCCAAAGAAACACCTCTGTTACCATCATTATCATAAAGTCCACCTGCAGGGTAAATACCCCAAGCCGTGCGCTTTAAACCATCAGGTGGAATACCTTCATTATTTAAGTGATCACGGCCCCAGTAACCTGCGTTTGGTGAAGCTACGCAAAACACATCTTTTGCACCATAGTGATTAGGCTTAACCAAAGTGATACAACGTAACTCATTGATATCTTTCGTATTGGTTGTTGTTTGACGGTAGAAATAATATCTGATTCTTGGGTCTTGAAAACCACGACCTCCGTCAAATAATTGCGCCATATATGAATTTGACTGATAATCACCACCACCGGTTGGGCTATATTGACCACCATAACGAGGATGACGCGTGTCAGGATTCACTAAATTAGTTCCAAATTTGAATGAAAAATTTTGAGCTGCTGTTGAAATCAATTTATTATCTGCAACTAAAGCATTGATAGCAGATGTAGAACCTGCTGCATCTATAAGTCTTCTGTTCAAGTAATACTTCAATTTCATAGTGTTAGCTACACGAATCCAGCTATCTGTATTTCCTCCGTAAAATAAATCGCCAGATGCACCAGACTTAGATTTTGCATTGAAGTTCTCAATTGCTTTATTTAAATCAGCTAAAGCAGCTGCATATACATCAGCAGCTTTGTCCACATTTGGATTGAAATTTGCTGGGTCGATAGCTTCCTTATAAGGAACATCACCAAAATAATCAACCAAGTTCATTAAAACCATAGCACGAACCACTCTGGATATACCTGCATGCACGAATAATTCTCCTTTTTCAGCAATAGCTATGGTCGCTGAAACATCAGCCAAAACACCTGCATAGGAGCTACTCCAACGTCCGTCAGAACTACCAGGGGAAACGGCGTTATCATAAATAACTGATCCTTGATTTAACATTCTGGTTAAACGCATACCTGGATCACTAAAGCCATTAAAATTTCCTGCATACCCAGCTGTCACTGAATTGAGGAGATAATTGATATCAGCATTACTAACTGTTACAGCATTGGGGTTATCAAGCAAATCTAATTCGCATGAACTAACCACTGTAACCGCCAATATCAAAAACAACATTTTGATTTTATGTATCATTTCTTTGTTTTTTATTAAGACGAAATAAATGTGGCAATACTGCCAATTAGAAAGTTAGTTTTAAAGTTCCGCCTACTCTGCGAGCACTTGGACCAGTTAAAAGCTCAAAGCCTAAGCCATTTCCTACACCTAAACCAAGATTATCAGTATCAAGATTAAGGCCTGAAGGAAGGTTTAATGCCTTATACCATAAGTTATTACCACTTACTGAAAGCGTAATACCTTTAAAAGGAGTTTTTTCAACTAACTTCTGAGGGATTGTATAACCTAAAGAAACCTCCTGTAAACGAATGGTTGTTCCATCATAGATACGACCCTCATCACCAAAGAAATATAAATTGTTAAAGCCTACGTCAGCAGCAGTAACTTGTTTATTATTTGGCGTTCCATCAGACTGAAGTACACCAGGGAAAATAAAGGTTTGTGCACGGTCATATACATCTTTTCCTGTATCACTTGTAAGACCTCTACCCATCAATGCACCCGCAGTACTGCTGTATAATGCACCACCATGACGATAAGAAATCATGAAATCAAGGGTAAATCCTTTATAATTAAATCCGTTAATTAAGCTGGTTGTGAAAGCAGGATTTGGATCACCAAGTTCAATAGCATCAGGAGTACTTACTAAATATCCACCTCCGTCAACAAGTACAGTACCTTGCGCATTTCTTCTATAACCAATACCTTTAATCATGTTGAATGGCTTACCTACGATAGCATAGTTACCTAATGAACCCCCGAATCCACTTACCTGAACCTCTTTAAGTGTTCCACCCAAGTCTAAAACTAACGGTTTATTTCTGGTGTAATTCAAGGTAACATTCCACTGAAAATCAGGCGTTGATACTGGCGAAGCCGTTAAAGCAACCTCAACACCCTCGTTTCTGATTTTACCAATATTGATTGTTGTTGAAGAATATCCAGTAGCAAAGTCTAACGGTGCACTGGTAATCAAATCACGGGTATCGCGACGATAAACTGTTAAATCAAGTCCTAATAAACCTTTTAAAAGTTTAGTTTCAATGCCTAATTCATACTCTGTATGTAATTCAGGACGTAAATTGGGATTTCCTAAAGAATTATTTACGGCATGACTTTGAACAGCTGCTCCCGAAGGTAATAACCAGGCACGGGCACTTTGATCTAAAATGTTTCTCGTTTGATAGGGACGAGGGAAACCTGCAGAGGTTCCTACTCCTGCTCTAATTTTTAAGAAATTCAAGAAATCACTGGACAAACCAGAGAACGCAGAAGTTGGAACAAACGATAAACTCGCAGAAGGATAAAGGATACGACGATTTTCCTTTTCAACGGTTGACGTCCAGTCATTTCTTCCCGCAAGATTCAAGAACATATAGCTATTATAATCTACTGTTACCTCACCGAAAACACCCATTCTTGTTTCCTCTTGAATACCATCAGAAGCAACATTGTCAATAAAGTTAGAGTGACGGAATAGATCCCTTGCCAGTTGATTTTGACTTTGTACAAAAACGTTCCGATAAGAATCGTTACGCAAATTTCCACCAAGGCGAGCAGCAACGCTTAATTTTTTAGAAATAGACTTGTTATAACCTAAGATTACGGTGTTATCCCAAATGGTATTTTGGATATCCCAGGTATTATAATATCCATTTACAAACTGAACGCCACCTTTGTTAAATTTGAATTCCTGAGATTCACTGTAGGTATCCAAACCGACTTTATATAATAAGGTTAAATCTTTTGCAATTTGGTAATTAAAGCTGGTCGCAGAGAAAATACGATTTACAACCCCTGTTGTTTTATAGTTTCTTAAAACCCAACGAGGATTAGGAATATCATTACCTCCTCTGAAGTAAACAGATGCTTTTGAAGTAGGATCTTCGAAAGGCCATCCCATTAAGTCAACCTGACGAGGGGTGTACATAACGTTTGCTAATACTGAGGGGAAATCATAAGCATTGTTTCCACCCCCACCACTTAATGGTGGAGAATATTGGTCTGTATTTGAATAACTAAAAGAAGTAGTTACAGAAAGCTTATTAGATAATTTGGCGTTTAAACCTAATCCTAAATTTAACTTTTTTAATCCGTTATTTGGTATGTAACCTTGCTCATCTAAATAACCAGCAGAAATGTTATAACTCACGTTATCACCTCCACCTGATGCATTTACACTTGTATTGTAGATGTTACCCTGACGGAAGAAATCACTGATATTATTTGGGAAAACCTCCATTTTATATGGAGATACCGAAGCCACATAATCAGCTTGACCCGCTCTTAAGGCAGCATTAGAAAGGAATGCATAAGGGTGGTTAGTCAAAGCAGGATTTGTGTTTTGAGAAGGATATAATTTAGCCTCCTCAATGGTTGGACCCCAATTACTAAAGAAGTAGCCAATATTCTGCTGGAAACCGCCTACATAAGTATTTTGGTATGTTGGTAAATGAGCTGTATTTGTAAATACAGACTGAGTTACCTGAAATTCTGCTTTTCTGGCCTTTTTGGAACCACTTTTTGTAGTTACCAAAATTACACCATTACGACCCTGATCACCATAAGTTACTGTGGCAGCAAGACCTTTTAATACCGTTACACTTTCAATACTGTTAGGGTCAAGATCGAGGAAACGACTTGATGAAGATTGACCACCTTGGGTAAAACCACCTCTCTGGTTTGTGTTAGAATTAAATGGCACACCGTCAACTACGAATAAAGGTTGATTAGAACCTGTAATTGAAGAATAGCCTCTAATGACAATATTAGTTCCCGTTCCGGAAACACCTGATGTAGAAGTTACAGAAACCCCAGGAATTTTACCCTGGAGCACTCTACCAACGTCCGCCAAAGGTCTGTCCTGAATTTCTTTTTTGTCAACTCCCGAAACGGCATAACCTAATGCCTTTTTTTCACGAGTAATACCTTGTGCGGTAACTACCACCTCAGAAAGCTGTTCAGCTCCTTCAGCGAGTACCACGTCAATTGTGTTTGAAGCACCCAATTCGACATCTTTTGATTCATATCCAGTGTAAGAATACACTAAAACTTTTGAATCAGAAGGTACAGAGATACTGTAACTTCCATCGATATCCGTTACGGTTCCAGAGCTGGTTCCTTTAACCACCACGCTGGCACCGATGAGCGGTTCACCACCTGCATCGGTTACTTTACCACTAATCGTTCTTTGTGCAAAAACACTAATCGCACCAAAGAAAGTTAGCGAAAGCACTAGTAAGTGTTTTTTCATACCAATCTTAATTTTGTTAATGTGTAATAAAATTCAAGTAAAAATAACACAATTATACGGTTTCCCAAATTATTGGGAACCAAAATTGAGTAATACTATTAATAAAACGGTTTGCAATAAAAATCGCTGCCCGCTTTCTATATTAAATCTTTCTTCAGATAAGCTATTATGGTTTTATTTCCTACGGAAATGTCACCAATTTTTGATTCTATCTTTGCATCTAAGGGTAAAAATAAATCTACTCTGGAACCAAACTTTATGAATCCAAAATCTTCTCCTTGTTTAACTTCTTGTCCCACATTTACATAACAACAAATTCGACGCGCCACAGCACCGGCAATTTGTCTGACTAACAACGCATTTTTCCCTTCCCCAAAAACGATAGTTGTTCTTTCATTTTCTGTGGATGATTTTGGGTGCCAGGCAACTAAAAATTCACCCGGGTGATATTTATAATAATTTATTTTACCACCGATTGGATTCCTGTTGACATGAACATTTACAGGAGACATGAAAATAGAGACCTGAATTCTTTCTTCCTTAAAAAACTCCCCTTCAAAAACCGGCTCTATCACCACAATTTTACCATCGGCTGGCGCGTACACAATCTGATTGTCAAATTGTTCAATAATTCTGACTGGATTCCTGAAAAACTGAGCAATAATTGCAAAAATCAATAGCCCAATTCCAACGCCAACAAGCAAAAATTCAGGAAATAAAAGATAAGTTAGGCCGGAAATTAAAAATAAGATGAAGGCGGCTACAGATAGCCAAAAATGACCCTCCTTGTGAAAAATTTTCATTTTAAAATATTTAAATCTTATTAATTATTTGAAAACCAATATAAGTAAAGAGCACAAAATGGAATATGAAAAATAAACGCATCAAATCTGTCCAAAAAACCACCATGTCCAGGGAGTAAATTACCAGAATCCTTTGCTTGTTTTTCTCGCTTCAACATAGATTCAATAAGATCGCCTACGGGACCAAAAACACTAATAATCAAAGCTAAAATCCACCAATCTAAGGATTGTAATCCTGTTAAAGGCATATAAGACAAAGCAAAACCAAAAAGTAAAGCAAAAAACATACCTCCCATGAACCCCTCCCATGTTTTTTTGGGAGATATTCGTTTCATCAATGGATGCTTACCAAATAAGTTTCCAGCAATGTAGGCACCAGAATCATTAGCCCATGTTAAAAATAACAAACCAGCTATTCTACCTGGCATATATTCTGCATTTTCCATACTTATCCACAATAAAATAGCAAATGGAATGCCAATATAGAGAATTGCCATCGCATAATAACCCATATTTTCGATAGAATGTCCTTTACCATTAAGCAATTCTAATAGAAAAATGGCAAAAAATAGAACTGGAAATAATAAAAATTCCTTTCCAGATATCTGGTTGTGGATAAACATTAACGCAAAAAAATAAGGGAATAAACCTAAAAGCACCAGAATAAGTTTGGTATTTAAAGTGGATTCACCCAGAACTAATTTTGAGAACTCCCATAGACACAAGGCTGTAATTAAGCTAAAGAGCAAAGAAAAATAACTAAATCCACTAAAGACACAGCCTAAGGTAATTAGAACAAAAACTAATCCTGTAAAAAACCTCCTTTTCATTTATTAACCTTTAACTTATTAAAAAAATAGAAAATGCCTATAGTTAACAAAGAGGATAAAAGGACCCAGATGAAGTCTGGATTGGGAATTAAAGAGTCGGCAGCCCCTTCTTCATTTTGAATATTCAGATATTTTGAAAACACCTGAATGCCATTAAATACAAAATGCCCCCAAATGGATATCCATATATTTCCAGAAAAGAAGTAAAGATATCCAAGTAATACACCTAAAAATAAACGTGGAATAAATCCTGCAAATTGAAAATGAATAGCACTGAAAACGATGGCACCCAAAAGAATTCCTAACCAGGGTTTTGGCAATGCCTCTTCCAGTTTTTTCTGAATGACCCCTCTAAACAACCATTCCTCACAAAGTGCAGGTATGGCAGCCATAACGATAAGGTTTTGAACAAATTCAAATTGGTCCTCCATTTTCAAAAGAGCCATTAAAGTATCATTAGCCCCTCTTTCCATCGTTATCAATGTTTCTGGAAGTGGCAACAATAAGTTCTGACGGTAAAGCCATTCTACTACCGGGAATGATCCAAAAATCCAGATGGGTGCCATGATTAAAAAAAAATAAAACATTTTATCTAGTGAAAAAGTAGCCCCTACCCTTTCTTCTTTAAAATAATAGAATCGGAAAATTAATGCCGGAAATAGAAAGGTGAAAAGCTGGCTGGCAAGATTCACCCAGCGAAGAACATCTCTTTCTAATCTGTTGTAACCCGAAACAGGTACTTTTACCAGATCGGTTACAGAAAAACCAAATAGATTAGCTATAGCTGTCCCAAAACCTGTTCCGATTAAAGCTCCGCAAAGAACCACCACAGTAAGTAATAAAAAGAACGATACTAAGTCTAGCTTTCTTGAAAACATGGGCGATTTTAAATCTATTTTTCATTTAATTTGGTAAAATTAGCTTAAATTTTGATTTTTGTCCCACATTTGACTGAAAAAGCCTCTTTATGACTAGATTAAGCGTTAATATTAATAAGGTAGCATTAATTAGGAATTCTCGTGGAGGCAATCTTCCCAATCTTTTACAGGTAGCTTTAGACTGTGAGAAATTTGGTGCTGAAGGTATTACCGTTCATCCCAGACCTGACCAGCGTCATGTCCGATATGATGATATAGGTCCCTTAAAGCAATATATTCGCACAGAGTTAAATATTGAGGGCAATCCTACTTCTGAATTTATTGATTTAGTTTTGCAATATCTGCCGGCACAATGTACCCTTGTACCTGATGAACCAGGTGCCTTAACTTCTGATGCAGGATGGGATACCATTAATAATCAGGATTTCCTCATGGATGTATGCCAAAAATTAAAGCAAGCGGGTATTCGTGTTTCCCTCTTTATTGACCCTCAACCTGAAATGATCAAGGGTGCTCGAAAATGTGGCGCCGATTGTGTCGAATTTTACACAGGCCCTTATGCCCTTCATTTTTCAGAAAACCCTCAGGAAGCTGTTAAAGAACATACAGAAGCGGCAATCCTAGCTAACTCTCTGGGTCTTAAAGTCAATGCAGGACATGATCTTAATAGAGAAAACTTGAGATATTATGCTCAAAATGTACCCTTTTTAGATGAAGTCTCTATTGGACATGCAATTATTTCAGATGCTTTATATCTAGGTCTGGCTGAAACAATCAAACAATATAAAGCGGCCCTAAAATAATTTATAATTCTCCATAAATTTAAATAAACGGATATGACAGAGGAACTAAAAACCAGTGCTGCCCATTTAAAACGAATATTTGTAGCATCGAGGTTACCAGAAGCCCTAAAACCTTTACAAGAAATCGCTGGAAATTTATGGTGGTCATGGCACAAAGATGCCATGGATTTATTTGAGTCTCTTCAACCAGAAGCATGGGAGTCAAGCCAATGTAACCCCCTCACAATCCTTGATCACCTAGGGAGTGAGAAAGCACTTGCTTTGGCTAACGACCCTAATTTTATGGAAAAGGTAGATCAGGTTTATGCTGATTTCAAGCACTATATGAATAAAACTCCTGAAACAAATGCACCCAAAATCGTCTATTTTAGTATGGAATTTGGGTTACATATTTCAGTTCGTTTGTATTCTGGTGGATTGGGCGTCCTGGCAGGTGATTACCTAAAAGAAGCCAGCGATCAAGGTGTTAATTTAGCTGGAGTAGGATTATTATATCGATATGGTTACTTTCAACAACATATCTCCTTACATGGAGACCAAATAAATGAATATCCCCCTCAGGAATATACCAAAATGCCAATGGAACCTGTCAGAGATGGACATGGAGAATGGCTAAAAATCCAAATTTCCTTGCCCGGGAGAATTGTTTGGGCTAAAATCTGGGCATTAAAAGCAGGAAGAATTAATCTATATCTATTAGATACTGATATTGCTGAAAATTCCTGGATGGACAGGACACTGACCCATCAGTTGTATGGAGGGGATAATGAACACAGGTTAAAACAAGAAATTTTATTAGGTATTGGAGGAATTAGAGCTATGGAAGCTATTGGAATTCAAGGAAATGTGTATCATTGCAATGAAGGCCATGCTGCTTTTATGACTTTAGAGAGGATCAAATATGCCAGACAAGCAGGATATACCTATCAGGAAGCTCGGGAACTTGTCAAAGCCACTTCCTTATTTACAACTCACACACCAGTTCCAGCTGGTCACGATTATTTTCCCGAAGACTTATTATATACCTATTTCCAGGATTATATTCCAGAGATAGGATTATCATGGAGGGATTTCATGGCTTTAGGCAGAATCCACAGAGATGATGCCAGCGAATTATTTTCAATGAGTCACTTGGCGATTCATAACTGTCAGGAAATTAATGGCGTAAGTAAATTACATGGGGCCGTATCTCGTGAAATGTTCAAAGAATTATATCCTGGTTATCATGAAGCAGAAGTTCCTATTGGCTATGTAACCAACGGGGTACATTATCCAACATGGATTGCTTCAGAATGGCATCAATTATTTAAAGAATATTTAGCTCCTGGGTTTCTTGAAGATTTATCAAACAAAAATCGTTGGGAAGGAATTTATAAAATTCCTTCAGAAAGGATTTTAAAAACGAGAAACTTCTTAAAGAGTAAATTGCTGGAAGCTGTTAAAAGGCAATTAAGGGAAGACCTCACCCGTAGGGGTGAGAAACCTGCAATTATATTTGAGACGCTTAATAATATCAAAGATGACGCTTTAATATTAGGTTTTGCCAGAAGATTTGCAACTTACAAAAGAGCTCATTTAATATTTTCAAATAAAGCGCGTCTGGCTGAAATCATCAATCAATCAGACAAACCCATCATTTTTCTTTATGCTGGAAAAGCACATCCAGCAGATGCTCCTGGTCAAAAATTAATCAAAGAGATTGTTCAGATTTCAAAATCACCTGAATTCTTAGGCAAGGTTATTTTTCTGGAGGGATACAACATGGAATTAGCTAAGTTAATGGTTCAAGGGGTTGATATTTGGTTAAATACGCCTACCAGGCCAAAAGAAGCATCGGGAACGAGTGGTATGAAAGCAGCAATTAACGGAGTAATCAATTTTAGTGTTCTCGACGGTTGGTGGGCAGAAGGGCACAGACCTGACGCTGGCTGGGCATTACCTCTAGAAAATACCTATCATGAATCGAATTTGCAAGATGAGTTAGATGCTGAAACCTTATATAATATTCTCGAAATGGAAATTATTCCTATTTATTTTAATAAAAATGAACAGGGAATTTCTGAGGAATGGATTCAATTCATTCGAAATATTATTGCAAAAGTTGGTCCCGATTTCACCACAAAGCGAATGATGGACGATTATTTTAGCCGCTTTTATTCTCCCCTAATAACACAAGGGAAGAAATTAATTGAAGATAATCAAAAAGTTGCAGCCCTTTGTTCATGGAAAAATCATATCGCAAAAAGCTGGGATGGCATTTACGTATCATCGAAATCAATTATGGATACGGATAATCATGCTTTACCTTTAGGTGATAGTTTAGAAATTGAAATTCAGGTATTTAGAAATGGTATTGAGGCTAATTCATTAGGATTAGAATTCATTTTATATAAGAGGATCAGTGAATCGAAATTAGATATCAGATTGACACAGACCTTGCATTTTAGTAAATCAGAAGGGGAATATACCACCTATAAAGGTCATATCACATTGCCTAATCCAGGGGTTTTTGAATATGGATTTCGTCTTTACCCTTGTCATCCCTTACTTTCGAATAACAGATCTTATGATTGGATGAAATGGTTGTAAAAAAAGAGCCTGCCGATATAATCACCGGCAGGCTTAATAATAGCAACTATCTACTTATCTGAAAAAAATCTTAATAGCCCAAAATTTTCAACATTTCATCGGCTGTTTGTTCTGGTTTAGATAAAACGTCCACTAAATTACCTAATTCATCCCGATAAATCAAAATTTGTTTTGGGGAAGGTATCAAACAATGTTTAATTCCTCCATATCCACTGATAGAATCCTGATAAGCCCCCGTGTGAAAAAAGCCTAAATAAAGGGGTTCTGATTCATCTTGATCAATGATTGGAAGGTACACTTGCGCTTGATTCACCTCTGCGTTATAGTAATCGGAATTATCACAACTTAAACCGCCGATATTTACCCTTTGATACTCATTTTTCCATTTATTGATAGGCAATAAAATAAATCTTTCTCCAATACCCCAGGTATCTGGTAAAGTTGTCATCAAAGAATTATCAATCATGTACCATTTTTCGGCATCATTTTGTTGTTTTTGTGCCAGGGTTTCAAAAACATTTGCACCACATTCACCCACTGTATATTTACCAAATTCTGTAAAGATATCTGGCATTTCTACATTTTCAGAGGCACAGGCACTGTAAACATTATTAACAATCTCCCGAATCATGTATTTATAGTCAAACTCGAATCCAAGTGAATTTCGAATAGGAAGACCACCACCTATATTAATGGCATTCAAAGTAGGGCATAATTTTTTCAAAGAGCAATAAACTTTGAGTGCTTTTTTTAATTCCCCCCAATAATACAAGGTATCTTTAATACCCGTATCAACAAAAAAATGTAACATTTTAAGTTCGAATAGTGGATTTTCTGCCATTTTTTCTTTGTAAAAAGGAATAACTTCAGAATTCCTGATGCCTAAACGGGAGGTGTAAAATTCAAAATTGGGTTCTTCTTCAGTTGCAATTCTAAGTCCAATTTTACATTTTTTGGTAAAATGTTCTGCATAATAGGACAACTCCTCCACATTATCACAAACCGGAATCAAATTCTCAAATTGGGAATCAATAAGTTCTACAATTTTCCTTTTATAATTTTCAGGTTTAAACCCATTGCAAATGATATATTTCTGTGTATTTACCAACTTTTTTTCTGCTAATTTTTGAATGAGATCCAGATCGAAAGCAGAAGATGTTTCCAGTTGAACGTCATGTTGAAGCACCTCTTCCAGCACATGGCTGAAATGGTTGCTTTTAGTACAATAACAGTAATAATATTTACCCGTATAATTAGTAGCCTTCATGGCGCGGGTAAATAAATTTTTTGCCTTTTTGATTTGCTCTCCAATTTTAGGCAGATAAAATACCTTGAAAGGTGTTCCATATTTTTCAATGAGATACTTTAAGGGAACACCATTAAATTCTAAATACCCATTTATATCAATGTCAAAACCCTCTTGTGGAAAGTAAAATGTTTGATCAATAAGGTCAACATATCTGTTATTCAACGTCTTTAGAATTAATGATTAAAAATGGGATTCAAAAATCGAATAAAAATAAGATTAATCCATTCCTCTTAAATATTTTTTTTACCAAATAATTATTGGAAAAATGTGACTTCCTTTTTTTCTTTCGTCTTAAAAGTATTCAAAAATAAACAATATTCTGTTTAACGCGTTAAATGAATAGTTATTTGAGAATATATTTTGTCAATATATATTTTTACATTTTTTTATTCTGAAAATAATATTTGGCAAAATAAGCGTTAATTATAATTAAACACTAAATATTTCTTTAAAAAGAATTTTGATGATGGAAATGATGTTAAATCCCAAATCTTTATGGATGTTATGGATTCCTGCAGGAATGATTTTAGGAATCACGGTTGGATTGTTATTAGGAAATATGGCCATTGGAATGCCAATTGGCATCGCTGCAATTCTAATTGTAGCGCATGTAACACGATCCTTGAATCGCATATTCAATAGAATTATTTCTTAGCATTAAGTTCATTTTGCCCTGATACATAAGGAATACCTCTAATTGAGGTTAAAATTTCACAAAACCATTAGGGA
The DNA here is from genome assembly GCA_041159865.1 of Bacteroidota bacterium. Lineage (GTDB taxonomy): Bacteria > Bacteroidota > Bacteroidia > Chitinophagales > Saprospiraceae > BJGN01. Next base: position 14,515 of record JBEAXK010000003.1, read on the forward strand.
TGGTAATTTAACATCTCTAATGGTTTTTAAGCAGCCAAATTGTTTTTTTTGGTTTAGGCCCCATGTACAAGATAAGTTTACCCCCGTCTGTCAACTCTTTATGGGTTATAAATGGTTTATTCAAAACTTTTCCATTTAAGGTAGCTTTTTGTACATACTTATTTTCGGCATTATTGTGAACGGACACTATTTCAAAATATTTATCCTCTGAAACATTAATTTTGGATTTATCAAACAAAGGGCTGCCAATATAGTAGTTACCATCTGCGGGATTGAGAGGATAAATGCCCATAGCGCTAAAAACATACCAAGCAGACATTTGTCCACAATCTTCGTTCCCGCAAAGTCCGTTAGGTTGATCATTATATTGGGTAAGTAAAATCTCTCTGACCAGTTTTTGCGTTTTCCAAGCTTGACCTGCAATTAAATACATATATGCAATATGATGACTTGGTTCATTTCCATGTGCATACTGACCTATAAGACCAGATATATCTACACTTACATTTTCACCTTTCACTTTTGAATCAACAGAAAAAAGGCTATCCAGTTTTTGAATAAATTTACGATTTCCTCCATGCAATTTGATCAAACCAGGCACATCATGTGGAACAAACCAGGAATGCTGCCAGGCATTTCCTTCAGTATATTCTGCCACTTCCCAATTGTGATCAGACAGATATGGGTCAAAATCCTTTTTCCAGGAACCATCACTTAATTTAGCTTGCATAAATCCAGTTTTTGGATTAAACAAGTATTGATAGGCATTTGCCCTTTTCATGAAATAGAGATAATCATCACTTTTACCTAATTCTTTGGCAAATTGAGCGATACACCAATCATCAAAAGCATATTCCAGCGTTTTAGTCACAGATTGACCCTCTTTATCATGAGGAATATAACCATATTCCCGATATAAACCAGAACCCCTAATATCTTGAGAAGCACTTTTCAAACAAGCCTCATAAGCCAAAGACACATCATATCCTCTGAACCCTTTTTTATAGGCATCTACGATAACTGGAACAGCATGATATCCAGTCATTGTATTGGTTTCATTACCTCGTAGAGACCAAACGGGTAAAAGTCCATATTCCTTATAGTGGCTTAAAAAAGATTGAATGATATCGTTAATTTTATCAGGATGGAGGATGGTTAAAAGTGGATTAGCAGCACGGAAGGTATCCCAAAGAGAAAATATATCAAATCTCTGATAGTCCTTTGCTTGATATATTTTTCCATCGGCCCCCATATAATTACCGAGTACGTCTTCAAAAACGACTGGAGCGAGTTGTGATCTATATAAAGCAGTATAAAACTGAGTTTTAAGAATTTCGGAACTGGATTCTACCTCAATTTTAAAGCCTTGTCTTTTCCATGAGTTCTGTGCATTCTCTTTAAGGTGATCAAAACTATCCTTTTCAACTTCCTTAAGAGCTGCCAAAGCCCCTTCTTCATTTGCAGCAGAAATGCCTACTTTAAGGATTAGCGGTTTATTTTCTTTATCATTAGCAAAAATAAATTGAGCTTTTGATCCTTTATTATTTTCCATCTCCCCGTCTTTCCAATGTTGAAGCCAAATATGATGCTCCTGAACGGGTTCAGAAAAGGATACAGCAAAGTAAATTTTCTGGTTTTTTGCCCAACCGGTTGAATAGCGATAACCTGTAATTAAATGAGGTGATACTTGAGAAAACCCAGTTTGAGTGGGTTTATCCCAGTTAATGGCATAACCTAAGTCTATAATAATGCTTTTTAACTGACTTGCAGGAAAAGTATATCTATGAATGCCTGTATGGATTCCTGCTGTTAATTCAGCTTGAATACCATTTTCCAGCAAAACCTGATAAAAGCCGGGTTCTGCCTTTTCATTTTGATGAGAAAACTTAGACAAAAAGGGTCTGTTTTTAGGTTCGTTATCAACCTCAGACCATTTTACTTTTTTAGAGGTTGGCATAACTAATATATCACATAAATCGCCAATTCCGGTACCACTCAGATGGGTATGTGAAAATCCAACAATGGTAGAATCCACCCAGTTATAACCTGAACACCAGTCCCAACCCTGCGTTCCATTGTCCGGGCTTAGCTGAACGGTACCAAAAGGAACAGTTGCACCAGGGTAAACATGGCCATGTTCGGCAGTACCAATAAAAGGGTTAACTTTTTTCCATCCAGATTCCTGGCCTGTCAGATTCGTAAAGCCAAAACTGGTAAAAAGCAAAATGCAAAGTATTAAATGATGCTTATTTTGAAAATAAATAGGATATGGATATCTTTTCATTGATTTAAAAGTGTTATTTTTCACAACTAAATTAATCATTTTATAATGAATGTAAAAAAAATTATGAAGCTAGTCTGTTTTACTTTCTTTTTTATGGTCATTTTTTCCTTAAATACTCAAGGGCAAAATAAGATTGATTATGAGGTGATAGTACTGGGAGGTGGCACTGGTGGAACCGCTGCCGGTATACAAGCTGGAAGACTTGGTGTAAAAACACTGCTGGTAGAACCTTCACCTTGGTTAGGTGGAATGCTGACAGCGGCTGGTGTTAGTGCTATTGATGGAAACAATAAAATGCCAGCAGGTATATGGGGAGAATTTCGCGAAAAATTAAGGAGCCATTACGGTGGAGCTAAAGCACTGGAAACAGGTTGGGTAAGTAATACGCATTTCGAACCTCATATTGGCGCAAGAATTTTAGCTGACATGGCAAAATCTGTAAAATCACTGGAAGTAAAAACTTCATCGACCTGGTCAAAAATTAAAAAGAAAGATAATTTATGGGAAGTTTTGGTTTCTGATGGGGAAAAAAAATATTGGGTAAATGGAAAAATACTCATTGATGGTACTGACTTGGGAGATGTTTACGGTCAACTGAATGTCCCTTTTGATATGGGTATGGAGGCAAGAGATAAAACAGGTGAAAAAATGGGACTCCTAAACGATTTACCCATTCTTCAGGATTTAACCTATGTAGCCATTTTGACAGATTATGGTAAGGATGCCGATATGACCCTACCAAAACCAAAGAATTATGATCCGAAAGAATTTCATTGTTCTTGCAGGGATTTTTGTCCTGAAAAGCCTAATTTGGTTACCTGCGAACAGTTACTATCCTACGCAAAATTGCCAAATAATAAATACCTCATTAACTGGCCCATTGAAGGGAATGATATTTACCTGAACGTGCTGGAAATGAACGCAAAAGAAAGGGAGAAAGCTTATATTGCTGCAAAAGAGGTTACCTTACGATTTATCTATTATATGCAAACGGAACTAGGATTTAAACAGCTGGGGTTTGCAAAAGATGAATATCCTACAGCTGATTTTTTTCCATTTTTACCCTATCACAGAGAAGGAAGGAGACTAAAAGGCTTGGTGCGCATGGATGTAAATCATATTCTGGAACCGTATAGAAAACAATTCCCTTTGTACAGAACAGGTATTGCAGTGGGTGACTACCCTATTGATCATCATCACGATAAATACCCAAACGCGCCAGAGATTGATTTTCCCAAAGTGCCTTCATTTTCCATCCCTTTTGGTGCTCTAATTCCTAAAGAAATACCTGGCTTGATTGTTGCAGATAAGCCCATTTCTGTGAGTAACATAGTGAATGGTTCAACCCGTTTACAACCTGCGGTTTTACAAATAGGTCAGGCTGCGGGAGTTATAGGTGCCCTAGCTGTCCTGAGAAAGAAGCAACCAGCTGAAGTAAATATCAGGGAAGTACAGCAAACATTACTGGACTGGAAAGGTTACCTTATGCCCTATGTTGATATCACACCAGATGATTTGAACTTTCAGGAAATCAATAGAATTGGGGCAACCGGTCTTATTCGTGGCGTTGGAGAGCCTTATCTTTGGGCCAACAGAACCTGGTTTTACCCTGATACTGTTTATACGGGTCATGAATTTAAAACAGGTATTTCCGATTTAGATTTACCCCCTGTTTCGCTCGGGGATGGGGCCATAACTCAAGGAAAACTCTGTGAGATTCTTTCAAAAACAAGCCATAAAGATATATCCATTGTTGAAACAGCCTTTAGAAGTGTTTGTATTCAACTTTCCATAAAATACGATATAAACGCCCCTGTTTCCAGAAGAACTGCGGCGATTGCCATGGATCGAATTTGGAACCCATTTGCCCTGTATGCCATTGATAAGGATGGCTTTATCCTTCGGAAAATGTGATGAATTTATTTGTTTTAAGTTATTTACGTTTTAATCTAGCGCCACATGAAATTATCTACCCTTGATTTAGTTATTGTACTGGTTTACTTGCTTGTCACCTTGATTTTTGGTTTTTGGATATCGAAGAAAGCATCCACAAACATAAAATCCTACTTCTTGGGTGGAAATTCAATTCCCTGGTATTATCTGGGCTTATCAAATGCCTCCGGCATGTTTGACATATCTGGTACGATGTGGACCGTAACTATATTATTTGTTTATGGCTTAAAAAGCGCCTGGATTCCGTGGTTATGGCCTGTTTGGAACCAGGTATTTGTTTTTATCTTTTTAGCCATCTGGTTGCGGCGGTCAGGTGTTTTAACAGGTGCACAATGGATTACTTTTCGGTTTGGTGAGGGAAAAGGTAGCCGTTTATCCCATATCATTGTTACCGTTTTTGCAATCATCAGTGTTTTTGGATTTATCGCTTATTTTTTTGAAGGCATAGGGAAATTTGCAGCCATCTTTTTCCCTTGGAATCTGGCGGCTAGTCTGGGTCCTTTATCCATTACGAGTGAACAAGGTTATGCTTTACTAATCATAGGAATAACAACTATTTATACTATAAAAGGAGGGATGTGGAGCGTCGTTGCCACCGAAGTATTGCAATTTGTTATCATGACCCTGTCTTGTTTTGTTGTTGGCTATATTGCCTATATGGCAACCTCAGGTGAAGCTATACAAAATGCCACTCCAGCGGGTTGGGATGAATTATTTTTCGGATGGAAACTAGATCTTGACTGGAGTCAATATTTAGTCTCAGTAAACACCAAAATTGAATCTGACGGATTTGAATTGTTTGGTTTACTCATAGGTATGATGATATTCAAGGGAATTTTTGCCAGTTTAGCAGGACCAGTTCCCAGTTATGATATGCAAAGAATTCTTTCCACCCGAACGGCAGGTGAAGCAGCTAAAATGAGTGCTTTAACTATATTAGTTTTGTATATACCCCGTTATCTGATGGTTGCAGGATTTGGTGTTTTAGGCGTAGTTTATCTAAAGCCTGAAATTGCCCAGATGGGAACCTCCATCGATTTTGAGCAGGTATTACCTATGGCTATGGAAAAATTTGTTCCTCATGGATGGCGCGGATTATTACTTGCAGGATTATTAGCCGCTTTTATGGGAACTTTTGCTGCTTTTATCAATGCTGCACCCGCTTATTTAGTAAATGATTTATATAAAAAATACATCAATCCTTATGCCTCCGAAAAAACTTACCTGCAATACAGCTATTTGGCCAGTATAGCTTTAGTAGTTATAGGCATTATTTTTGGATTTTTAGGAAACAGCATTAATACGCTCACTTTATGGATAACTTCTGCGTTGTATGGCGGATATGCTGCAGCAAATATGCTAAAATGGATTTGGTGGCGATTTAACGGGTATGGTTATTTTGGAGGAATGCTGGCTGGACTGATTGGTAGCACCTTTTTACCTTTAATTTTCCGAGATACACCTCCAATTTTTATTTTTCCAGTCTTATTAATTTTTTCTTTAGCAGGATGTTTTTTAGGCGTTTTGTTATTCCCCGCCGAATCTGATGAGACCTTAATCCATTTTTATAAAAAAACACGTCCCTGGGGATTTTGGAAACCCATAATTACTAAAATTCAACAAACTGATTCATCATTTGTCCTAAACAAAACCTTTAAAAAAGATGCCATAAATGTGGTTATTGGAATTATCTGGCAAATGAGTCAAGTGGTATTACCTATGTATTTCATGATAAGGCACCATTATGGCACAGCTATTAGTCTCTTGTTGTTTTTCTTAACTACCTGGTTGTTGAAAAAAAACTGGTATGACCGTATTCACGAAGAAGAATCATTGATTCGCTAAATTTTTAATTCAATGCATATAACTGGGACTTTCCTCGATGAAATAAGCCATGACATTCCACATCAAAACTGGGGTTATGAGGAATGGGATTTAGATTTCCAGCACATGAAAGCGATGGGAATCGATACCGTAATTCTCATTCGATGTGGTTACAGAAAGTGGCTGACTTATCCATCAAAAGTTTTAATGGATAGAGAAAATGCTTATCGGCCACCCATTGATTTAGTAAAAATGTATTTAACTCTCGCTGAAAAATACGGATTTGCTTTTTATTTCGGGTTGTATGATTCGGGGAAATATTGGTGGGACAAAGGTGATTTTGCCAGTGAGATTGAAATCAATTTAAGGGTTGTAGATGAGGTCTGGGATTTATATGGTCATTATCCCGCTTTTAAGGGATGGTATTTAAGCCAGGAGGTTAGCCGAAAAACGGGAAAAATTATTTCTCTTTATCAGGATTTAGGTCGTCGGGTAAAAGATTTGTCTAATGGACTACCTACTTTAATTTCTCCCTATATTGATGGTAAAAAAGCCATTCTAGCTCAAGAAAGCTCTTTAACTAAAAATGATGCCGTCAGTTTAAAACAGCATGAAGAGGAATGGAACGACATTTTTGATGGCATTAAAGAGGTGGTTGATATTGTTGCTTTCCAGGACGGACATGCTGACTACGATGAACTGGCAGATTATTTTCAGGTAAATAAGTTATTAGCCGATCGTTATGGAATGAGCTGCTGGACCAATGCAGAAAGTTTTGACCGTGATATGCCTATAAAATTTTTACCCATTAAGTGGGAAAAGTTAAAACTTAAATTAGAAGCAGCACAAAAAGCGGGCGTAGAAAAAGCCATTACCTTCGAATTTTCTCATTTTATGAGTCCTCAAAGTGCTTATCCGCAGGCTAAACATTTGTACAACAGATATATGGAATGGAAGAGGTAAATATCATGCTTTTGACTAATTTTGTATGAAATACATTTAAATGGATTATTTGTCTATTGCGAAGGAAATTGTACTTAAACATGTTGATGTCCAAAATTACAACGTTTTTCTTTTCGGAAGCAGAGCGGTTGGAAATGGCTCAAAATTCAGTGATATCGATATTGGTGTCATGGGAACAAAACCCTTAGATCCAAGAACTATCTTTGAGATGGAACACGAACTAGAGGAGAGTCTTGTACCCTATAAGGTCGATATCGTTGATTTTTTCTATGTGGATGAAGCTTTCAAAAAAATGGCTTTAAAAAAAATAATCGAATGGAGCTGAATGAAAAGTATTCATCTAATTGTGCTTTATTGAATAAAGCCATAGCTGACTTTGAATTATCCTTGCGCGCTGATTTTTCCAAATATAATACGCTGGAAACTGATTGGATAAAAAATGGTCAGATTCAAAAATTTGAATTTTGTACTGAACTCTTCTGGAAAACGGCTAAAATATATCTTTTTAGTGTAGAGGAAAAAATATATACCCCCAAATTAACCATTAAAACACTTTTTCAATATCAACTTATAGCTGAGGATTTATACTTAGCCTTGATGCATTGCATTAATGACAGGAATCTTTTAAGTCATGTATATCAAATAGAAATTTTCAATGCCATTCAATTAAATTTACCTGCCCATTTTAAATCCTTATCATCGGCGGCACAGATACTTACACAACTAACTGTTGACGATGAATATTAAAGAGGAGTTCAGGTAACTAATAAACTACCTATAATTTAAATTGAAAATTCACTCAAATGAATCCCTAAAAGCGTTTGAGAAACTTTGTCCAACTCTTTTATGTTTCCTTTCAAATGAATGGTTCTATGCAAATGGTGCATACTTTCACCTACGTTCATTGTTGCAGCTGGTGAAGAGCTTTCAAGTTCATAAAATTTCCCCATCTGTTTTCCATCTATTAAACCATCATTGTAGGCATTTACCACGTCACCATCGAAAGGATTTTCCTGCATTTCCCAGAGAGAATTGACATAATCTGCAGGATTTTCGGGCAAACTAAACTGGGCAATGGTAAGTACCTCATTAACCCCGTCGAAACTGGCTAAAATGGGTAAAGCTCTCTTAGGAGAAATGCCAATTTTACTCCGATAATTTGCGTCTGCGTTCAAGAAAATAAACCCATTTTTTATTTTTAATCTATCGACTGGCACTTTACCAAAATAATCATCTGTAACTATTTTCCCCAAATCAGTCTCGCTTCCTTGCTTGTAGGGTATAGCGATTGTTGTTTTATCACCTGCGTTAAACATACTTAATATCCAGATAGAGAGAAGGCCCGTTTCATTTGTCCATGGCGTATTACCCGTATTTGTCATGGAATTATTTGATTCAAATCCAACTATTTGAAGGTTTTCTGGTATAGGAACACCTAATAAAAGCGGAATCTCATCTTTTGACAATAAACGAATATTACGAGTTATTCTTAAGTTAAATTCAAACCCAGTATAATTCTTCAGGTATATCTCACGCTGAAAATTTGCCTCCGTTTTTGATGCTGATACCAGGGTAAAAGGTTCTGTATCTATAGCTTTAGGAACAAACCAATGATCAAAATCAAAAGGATCTCCCTTTTTAAAATAAATAGAAAACTGTCCACCTTCTGGTCCAAGCCAAAATCTTTCTTCACCTCCAAAAGCATGAAAATGCTCCTCTTCTCTGTTGGAATCAATGAGCTCATAATTTATCCAGCCAAAACTCATTCCACCCTCTCCTTCTGCTGTACTTGTCATCACCCTTCCCTGATAGGCGGGTAAAATAATAATTTGAGCCCCAGCATCTGATTCATCAGCCAAGAGAATCAAATCTTTATGGTATTTTTTTAGAAATTGAAGATCATAGCCAAAGGTTCCTTTTATGTTTTCCATGTGCGTTTGTTTCCTTCATTTTTTATGGATGCAATACGGTGTATTTTGTATTGCATCCATCTCTAATTATTCAAAATTAAATAAAAAGGGTAAAATAAAGGTTACAAATAAAGTCCATAAGACATAAACGGGTAGAAAAAAGGCAATCTGTCCACCTACTTCCACAATGTTTGATTTCTTGGTGACTACGCCATACAATTTAAAAGTTACCAAGAGCAAGTTTATTAGGATAAATATATTACTTCCCAAAACTGCTAATCTGTTGGGTGTAATTCCCCAGGTGGAAATCCTGAACAAGATTGCAGAAAGAGCAATTGTATTGACCAAAATGGTTACCACTGAAAGAAGAAATAGTATCCATTTTTCTATTTTACCCTTCTCCGTATTTGTCGCTTCAGCGACGGAAAAGAAAATAATAGCCATTACGCCTATTAAAAGGGCATTAAATAAGAGCAAAAAATCCCGGTCATTATATGGGTCCTTACCAGAATAAAAAATGGCAAACAGATAAATAACCAGCATTACTAAAATAATGGGACTAAATATTCTGGCAATAACAGGAGAGACCTTACTCACTAAATAAGGATTTGTCTGAGTTAGGAAGGTGGCAACTAAAGGAACTGATGCTAATCCAACAACCACCACATTGTCAAAATAAAAATCTTCAATCTGATAACCAATAAGGGAAAAAAGTCCAATCGTTATGCCTGTGGTAATACCACCTGCGATTAAAATCAAGGTGGACATAACGACAAAATCACCATTGAACCGAAGAAAATCGAGTCTTTTTAAAGGATGACCAACTTCCCCAACAAAAGAAAATCCTAATAATGACCAAAGAAAAAGAAGTAAATGAATACAGGATAAAGTTAAAGTATCACTATTCGGATTATTTGGAAACAGATTGATAAAAAGTAGAGAGATTGAAGCAATACTTCCGAAAAGAATCCATTTTTGAATTCCCAGGTTATTTTTCCAGGAGAAATAAGCAATTAAGGTTGGAAAGACGATAAATCCCACATTTCTGGTATAAAAAAATTCTTCCCCAATACTGGTAAATGAAGGTATTTTTGCAATCAATCCAGCTATTAAAGCGGCTATAACTACAAAAATTAGCTCTTTTTTTGATCCAAACTGGATTTCCTCCTTTGAATCCTCTAATCTTTCTTTCCAAAACAGAGCCATAGGTTTATCTATAATTTGGGGATAAACATCGAGAAAAGCTTGTTTGAACTGTGTTTTGTTTTGTCTATACAATCTTTCCAGTTCCTTTGGATTATCCAGATGGATAAAAATATCATTTTTCATTTTACTATGTTTTTAAAGTACTTTGTTTTTCAAAGTTATTGATTAAAAAAATTATTCTGAAACTCCTTTTATCAAACTTTCAAGGGCATTCAGATGATTTCCGAAAGATTCCCTTCCCAGTTTTGTTGCGGCATAACTTGTATTTGGTTTATTTCCAATAAACTGTTTTCGAGACTGGATAAAATTCAATTTCTCCAATGCAGACAAATGACTGGCCAGATTACCATCGGTCACCTTTAAATAATCCTTTAGGTCTACAAATTCAACCCAATCATGGAGAATCAATATAGACATGATCCCTAAACGGACACGGCTCTCGAAAGCTTTTTGAAGACTGTCTATGGATATTTTCACCTTTCGTATTTAAAATAAACATATATACCGTAAATGATATGAACCACACCAAAACCAATGGCCCAGAAAAGTAAACCTAAGGATACTTTATACACACTGATTAGCCCCAGTAAAATCTCAATCAGACCCAATATTTTAACTTCGTCAAAAGTGAACTTACTGATGGTATAAAGGGCCAGTCCATAAAATAAAAGGGAAAAAGGAGCTATAAATCCAATGAAACCTTTTGAAATAAAAAGGAGAATGAGGATTCCCCCTGTAAAAAGAGGCACTGCCATATTCATAACCAACCTTTTTGCCGTTGGGGTCCATAATAACTCATCTTTTATTTTAGCTCTTCGATGAGTGAAAAACAAGGCAAACGAAATGGCAAGCAGGAAAACAAGCAGGGCTAACTGGATGACTGAAAAAATTTGTGCTTTCTGAAAAAAATAACTTTCAGGGTCAACGGAAAGAGATTGTGGATTAAAATCAAGATAAGTTAAGGCAATATAGGACCCCATTAAAGCAAAAACACCTGCAAATATTCCGGCCCAGCCAGATAAAGAGATGAATTTTGAAGATTTCTCCATCAATAATCGTATCTCTTCTATGTCCTGTAAATAATCTGTGTCTTTTTTCATTTAAAGTACTTTGAAATACAAAGTTATAATTTGTTTTTGTATTATGCAATATTTTAACTCGAAAATATAAAAATAGATTGTCAAGATTTTAAGTAAGGTCTTCCATTTTTCCAACCTATTTCAACTTTTGAAATAAACCAGCTTTTACCTTTATCCTTATTACCCTGAAAAAAAAGAAAATACTTGCCCTCCTTCGTTTTCAAAATATGAGGATGACCACTTTCGCTTTCATTCCAGGTTCCTGCGTTACCATTTTTCAGAAAAGGTTCTTCTGAAATTCTTTCCCAATGGATACCATCTTTACTTTTTGCCACACCAATTTGCTGGGGTTCATTGTTATAGGCACCGGCATAAAACATGTATAAATATTTTCCCTTTTGAATACAGGAAGCCGCTTCGATACAATTTTTCTCCCAAGGCAAGGTAGGTTTCAGCATAGGCATATTGGGGACTTCAGACCATGATTCCTTGTTGAAATTTGAATTAAGGGAAGTTAAAGCAACCCCTTGCTGCTGGATTTTATAACTTGTATCTCGGGTCGCAAAGTAAAGGAAATAATTGTTTTTATAAGAAACCACTTCTGCGTCAATAGCTCTTCCGCAAGACCAGTCACTTTCCGTTGGATGAAAAATAGGATTTGTAGTATTTCTGGTAAAATTTATACCATCTTTAGAGATTGCGTGGCAAATAGCGTCAAATTTGCCGTTTCCATAGGTTTGATAAAAAAGGTGGAGCATACCGTCTTTTATTAGGGCACCCGGAGCACAGATTCCCTTTTCTTCCACCGTACCTTTTAATCCATAAATATCTCCTACTTTCTCCCAATGAACCAAATCATTACTGGTTGCAATCCCGATATGCCATTCTTTTTTCAATGCATCAGGGGTTGAATAATACATCCAATATTTTTGTTGAAAAAAAATAACATATGGGTCTTTGGAGAAAGGTCTGCCTGGTAAAGATTCATCACCATAATACATAGCAGGATTTTGAGCATTTCCAGCTGTTAAAATCAAACTTCCAAAGAATATGAAAAACAAGAAACGAAACATCCTGATATTTTTGGTAATGAATAATTTATTCAATTTTTCCATTGTTTCAGTGGCATTAATTCTTTCTTTTTAGGGAATTTATTTCCCTCTGGTACAAGCACAACAGTAATATTTTGAGTTGCATTTTTAGGTAATGCCAACTCAAACCCTACAAAAAGAGTATTTGGATTAGGGGCATCATAATCTTTTGATGATTGAGTTGTCCATGTTTTAAGTTCCACGTTATTAGGTTCTAACACCTTCAAAAAAAGCTTTTTCCCATTTTGGGCTAAGGTAGCTTGCCCTTTATCATTTATCTCTACTTGCGCAGGAGTGACCATATTCCAGCGAACCACTTTAGCATTTTCTGTAGTTTCTATTTCATCCCTAATTACAACATAAGATTTATCTACGATGGCAACCCCTCTGGATAACTTATTAAGCTGGCCTTTATAGACAGAAGTTAAATCACTTTGAGCGCTTAAAAAGGCAGGAGCATCGGTAAACCCATCTATTTTCGCATAACCATCTACCTTTTGATATTGACCATCAATGGCTAAGGTACTGTGGGCCAAATTATTATACCTAAAAACGTCCCATCGTTGAGAACCTTGTTCCTTACCCCATAATTTTATACCTTTTGATTCAAGCGATTCATATTCCTGCATGCCAAAATCCATAGACCACCGCTGCCCCATAGCATCCATGACAAAAGAACCAATATCCATATGACCATGGTTCACACTGGGTGAACCTGCTTTAAATCCGACATAAAGCGCATTGGGATTGCTCCAGGAACTGCGCATCAAAGCTACTGGATTGGGACCCTGTCCTGTCCAGATCAGTTTTTTTGGTTCTTCAATATTCGTCAGATTGAGCCCCCTACCCCAGATCATAATAGCTGGAAATAGCCGGTCTCCCCCTGTTTTTTTATCCAGATATTTAACCTGATTAAAAAGAAGTGAAGGATCTTTCGTTTTATTTGCAAACCAGAAAACGGAGGCAGTCAAACCAGCACCCCCTTGTGCATCGGAATAGTTAAATGCTTTACCTGAAGTACCAACTAAATTTTCAAAATAAGCAGCCGTTTTAAGAAAGCCATCTATTTCTGACAATTTGAAATCGTGTCCATAAATTTTTTCAATGGCACTTAGAAACATCAAATTAAAGCTGGTTCCATAAACCCAATATCCATAACCTTCAGGATATGCCCCATCGGGTTTATAATCAGCCATAGGCAACTGTATGGAAGTTATCGATCTACTAATAATATTTTTTGCCAGTTCTGGATTGTCTTCATAAATAGCTAAAGCGCCAAAGGTCATTCCTGCATTACAAACCTGATTCCAGTTATGCGTTGCTTTAAGCCAACTATTATACTTTGTATTCATGGATGGCTCCAGCCCCTTTTTCAAAATTGCATCTTTAATGATCCGACGAGAATCTTCAGAAAGACTTTCAAACAACCAATCATACCCTATAGAGACGGCCATGGTCATTTCAGCCACATCTAAAAAATGGGACGGATTCCAGTCTGAAAAATTAGAAACCTTTAATAATTCCCTTTCAGCTCTATCCAGATATTTTTTGTCTTTGGTAACTTTATAAGAATAGGACAGGTAAAAAACTCTTTTCAAACATTCTCTGGATTTATCAAGTAATCTTCTACCAATTTGAATTCTTTCTAAGGTAGGCAAGGGAATCATTTTATCACTTTCCGCCAAGATAGATTGATGTATTTTACTCCAGTTTGCATTAATTGAAATTTCAAGAAGTAAAGGTGAAATGTCATCGTCAAACCATAATAATCTGGGATGAGCGGGGATTTTTGTTGATTCAATAGAGGATAAATCTTGGCCTTTCCCACTAAAAATACATAAAGAGATAAAAAGGATGGTATAAAGGAACGAATTTTTCATTTCTTCGAATTTAGTTGTTTTTAAGTGTCATTTTAATTGTCACATTAATATTTCCTGACTGATTTGGAAGTCGAACCATCAGTCGGGAATGACCGACATTTGTTTTTTCAGGTGCTTTTTGAATCGCTGATTCTTCTGAAAATTCTGCTCCTTTGGGTGAAATAATTTCTAACTCCATCCATTTGGAGGTTATAGTAGCATTTCTTAAAATAGCTTTACCCCCTTTAATCAATTCAATAGCATTACCTGTTAACATACCCCATGCAACTTCCGTTGCTTTCGTGAGGGTATGGAAATCCTCAATAACGATATTTTTTCTATTGTCAACTAAACTGATTTTCCTGGTCGATTTTGAGGAGAACTCTTTATAGGCTTCTGTCAGGTCGAGGGTTGCAGAAGGAATAGCCACATTTAAATCCTTTTGAATAAATCTTGCTTTTGCTAGTTCATATTGATTTTTATTTCCCAACAATGGCACATTATGGCTAAAAGAATTCAACCGGTAATACGACCATCTTTTACCGTTTACGCCCATCGTCCAATAGCCCTCTAAATTATAATCATCAGATCCAAGATCTTTTGCCCATCGGACGCCACCTACTTCAACCTCAAAATTACCTAAATCGAGATGGGAATGAGGGGAACTGTTTACCCCTGATTTCATGCCGATCCAGGTAGCATTTGGATCGGTCCAGCTACTACGAAGAAAAACCAGTTCATTTATTTCACCATTTAAATAATGATCAAGTTGAGGATTTACAATATCGGAAGTTGGCGCTTTATACCATAAAATATGAAAAGGATTTGCCAAAGCACCTGAGGATTTGATATATTGATGCAGATAGTTGGATACTTGATTTTGTTGATAAACATTACTCAAAAATAACATAGCTGCAGAGGTAGTCGCTTTTGAATTTTCCCCTGAATCGGCAAAATTTAAGATTAAATTTGTTGGGCCTGCACAGATCATTGGAACAAAGCCTGAGTTAGATAAGCCCTCCGTTTTCTCAAGTCCTCCCATGTTTCCTATAGCAGATTGCATGGCTGACATGGCATAAGATAAATATTCTGTTGCATAAGACCAATAACCAGGCCCTTCATACCACGCACCATCGGGAGCATAAAATTTATTTGAAAAAGGAAGATTTGCCAGAGCTTTAGGAATATAGGTAGTTGCATAAGAAGGATCAGTCTCTGCGATAGCAAGGGAACCTACTATAAGTCCACCGTGACAAACCTGATTCCAGTTATTATCCCCTTTGCTCCACCAGGCGGCATCATATGCCTTTTTATATTCGTCCAGACCTTTGGTTTTTAATCCCGAACGAATTACTTCTTTATCTTCCTTAGACAGATCGTTATAAAGCCAGTCATATCCGAGGGCTACCCCATTAGTCATTTCTGCAACATCGAGAAAATGTGAGGGATTCCAATCGGTAAAGGAACAAACAGTTTTCATTTGGCTAACAGCTGAAACCAAATATTTCTGATCAGATGTAAGATGATAAGCCAATGCCAGATGTGTAACTCTATTCAATAAGTCTCTGCTTACGCTTAATAAACGAGGACCAGTGAGAACCCGGGCGAGAGGTGCCCGATTTAAAATACTATTAGCTGATGAAATAATGGCATTCGCGTATTTATCTAAGGTAGCGTCACTTTTTCTTTTCAATTTAATCTCTTCAACCTGGGAAAGAGAAAGTATTAAACGGGGATGTTCTTTTTTTAGCGTACTTAAAATACCTGTCAATGGAATTTGAGGATCTTCTGGATTAGCAATCATTTTATCTTTACAACTGCTGGAACACAAGACAAAAATTAGGAAAAGAACTTTTAGTTTCATAATGATTTATTTGCAAAAAAAAACCGTTCCGAAAGATAAGCCTTCGAAACGGTTTTTTATTAGGATTAATTTACCATCCTGGATTTTGTTTCAAATTAGGATTGAGCGAAATTTCATTCAGTGGCATTGGCCATAAATAGTCTTTTGCTGGATTAAATTTCCTGAAACTTGCAGGCGTCACGAGAATGAAATTATCCGGCGTAAGATTAACCGTAGTGGCTGTTCCGAATTCCGCTTTAAAGAAGAAATTTCCTAAAACAGGTTTTGGAAGTTCAATTTCAGCTGTTTTCCAGCGAATGATATCCCAATACCGATGTCCTTCCTGAGCTAATTCCACTCTGCGTTCTCTACGAATCTCATCTCGCATACTTAGGCTATTATTTGTAACTAAGGCATTGGTTAATTTAGCAATTTTACCTCTGGCTCTTAATAAATTAATAGAAATATCAAGATCAGCATCAGTAATTGAATTTGTCAGTTCAAATTTAGCTTCTGCATAAATTAAAAGCACCTCTGCATATCTTAAAATTGGACGATCTATAAAAGAAGCCTGATTATTCCAGTCATCAATATTTGAAAACTTTCTAAAGCAGAAACCTGTTTTTTGGAAAACCAGGGGAGAAATATCAAATATCTTTTTAGTGAAAATATAAGGATCGCCCTTTTTAAATACAGAATGAGAAAGTCTTTCATCTCTATTTGTAAAAACATCGGTAGAAACTACAGGCGTTTTGTATAGAGGCGATTTGGTGATTGGTAATCCATCTGTCATTAAATAAGAATCCACTAAACTTTTGGTTGGGTTTTTATTCCCATTTTCCAAAGTACCTCTAAAATAGGTATGGGTTAAAACCCGATCAGCCAAACTAACCCCATATGGTTTAACAATAATATTCTCTTTATTCGCAAAACCTTCTCCTGCCATTTGAAACAGATCAAAATAATTTGCATAAAGGGTGTGTTGTCTACCATCAATAATTGCTTTTGATGCTTCAACCGCCAGATTTAAATGTTTCATTGGATCTCCATAACCGTGAAATTTCGATCTGGTACCTTCAAAAAGCGAGACTCTGGCTTTAAAAGCTTGAGCTGCCGTTTTAGAAATTTTTCCGTAATTAGCCGCGCCTAAAGTTGCCATTGTAGGTAATTTTGCAATTGCAAAATCAAGATCCTGATAAATTTGATCAAAGATTTTTTCCCGTGGGCTTGCTGGTTCCAATAATTCTGGAGATTCATCACTCAAGATTTTTAATATCAATGGAACGCTTCCATATTTTTGAACCAGGGAAAAATAACCCCAGGCTCTAAAAAAACGAGCATCAGCAACATATCTGTCCAAGGTAGCTGCAGCAACATTTGAAGCCGCAAGAGGAGCTTTTTCAATAATATTATTGGCAGCACGAATAAGCCGATATGGTTCTGTATAGTTAGCATCCGTGGAGGGAGCTAATCTGGAACCATCGCTTATTTGGTTTGATGAAAGTCCTATTGCATCATCTGACCAAACATCCTCGTTATTAAAACCAGGGACAAAAATATAAAGATAATTAGTAGCTGCAATCAAATCTGTTTCTGATCTCCAGAAAGTCTGATCACTAATAGAGGTTTCAGGCAAACGCTCCACCTCACAAGAAAATATACTAGCAAAGATGAGAACGAAAGTAAGCCTTTTATATAATAATGATTTCATATTGGACATAGAGTTTAAAATGATAAAAACTGGTTTTTTAATCATCGATTAGAAGCTTAGGTTTACACCAAAAGAGGCGGTTGCAAAGAATGGATAATCATTTTCCACATTATCGCGCTGTTCTGGGTCAAAATAACCTTTATAACTGCCTAATTTTGAAAAGGTCAATATATCTTGAGCTGAAAGGAAGAATCTGACCCTTGAAATTTTTACTTTCGATGTCCAGGCATCTGGCAATGTATAACCAATTTGAAGATTTTTTAAACGAGCATATTGTCCATTTAACAACCATTTATCAGAAACCAAATAATTATGGGTACCCCCTACAAAAGGTCTTGGGTAAAGGGCATTTGGATTTTCAGGTGTCCAATAATCTCTGTGAATACCCAAAGCCTGTTTCCAGGTTACCATTAAAGGAGCAATAGTTTCTCTTTCTGGTCTAAATACCCTTTTGCCAACTCCCTGAATGAAGGCAGAAAAATCAAGACCTTTCCAGCTGAAGTTAAAAGAAGTACCAAACAAATATCTTGGCATAGTTGAACCAAAATGGACTAAATCGCCCATATTTTTTGTATTTCCATCACCAATGGTAATCCGACCACTTCCATCAAGATCCAGATATTTAACATCACCAGAACCTGTTCTGTTATCTTGAAAAGCCCAGGCCTTTACCTCATCTGCATTTTGGAAATATCCGTCTGTTTTGAAACCAAAAATACTATTTATTGGAAATCCTTCAACGGTATTAATAGTACCTGCTGCCACGATATTTCTTCCGGCAAAATTTCTTAATTCATTTTGGTTATCAGACAGATTGGCAGAAATCGAATAAACGAAATCGGAGCCTATTTTCCCTTTGTATCTTAACTCAACTTCCCAACCCCAGGATTTTAATTCTCCATTATTTTTTCTAGGCGTACCAATACCAATTACAGCGGGAAGATTCTGAGCAGTTAACATATTTCGATTATATTTAACATAATAATCAGCATTAATCTGAATTTTACTATTGAATAAAGAAATATCAACCCCTCCATTTGATGTTTCGATTGTTTCCCAGGATAAAGATTGGGAAGGAATAGAATTTTGGAACAGATAAGAAGTTCTGGATTCACCAATAACCAAGGCAGATCCTCTGCTTAACTGGCTCAGATAATCATAGTTTCCAATTACGGAACCTAATGCCCCTCCTAAGCGACCCCAGGAAGCTCTGAATTTTAATTCTGATA
This sequence comes from Bacteroidota bacterium, assembly GCA_041159865.1. Taxonomy (GTDB): domain Bacteria; phylum Bacteroidota; class Bacteroidia; order Chitinophagales; family Saprospiraceae; genus BJGN01. The sequence goes on from JBEAXK010000003.1 coordinate 33,467, forward strand.
AAATGTTCGTGTTTGGAAACCAGGATTCCTTATTAACATTCCAGCCTACTGAAGCAGATGGAAATATTTTAGTTCTCAACCCTGTTGCCAACTTTGAGCTTTCATCCCTTCTTAAAGTACCTTCAAGCAAATATTTTCCATCATAATTGTAATTAAAACGACCGAAAACGGATTGAAAAGCGTTTGTAGCTATGGTTTGACTATTTGTTTTAGTTTTATCATCCCCCAGATTCAAAGTAGGCAAATCATTACTTACTAAATTGGTAGCACCTGAGACAATATTTGAGTATCTATAATCCTCCCATTGGTATCCTACTAGTAAAGAAAAGTCATGTTTTCCAATTTTCTTTTTATAATCAGCCAAAAATTGTAAGTTTTCATTTTCTGTTAATTCGCTGGTGAGGGTGTATGCATTCACCTGATTAATATAACTAAGTATTTTTCCATTTCCCCAAAGAGGTACAGTCCTGGCAAAATTCTCTCTATTTCCCGTTCTGTATTGCATACCTAAAACCGTAGAGAAAGTTAAACCTTTCACCCCTACTAAATCTTTAATACGAAGTGTTGCTGTAGGATCAATAAAATTTCTTTCATTGTTATTGTACCCACCTGCTTCCAAACGAGCATAAGTTGTTGCTGCTGAACCTGCTCCATTATATTTACCATCAGGTGTAAAAAACGGAGTTCTTGTTCTCAATCTGTATATTTCATAGACCAGACCTTGACCACTAAGGTTTCCGGAAGCTTGGGAAACATTATCGCGGGTATAAGCGATACGCAAATCAAGGGAAATTTTATTCGTTATCTGAGCACCTACATTCAAACGTAAATTATATCTTTTGTAATCATCTGGTCCTACCTTAAATACGCCGTCTTTACCATAATACCCACCAGAAATAAGGAAATTCAGTTTCTCATTGCCACCAGAAATGTTTAAATTATGGGTAACCATGGTGGTATATTTCTTTAAAATCTGATCCGTTAAAGGTACTTGATTATAGAATAACCAGGTAGAAGTATCATTTGGATTAACTACATAAGGAATACCATCGCGAATACGTTGCAAATCAAGTTCATTATATTCAGGACCGCTACCAGAATTTTTTCTCGCCAGATTTGAAAATTCTGCTTCTTCCAACAAAGTCAATCTTTCGGGTACATTGATTGACCAGTCCGTTCCACGCTGGCCGAGATAGCTCATTTTAATTTTACCAGCCTGTGCTTTTTTTGTTGTAACTAAAATGACACCCCCAGCAGCTTGAGCACCATAAATACCAGCAGCTGCTGCATCTTTTAAGACACTAATACTTTCTATATCATTTGGATTCATGGTAGTTAGAGTATTACCTGGTACTGCCACTCCATCGAGCACAATTAAAGGGGCTACGCTGCCATTTGCTGTTGTGGCACCTCTAATTTGAATACCAATACCCTCTGAACCTGGTTGTCCACCTTCTCTGGTAATCATTAAGCCCGGACTTAAGCCTTGTAATGCGTTGGCGGCATTACTTACTGGTCTGTTTTCCAGTGCCTGACCATCGACACTGGAAACAGCACCGGTCATATTCACCTTTTTCTGGGTGCTATACCCCACTACAACCACCTCTTCCAGGGTAGAATTGGACATTAACTTTACGTTAATTTCTGAACGATTGCCCACTTGAATTTCTTGTGCATCGTAACCAACAAATGAAATAATTAGAACTGCTTTGCCGTCGGGAACCTCGATAGAAAATTTACCGTTCTCATCTGTTACGGCACCAATACTAGTTCCCTTCAATTGAATAGTGGCACCTATGACCACTTCTCCCTGATCATCTACGACCGTTCCATTTACTTTAAAATCAAAAAGGGCGTTTTTTGCCAAAATATGGTCATTTTCCCATGTAGCATACGCTGGTAATGTAATCATTCCAACCATTAAGGCCGTAATTAAACTAAACCGAAAATAAACAGTAAGTAATTTAATAGGGCGATGTTTTCCTTTCATAATTATGATTTTTTTCCTAAATTTAAATTAAAGAAATAAAATTTTATATTTTTCAAGTAGAATCTTTGTTTCAAAAATTTTTTTTTTAAAATTCAAATTAATATTTTCCTAATTTTATAAAAAAAAGAAGATAATGGCACAAACCATGATACCTAATAATGAACATACAGACATTCCTGGAAATCCCTCCACAACTAAAGGAAGTCATTATAAATTAAATGATCGTTCAAATGGAATTCCACTCAGAGTGCTATCGGAAGAGCAATGGCAATTTTGGAAACACGAGGGGTATATTGTGATAAAAAATGCCGTTACCCGTGAACAAGCATTAAAAACGGCCGATTTTCTATGGGAATTTGAAGAAAAAGATCCTGTTGATAAATCAACCTGGTATACTGAACCCAGAGCTGAAATGAAAATGAAAGAATTAGCCTATACAGGCATGGTGGAGTGTTACAATCATTCATCTTTATGGAATAACAGACAAGTTCAGCGTATTTATGATGCCTTTGTTGATATCTGGGGAACTGAAAAACTATGGGTAACGATAGACCGTGCAAATTTAAACTTTCCCATCAGACCAGGATTTGAATATAAAGCCTTTATTCACTGGGATTATGATCCAGAAACAAGACCCGTAAATGTTCAGGGCGTTTTGGCTTTAGCAGACCAAACGGATGAAAATATGGGTGGTTTTCAATGTATACCTGAACTTTATCGAAACTATGACCAATGGAAATTAACACAACCTGCCGATAGAAACCGTTTTATTCCTGACGTTTCTGGATTCACACCTACGAAAGTTAAGCTTGAGGCAGGAGATTTATTAATTTTCAATAGCACCCAACCACATGGAATAAGGGCAAATCTAAGTGAAAATAAAGTAAGAATTGCACAGTATATTTCTATGATGCCTGCTGAAGAAGATAATGAACCCTTGAGACAATGGCGAATTAATTCGTGGAAAAACAGGATTGCACCAGAAGGGTATGCTTTTCCTGGAGATCCCCGAAACTGGGAACAAATCAAATATGAAACTGCAGAGCTAAATGAATTGGGTAAAAAATTACTTGGACTTGAAAAATGGTGAAGGATAAAAAAAATATAATATCAATTGAATATTCTAAATTATATGAAAAATTAAGTTCTTCTTCAAGGACTATAATTCCCATTCATTTAGAATTATTTTCAGAATATGTGGTCTTGTTTCATATCAGGTTTTAAAACGTAACCTGATGCTTTTATTCTACTTTGATTGTAGTATATTTGGTTTTATCATTTATAAATAGCTATTCACTATGAAAACACTTAAAG
>JBEAXK010000096.1:0-54804 GCA_041159865.1 Bacteroidota bacterium
GAATAAGCAGCATTTACACCATCATTTATTCCTGCAGGTGTATTCAAATAATCATTGCCTATGGCTGATATAACATCTTCTTGCAGTAAATCACCGCAGGATGTAGTTGAGAGTAGGAATATGAGAAAAACTCCTACTGAAAATTTATTTTTTATACTTGTTGTTTTCATAATATTCAATATAGATTTTAAAATTAGAATTTGGCATTAAGTCCAATGGTTATGGTTCGAATGGCAGGACTGACAGATCCTGATACTTCTCCACCACCAACACCTTGCTCTCCGTCAGCCCAGGTTTCAGGGTCTACACCTTGATATTTGGTGATATATTGGGAGAAAATGAAAGGTTGCTGTATGCTGGAGAAAATGCGAAGACTTTCCATTTTTAATTTTGCAGAGGCAGCTTTTGGTAAAGTATAACCAATGTTAATATTTCTAACTTTTATAAATGAGCCATCAAAATAAGCTAAGGAATTATCATATTTTGGAAATTCCTGTGTAACCACTGGTTGTGGGAAAGCATTGGTTGGGTTACTAGGTGTCCAGTAATCAACAGCAATATTATTGTATCGTCCAGCAAGTTTGTTTTGATCCAAATGATAACGACTGCGAATCATTTGTCCAATCCTCGCGAAAATGAAGAAAGAAAAATCAATTCCTTTGTAGGAAAAGCGATTGGTTAATCCAGCTGCAAAATCAGGGACAGCTGAGCCTAAAATCTGACGATCACTAGCGTTGATTCTGCCATCTTTGTTAAAATCCTCCACTTTTATCTGACCTACTCTATCCCCAAAAATTTTGGCCTGGTCTGCCTCATTCGTTTGCCAGATACCTAATTTTTTATAATCATAAAATACAGTTAATGGCTTGCCAATAAATCGACCCGCCGCAATATCATCTACTTTTCCATTGGCTAATTCTAAGATAGCTTCAGTATTTTTATTAAATATTAAGTCTGTTTCCCAGGTAAATCCACCTTTGTCAATATTTACAGTCGAAAGCGTTAATTCAACTCCTTTGTTTTGGGTAGAGCCTACATTTGTGGTGAATCCACCAAAGCCTGTTGATGTTGGAAGGGGTTGAGGCGCCAATAAATCAGTTGTGACCGTGTTATAATATTCTGCTGAACCGTTAATTCTTCCTGCAAAAAGACTAAAATCTAGTCCAATATTAGCTGTGGTTGATGTTTCCCATCGTAAATCTGGATTACCTATGGTGTTTGGTCTATAACCATAGCCTGCTGTATTGTCATAAGCATAAGCCGTTCTTCCCAGTAACGCTTGTGTTTGATAAGGATTGATTGCCTGATTTCCAATTGAACCATAACTTGCTCTTAGTTTTAAATTTTCAAGAAAACCTAAATCTTCCATAAAGGACTCTCTGGCAATATTCCAACCTACCGCAACAGATGGGAAAATACCAAATCTATTGTTTGTTCCGAAACGTGATGAACCGTCCGCACGAACAGTAGCTGTCAATAAATATTTTTCTCTAAAATCATAATTAATCCTGCCCATGTAAGAAAGTAATGCCCATTCTGAAAGACTTGTTGCAGCTCCGGTAATCAAACTGGCTGACCCCAAGGAATGATATAATTGGGTTTCAGCAGGAATTCCAGAAACGCTTATACCTGAATATTCTTCTCTGTCTTTTTGAAAGGATTGTAAAGCAGTAAAATTGAAATTATGTGAATCTCCAAATTTTTTATCAAAGGTGAGTATGTTTTCTACCGTATAGTTAAAGTTAAAGCGGTCTTCAGCACCACCAGTAGCAACACCTCCACGCTGACTTTGGGTAAATGCGCCAGTAAAACGACCTGTTCTGGTAACTGTAAAGTCAGGTCCAAAATTTACTCTATATTTTAGACCTTTAGCAATTTGCCATTCTCCATAAATACTATTAAAAATACGGTATCTTTTTCCCAAATCAATTTGCGCACCATCCACTATTTCAGCAAACGGATTTGTTCTTAGGCCGTCGGAAGTCGGAAGAAATATAAGGTTACCTGCATCGTCGTAGGGTTTTCCTAATGGATTTTCTGCTAACGCACCTCCTAGTGGATTGAAATTTTCCCCATTTCTGGCACTGTTTACAAAGAGTGTAGATAATCCAATTTTTAAACTTTTATTAATCTGATGATCTAGGTTAACTCTAAAAGTATATCGGGTAAAATCTTGTTTTTTTACTACACCAATATCCTGGAAAAAATTACCAGTAATATTGAAAGTTGTTTTATCAGAGCCACCAGAGACACCCAGTTGATGAGATTGTATCATACCATCCTGCAACATGCCATTCACGTAATCTGTGCTTCTTCCCAATTTGATACTTTCCATCTCAACAGGTTCAAAAATTTTAGCATCATCTGCCTCTGTTCCTTTTCCGAGTGGATATTGCCCAATAGCTCTTCTTGATTCTCTTTTGTATTCTGCAAATCCAGGTCCATCAAATACTTTAATATTTCCCAAACTTTGATTCATACCTACGTACGTGTCAAACGAAACGATGGTTTTTCCTGAAGCACCTCTTCTGGTGGATATGATAACAACTCCATTTGCTCCCCTTGCACCATAAATGGCCGTTGCAGAGGCATCTTTTAGAATCTCCATGGAAAGAATATCCTGGGGATTGATGTCATCAATGCCACCTGATAATGGAATTCCATCCACCACATAAAGCGGATTATTTGTTGCATTAAAGGAACGTCTGCCCCTAATTCGAATTTGTGGACCAGCACCAGGTTTGCTTCCTGCCTGAACTACATCAACTCCTGCAGCTCTTCCTTGAAGTGCCTGTCGTGCATTAGTTACTGGAAGTGACATGATATCCTCTGCACTTACAGAGGATATAGCTCCCGCTAGCTGACTTTTTTTCTGTGTTCCATAACCAACAACTACAACCTCGGAAAGATTTTGAACATCTTCAGCAAGGGTAATATTTACAACGGTTTGTGAGCCGGCTGTAATTTCCTGTGAAATAAATCCCACATAACTGAATACCAAGATATCATTCCCACTTCCTATAGTGATAGAATAATCTCCATTTTCATCTGTTACGGTGCCTACTGTAGTTCCTTTTAAACTAACTGTTACTCCAATCAGACCCTCTTTGTTGGCATCAGAAACGTTTCCTTTTATGGTACGTGTCTGGGCAACTAAAAGCTGTAAAGGAAGCAGCAGGAATAAAAAACCAAATAATAAATAGTGTTTTTTCATAATTGTACATTTTAATTTTATACAAATTAAAATAATAAAAATAAATCGTTTGTTTTTTGAATAATTAAATTTACGAAAACGTTTGCGTTTAAAAAAAGCTATTTGTTTGATTGTTATTCCAGATTATAAACTTATCTTTTGATTCATATTTTATTTACTCGTCTAATAACTAACCTTTTTTATGGCTTCACCCTCTTTTTTACACGAAAATTTCTTGTTACAAACAAAAACAGCGGCTGTTCTTTATCATGACTATGCTAAAGATATGCCTATAATAGATTACCACAATCATTTGCCTCCTCAGCAAATTGCTGAAAATCATTCTTTCGAAAATATTTCAAAAATCTGGTTGTACGGCGATCATTATAAATGGCGGGCTATGCGGATAAACGGAGCAGATGAATCTTATTGCACAGGCGATAAAAGTGATTTTGAAAAATTTGAAAAATGGGCAGAAACCGTTCCTTATACTTGGAGAAATCCGCTGTTTCATTGGACAGCCTTAGAAATGAAAAGATATTTTGGTGTAGATACCTTATTAAACAAGGAAACTGCAGCATCTATATATGTTCAATGTAACGAATTACTTCAAACGCCTGAATTTAAAGTCAGACCTTTATTAACTAATATGAAGGTAAAAGCAGTTTGCACCACCGACGATCCATTAGATTCTCTTGAATTTCACCAGGCGATGAAAATGGAGGGGAACGGACCTCTAAAAATGTTGCCCGCATTCAGACCCGATAAATTTATTTTGATTAAAAATTCGAATTTCGCCTCTTTTGTCAGAAAACTTGCTGATTTAACTTCTATTTCCATTTTTAATTACGATGATCTTGTACAAGCGTTGTCTCAACGGGCTGATTTTTTCGCTTCCCTTGGTTGTCAACTTGCTGACCATGGATTGGAATACATCTGTGCCGAAAATTATTCAGCCTCAGAGGTAAATCGCATTTTTAAAAAAGCACTTAATGGGGAATCAGTTTCTCAGGAAGAAGCGCATATTTATATGTCCTCAATCCTATTTGATTTAGGTTGCCTTTATCATAAACAAGGTTGGATTCAGCAATTCCATATTGGAGCTATGCGCAATAATAATCTGAGAGCCCTTAGAAATTTAGGCCCTGATACCGGATGGGATTCGATTGGTGACTGGTCTCAGGCAAGTACTTTGTCAAAATTTTTAGCGCGCTTAGATGAGGAAGACCAATTGACAAAAACTATTATCTATAATTTGAATCCAGCGGATAATGCGGTGATGGCATCTATGATTGGGAATTTTAATGATGGAAGCGTGGCAGGTAAAATTCAGTATGGATCAGGATGGTGGTTTTTAGATCAAAAAGATGGTATGGAGCAACAGATGAATACGCTGTCAAATATGGGACTCCTTAGTAAATTTGTAGGAATGCTTACTGATTCCAGAAGTTTTCTCTCCTTTCCCCGACATGAATATTTTAGAAGAATATTGTGTAATATTTTTGGAAATGAAATAGAAAATGGGGAACTCCCCACAGATTTACCCTGGGCTGGAAAAATTATTCAGGATATTTGTTACCATAATATTCGTGAATATTTAGGCTGGGAAAAATAATATGAACTTTCAAAATATATCCAGATGAATCATTTAAATGTTTTTGTACTTTTTGTTTCTTTCATTTCACCATTTATGTCGATTGGCCAAAATAATGGGGTAACTTTTACAACCCTTGGTAACAATGATATTGAAGTAAAAATAAACGGCAAGTTATTTACACAATATTATATTTCTAAAAATGAGGAGGTTAAAAAACCTGTGCTTTATCCATTAATAACCGCAGACGGGCAGTTACTCACTCGCGGATATCCCGTTGCTCCAAGAGCTGGGGAAAGAATTGATCATCCTCATCATATTGGCCTTTGGTTAAACTATGGCAAAGTTAATGGTATCGATTACTGGAATAATTCCAGAGAGATATTAACAACTGGTGACCCCAAAAATTTTGGTCTTGTAAAACATCAAGAGGTTATAAAGGTGAAACCTGGAAAAGAAAAAGGCGAACTTGCTATTCGTGCAGGCTGGTTTGAAGCAGATGGTAAAGGAAAGGAGGTGTTGCAGGAAAATACAACTTTTATCTTCGGTACTCACCCTTTAGGTAGATATATTGATCGAATTACAACGCTAAAAGCCTTGGTGGATTCCGTTTATTTTAAAGATGATAAAGAGGGTATGATTGCTATCAGAGTGGCTCGGGAACTGGAACATCCTTCCAATAAACCTGAAATATTTACTGATGCACAAGGCAAGGAAACCAATGTGCCTAAATTGGATAATACCGGCGTTACTGGTGAATATTTAAGTAGTGAAGGGGTGAAAGGTGAAGATGTATGGAGTACCAGAGCAAAATGGATGCGCCTTGGAGGAGAGATAAAGGATAAACCTGTTTCTATTACCATTTTAGATCATCCTAAAAATGTTAGCTATCCCACTTATTGGCATGCACGGGGTTATGGTCTTTTCTCAGCTAATCCATTGGGCGCCAATATTTTCAGTAAAGGTAAAGAGTCTTTAAATCTCACCTTAAAAAAAGGTCAAGAAGTCACTTTCCGTTATAGGATTCTTATATCTGACAGTCTTCCCGATGCTGCAATTTTAGATAAAGAGGCTGCTGATTTTGGAAAAAAATAGTATATTCACCTTACAATCGTTGATATTATGAATGAAAAAAAATCGGTAGCCAGGAGAAATTTTTTAAAATATACTTCGGCTTCTTTAGCTGCATTTACGATCGTCCCACGATCTGTATTGGGTGGAAAAGGCTACACAGCACCTAGTGATCAACTAACAAAAGGTATCATTGGGGTAGGTGGAATGGGTTTAGGTCATTTCGATTATGAAGGAACTAAACTTTTAGCTGTATGTGATGTCGATAAAAATCATCTGCAAAGAGCCTCTGATATGGCTGGTCCAGATGTAAGTACCTATAGTGATTTTAGAGAGCTACTAGCCAGACCTGATATTGACGTGGTTCATATTGCCACGCCACCCCATTGGCATGGATTAATGGCTATTGCCGCTGCTGAAGCAGGCAAAGATATATGGTGCGAAAAACCAATGACCAGAACCATTGGAGAGGGCATTAAAGTTGTTGAGGCCGTGCAAAGACATGGTCGTATGTTCAGACTCAATACTTGGTTTCGGTTTAAGGATACTTTCTATGGATTGGGAACGGATGTTAAGCCACTCAAAAAAGTCATTGAAAGTGGGGTTTTAGGATGGCCATTAAAAGTAACTGTAAGTGGAATAACAGGTTATAACTGGAAATTTTTCTGGAGTGGTAAAACGAATCTTAAACCAATGCCAGTGCCAGAATCTCTCGATTATGATGCTTGGCTTGGACCAGCTCCCTATAAACCCTATAACCCTGAAAGAGTGCACTCTGTATTTCGTGGTTACTGGGATTATGATGGTGGCGGATTGGGTGATATGGGTCAACATTATCTCGATCCCGTTCAATATTTATTGGGAAAAGACCATACTACCCCAGTGCGGGTGGAGGTTGATGCTCCCCAGCAGGATGCGGATGCCGTAGGTTCCTGGAGACGGGTTACTTACACTTATGCTGATGGGTGTCAGGTAATTTTAGACGGCGAAAATAAAGACAAAGATGCCGCATATATAGAAGGTCCTTATGGAAAAATTTATAAAGGTTTTAAGTCCGATATACCAAATCTTAAAGGTTTAATTGACACCTTACCTGACCCTGAACCTCAAATTGGGCTATTTTCTGAAAGTGTTCGCACCAGACAGAAATTTGCTTTAAACGAGATGAATGGTCACCGTTCAGCTACTCTGGTAAATATGGGTATTATTGCAGTTCGTTTAGGCAGAACACTTCATTTTGATCCTGTTTCTCAATCATTTATTAATGATGATGAAGCAAATCGATTGGTTTGGCAACCTATGAGAGGATCCTGGAGTATTTAATTTAATAGGTAGAAACCTTATAATGATTTAATTATGATTCGCAATCTTTTTTATATTAGCCTTTTAGGGTCTTTTTTATTGCCAACTTTGGGTTTTGGTCAACGTACTTTACAAACTCAAATGGCAGATATTTTGAATGAAATTCCTGCACGTGACGGAAATCAACGAAATAGACTAGCCAAAGAAATGACAGAAATGGGCGCTGTAGGGCTCGATTTGTTCACTGCAGGTGTTAATGCTGCTGAGATTGGCAACGATACCAGAGTTCGTGCTGCTTTAAATGGCTTGGTATGGTATGTTGGTCAGGATGGAAACGAAGCTGCCAGGCAGTTAGTGGAAAAGGCATTTATTCGTGCATTAAATGCTACAAAGGAATCAACTGTTCAAGCCTATTTTTTGCATCACCTTTCTTTTATTGGCGGTAAAGAGATTGTTCCTGCTTTAGAACCTTTTCTCACTTCTGAAACAATGTCAGATTATGCTGTTCAAACGCTCATAGCTATTAGATCGGAAGAGGCACATGATGCATTGCTTCGTGCCTTTGCAAAAAGTACAGGGAATAAAAAATTACCCGTATTAAAAGGTATAGCAGCCTACAGTAATGCTAAAAGTCTTGATATTTTACATGCTGTGATTCAAAATGAGACAGCAGCTGATTTACGCAAAATTGCCTTAGCTGGTATTGCAAAGGCAGGTCAGCCTTCTTCTGAAAAAATAATGAAAACAGCAGCTACTTCTGTCTTTTATAAATACGAACCTTCAGAAACCATGCGTTCCTGGATTAATTACCTTGACCAGCTTGCTAAAAATAATTATTGGTCCATTGCAGAGAAAAATGCCAGATTTTTAGTCAAAAATAATGCAAATACATCTGCATATACTTATTCTCTTGCAGCGCTTCGTCTACTTGTAACCTATGATGGAATGAATGCCATAGATGAGGTGATTCAAGCGCTCAATCATGCCAATGCTGATTATCGGGCTGCAGCACTTGCCCTTGCATTGGAAAATAAAGATGTGGCTGGATTAAGAAAAATTCTTGAAAAGGCAGTTTCACTATCTCCCGCTGTAAATATTCAACTTTTGGATTACGTCGGACGACTAAAAAATCCAATTGCCATTCCGTTTGTTGAATCGCAATTGAAAGCAACTGAAAATGAAAATAGATTGGCTGCTATTAAAGCTCTCATGTCAATTAAAGGCAAAGAAGGGGTTTCAACACTACTTTCCTATGCTTCAAATATAAGTGCTTCTGAAATTACAGATGTTTCAGCCCTTTTAAAGTCCTGGATTAGTTCCAGAGAAGTACCTGCCATCATTTCATCTTTGAATAAGGCGGGTAATAGTGGTAAAATTGTCTTTTTGGAAACACTCGCATCGAGAAATGCGACCATTGCTTTTAATGATGTTATGGGTTACACAAGTTCGACGGATAAAGCCATTTCTATAGCTGCTTTCAAAGCCTTATCAGGAACCAGCTCTGCAAATTCTATCGATGTGCTATTAGAAAAATTATCATCAGCGACAGATGAGCAAATCATAAAATCACTTCAAGATGCGGTTGTATCAATTAAATCAAATAAAACGGTTGAAAAATTAAGGGAAGTATGGACTAAGTTTCCTGAAAATCAGAAAAAATATTTGGGTGCCTTTGCGCCAATTTCTGACCCTTCTTTACTTGATTTAGTAGCTACTGCTTATAAAAGTAGTCAAGCCGATTTAAAAAACGCCGCTTTTCAGGCCTTGACAAAATGGGAGAATGAAGCAGCAACTTCTCTGCTTTTACCGGTTATCATGGCAAATGATGCGGAAAAATCTGGGGTGGCTTTTCGGGCTTTTGTAAAACAGATTGGTTCTTCAACTTTAAGCACAGAAAGGAAAGTTTTATCCTTGCGGAAATTAATCCCGTACACCAATGACGATGCTGGATTAAAAAGGCTGATTATTAATCAACTGGCAAATAATAAATCTTTTTTATCCTTTATTACTGTTGCTAAATTTTTAGAAGATGCTAAGGTTCAGCAAGCTGCAGCACAGGCATGTACGGATATTGCTTTACCTGAATCGGGTGGTAAAGCCGGGCTTTACGGTGCTACAGTAAGACCGGTTTTAGAAAAATGTATGTCTATTTTAAGTGGTGCAGAAAGTGATTATACCAGAGAAAATATTAGAACATGGTTAGCTCAAATGCCAGCTAATGAGGGATTTGTTTCTATGTTTAATGGGAAAGATCTTTCAGGTTGGCAAGGCCTTGTGGAAAATCCTATTGCTCGTGCTGCAATGAATCCTGAGGTATTAAAAGCAAAACAAAATGAAGCTAACGCTAAATTACCTCTCAACTGGACAGTTGTTAATGGCGAAATAAGATTTACTGGAACAGGATATGAAAATCTTTGCTCTATTAAAGATTATGCCGATTTTGAAATGTGGGTGGATTGGAGGATTTCTAAAAATGGAGATAGTGGCATTTATCTGAGAGGAACCCCACAAGTTCAGATTTGGGATACCACCCGCGTTGATGTTGGAGCAAATGTTGGTTCAGGAGGTCTTTATAATAATAAAAATAATCCTTCTAAGCCCTTAAAATTAATGGATAACGCTATTGGGGATTGGAATACTTTTTTCATCAGAATGGTAGGTGAAAAAGTAACCGTTTATTTAAATGGAGAATTGGTTGTGGACAATGTTACGCTAGAAAATTACTGGGATAGAAAATTACCTATTTTTCCTGTTGGACCTATAGAACTTCAGGCTCATGGTACCGATTTGGCATTCCGGGATGTATATGTGAGAGAGTTAAAAAGTAATCAGATTAGTTTGACTCCGGAAGAAGAAACCAATGGTTTTGTATCTTTATTCAACGGTAAAGATCTAACTGGATGGGTAGGTAATATGACCGATTATAAAGTAGTAGATCAAACGATTCTCATAGACCCTACAGCTGGTGGAAAAGGAAATTTATATACAGAAAAGGAATATGATGATTTCATTTTCCGTTTCGATTTCCAGCTTACTCCTGGCGCTAATAATGGTATAGGTATAAGAACTCCTTTAGAGGGAGATGCCGCTTATGTGGGAATGGAAATTCAAGTACTTGATAATACTTCACCCATTTACGCGAATCTTGAACCATATCAATATCATGGTTCGGTTTATGGTATAATTCCTGCAAAAAGAGAATTTCTGAAACCTGTGGGTCAATGGAATGAGGAGGAAATTCGTATAGAGGGAGATAGAATCAGAGTGACCTTAAATGGACAGATTATCGTTGATGGCGATTTAAAAGAAGCGTCGGAAAGTGGTACCCTGGATCATAAAAATCATCCTGGATTACAACGTGCCAAAGGACACATTGGCTTTCTTGGACATGGTTCAGAAGTTCGGTTTAAAAACCTGAGGATTAAATCATTATAAGTGAAAATATATATGAAAGGTGCAGGTTCAATTTACCCTGCCTGCACCTTTTATATAACACATATCCTTTCTATGGGGAATAATTTTCTTGGGTTATATAAAGTTAAAATTTTATATTCTCCTGCGGAGAAGATTCCTCAACAAGTTGCTCATCTTTTAATTGCTGAACCTTCTGAGTAAATTTATATCTCAATTTTCTGAGTATCTTTTGGTGACTTTGATCTTGTGCCAGATTTTTGGTTTCCAACGGATCATTTTTCAAATCATAAAGTTCTTCTGGCGCATTTATAAATCTATATCTAAAATATTTCCAATCTTTTGTTCTGAGTCCTTCACTGGAGGGTATTTCAGGTAATTTCCAAAGATGTTCGATGAGAATGAAATCGCGTTGTAGAGAATAATGATTGCGATATAGAAAGGGTTTTAAACTTTCTCCCTGATAATTTTTTGGCGATTCGATTTGTGCAAAATCAAGAATTGATTTGGTGATATCTATGTTTAATACCATATCTGATACAACGCGGGATTTTTTCGGTACTCTTGGGTCAAAAATGATCAGAGGAATACGGATGGAAGGATCGTACATCAACCATTTATCCGCCAATTGCCTGTCCCCGGTAAAATAACCATTATCGCCCATAATGATGAAAATGGTATTTTCAGCTAAACCTTTTTCTGCCAATTGGTTTCTTATTGCGCCAATTTCGTCATCAATTTCAGTAATCATCCGATAATAACCCTTCATCATTCGCAGATACTTTTCAGGGGTATCAAAACGCCATTTCCACCTTACCCTATTGAATCCATTTTTAACTTCAGCTGGCAGCCTGTCAAAATATAGGTCTTGCCCTAAAAGGGGTTTTGGAAAATCGACATTTTCATACAAAGAAGTAGATTTGTCTTGCCAAAAATACTGTTCCACAGAGGAATCATGCCCATGAGGTGCACTAAAGGAAATGGAAAGGCAAAAGGGTTTGTCTTTGGGCGCATTGGAAATAAAGGATTGAGCTTGGTGACCTGAATATCTGGTTAGATGAACAGTATCAGGACCAATTTTTTTATAAAAATAACCTCCTTTATCGGAACGGGAACCTCGGTCATAAAAATCACTTTCATTAAAATATTGGGAGGGATTATCTATGACAACGCCTAATTTGCCAAAAAAACCAACATGATACCCGTTATCTTTTAAAATTTTAGGGTAAATAATATGGGTATAAGCCTCTTGTAACTTTGGTTTCTGAAAGGTGTAGTGGTGAGTGCGTTCATATAATCCTGTTAAAATGGAAGCCCTGCTAGCTGCGCAAATGGGGGTTGTAGAAAAAGCATTTTTAAAATAAACCCCATTTTTTGCCAAAGCATCCATTTCAGGCGTTTTAATAAGGTTGTTTCCAGCTACACCTAAGGCATCCCAACGCTGATCATCTGTTAGGATAAAAATAATATTTGGCTTAATATCTTTTTTTCCGTGCAAGGATGAACTAAAGAGGAGAAACAGTAAGAATGGATAAATAGCAAGCATTTATAGATGTTTTAGTCCTAAATAATCATTCCTGCTGCAACGGTCGCATTGGTTCCCTCATCAATCAAAATTATACTACCCGTAATTCTATTTTTTCGATAACTATCGAAAAATAAGGGTTTGGTTGTTCTTATAGAAATACGGGCTATGTCATTCATTCCAATTTTCAAATCTTCCTGATCTCTGTGTAAGGTGTTAATATTCAGTTTATATCGAATTTCTTTGATGACACAACGAGCCTCTCTCGTCGTGTGAAAGAGGGTATATTTACCATTAGGTTGCATCGGTTTTTCTGAAAACCAGCAGATCATTAATTCAATATCCTGATCGACATTTGGCTGATTATTTTCCCGAACAATCATTTCACCTCTGCTTAGGTCGAGATCATCTTCCAACAACATAGTGACAGAAAGAGGAGGGTAAGCCTCTTCCAGTTCTCCGTCCATGGAATCAATCTTTGCTATTTTCGATTGGAATCCAGAAGGAAGAAGAGTGACCTGATCCCCTTTTTTCCATATTCCACCTGCAACTCTGCCGGCATAACCTCTGTAATCATGAAATTCATCAGTATTAGGTCTTATCACATGTTGAATTGGAAAGCGCGCATCTATGAAATTATGATCACTTCCAATATGGACATTTTCAAGATAATAAAGCAAAGTTGAACCCTCAAACCAAGGCATATTCTGGGATCTATCTACGATATTATCTCCTTTGAGTGCTGAAATAGGTATGAAATGTACGTCCTTTACATCGAGTTTAAAACTAAATTTTTCAAATTCAGCCTTGATATGATTATATACGTCCTCTTTATAGTCGACTAAATCCATTTTATTTATACAGACAACCAGATGAGGAATTTGTAACAGGGAGGCCAGGAAGGCATGTCTTCTGGTTTGTTCTATTACTCCATGTCTGGCGTCGACCAGAACGAGTGCGACATTGGCTGTAGAAGCACCCGTGACCATATTTCGGGTATATTGGATATGCCCTGGAGTGTCTGCAATAATAAATTTACGTTTCGGGGTAGAGAAATATCGGTAGGCTACATCTATAGTAATACCTTGTTCTCTTTCTGCCCTAAGGCCATCAGTAAGCAGAGATAAATCTACTTCATCACCTCCTCTCCTCTCGCTGGTGAGTCGTATAGCTTCCAACTGGTCTTCGAATATAGCCTTCGCATCAAATAATAAACGACCTATAAGGGTACTTTTCCCATCATCTACGCTACCAGCAGTGGTAAAGCGTAATAATTCTGCTTTTTCCTGATTCATAATTACAATCTCAAACTTTAAAAATAGCCTTGTTTTTTTCTATCCTCCATGGCTGTTTCCGCCCTTTTATCATCAGCTCTTCCTCCTCTTTCTGTTGTTCTGGAGGTTGCAACTTCTTCAATAATATCATTTAAAGAAACTGCTGGAGAACGAACGGCACCCGTACAAGTGATATCACCTATAGTTCTGAAACGGATAATCTGGTCAAAAGGAATTTCATTTTCCCGTCGTAAAATCGCTGGATGATTGGCAAGGAGCATACCATCTCTTTCAAAAACGGAACGGGTATGGCTAAAATATAAACTTGGGAGAGGGATTTTTTCCAGAGCCAGATACATCCATACATCGAGTTCAGTCCAATTGCTTATTGGGAAAACCCTGAAATGTTCACCGGGTCGTTTTTTCCCGTTAAATAAATTCCATAATTCGGGTCTTTGATTTTTTGGATCCCACTGCCCAAACTCGTCCCTATGAGAAAAAAAACGCTCTTTAGCTCTTGCCTTTTCCTCATCTCTCCTTGCTCCACCTAGGGCAACATCATATTTTCCATCTTCAATCGCTTTTAAAAGGACAGGTGTTTGCAGATAATTTCTGGTTGCATTAAATCCATTTTCTTCTACCAATTCTCCTGAGTCAATCATTTCCTGCACGGAAGCTACCTTCAATCGAACACCTAACCGTGTAACCATCTCATCCCGGTAAGTTAAAGTTTCCTCAAAATTATGACCTGTATCGATATGTAATAAAGGAAAGGGAATTTTTGCTGGATAAAACGCCTTTCTTGCCAAATGCGTAACTAAAATAGAATCTTTACCTCCGGAAAAGAGAATGACGGGATTTTCAAATTGTGCCGCTACCTCTCTAATGATAAAAATAGATTCCGATTCCAGTTCCCTCAGGTAATCAAGACGATAATTAAATTGTTCCATAATAAAATATGCCTAGGGTAAAATAATATGCTTTTTAATAAAGGTAAATAAAATATCTACTGATTCATCAATACTTTGAAGATCAGTTCGTAATTCAAAGGCTGGATTTTCAGGTTCCTCATAAGCCTGATTAATTCCTGTAAAGCCTTGGATTTCTCCTGCCCGAGCCTTTTTATATAAACCTTTAACGTCACGGGATTCACAAACTGAAATGGGTGCATTAATATAAATCTCAAGGAAATCGTCCTGACCAACAATGTCTCTGGCTAAATCTCGGGTCTCTTTTGTAGGTGAAATAAAGGAGTTAATGGTTATGATACCCGTTGAAAGATAAAGTTTAGCGATTTCTGCAATTCTACGAATATTTTCTTTTCTGTCTTCTTCGCTAAAGCCTAAATTTTTATTTATACCGGACCTGATATTATCTCCATCTAATAATTGTGCGAAAAAATTTTCTTGAAAAAGCCTTTTTTCCAAAGCTAAACCAATCGTGCTTTTTCCTGAACCTGACAAACCTGTTAACCAAATAACCTTGCCCTTTTGACCGAGTTTATTTTCTCGAAATTCTCTGGAAAGCATTTGATCGAAATGGGGAAAGATATTTTCAGCCAATTTTATTGCTTTAGGGTTTTACGAATTCAAAGTTAAAAATAAACGATAAAAATGATAACTTTAACCGTTAAGTGCGCAATAATAATACTTTTATTAAACACTACAAAGTAAGTAGGATTAATTAAGATATTCCAAATTATTAATCTATGCGAATAAATTTCAGACGTTTTTTATACCTGTTTACTCTGATTTTGTATTTGGGTTGTACGAATCAGGAAGTTACCCATTCTAAAAAGACTCTTAACATTGCAGTTGCTGCTAATATGCAATTTGCTATGCGTGAAATAGTGGCCAAATTTGAACAAAAAGAAAACGTGAATGTAGAATTGATGATTGGTGCATCTGGTAAATTGACAAATCAAATCATAAATGGGGCTCCATTTCATTTGTTTGTATCAGCAGATACCTCTTATACCCAGGAAATTATCAAAGCGGGTAAAGGAGTTAGGAATCAATATATTTATGCTATTGGGTCGTTGGTTTTATGGACAAATAACCCAAAATTTAAAGAAACTAATTTATTCAGTTTACTGGAAAAGGAGACCGTTTCAAAGATTTCAATACCCAATCCAATAACGTCTCCTTATGGTCTTCAGGCAAAGTTAGCTTTAGAAAAGGCAGGTCTATGGAAAAAGATTTCCTCTAAAATTGTAGTAGGAGAGAGCATTGCCCAATCTACGCAGTATGTTTATGCCCGCATTTGTGAAATAGGTTTTACAGCAAAATCAGTATTATATTCGCCTGAATTAAAAGACAAAGGAATTTGGCAAGAAGTTCCATCTCATTTGTATAAGCAAATATATCAAGGACTTATAATAACTAAATGGGGAGAAGAGAAAAATAAAATGCAGGTAGAATCATTTCTATCATTTATGAAATCTATGGAAGTCAAAAAGATATTATTTAATAATGGGTATCAATTACCTCTAAAAGAGTAAAATCTTGGAAGAAAATTTTTTAGAAACCATTTTCCTCACCTTAAAATTAGCTTCTGTTACGACGTTAATTTTATTCTTTTTGAGTGTTCCTATTGCCTTTTATCTGTCAAGAAGTCAGGGGTTTTTAAAATCTTTTTTGGAAATAATCATCACCTTACCTTTAGTTTTACCGCCTACCGTTATTGGATTTTATTTGTTGCTCTTGTTTAGCCCGGGAGGATCTATTGGCATATTTTTTAAGCAACTATTTGATGTAAATCTTATTTTTAGTTTTCCAGGACTCATCTTTGGTTCGATTATTTATAGTCTGCCATTTATGGTTCAACCCATCTATGCCGGACTGGAAAAAATACCTGTTCAGCTCATAGAAGCCTCTTTTCTGATGGGGAAATCAAAATGGCAAACCCTGTTTAAAATACAGCTACCTAATTGTATGCCAGCAATCTATACCGCCCTCGCTTTGACATTTACGCATACTATGGGCGAATTTGGCATTGTATTAATGATTGGAGGTAATATACCAGGTGAAACCAGACTTGCCTCCATGGCTATTTATGATTCGGTTGAAGCCTTAAATTATCAACAGGCAAACCAATATTCCTTAATCCTTATTTCTATTACATTTGGATTACTTGGACTCGTTCATTTTTGGAGAAAAAAAACCTTTAAACGTTAAAAATGAATTTTTCCATATCGATCTTTCATTCATTCTCTACTTTACAGGGTATCCAAAAAATAGAGGCGAATCTAAACCTGAATGTAGGTGATTTTGTCTCCATTTCTGGGGTTTCTGGTAGTGGGAAAACGACCTTTTTGAAGATTCTTTGTGGACTCATTCAACCTATAAATGGGGATATTCGTTTTGGTAATCAATTTTGGCTAGACACTCAAAAGGGACTTTTATTATCTCCCCAAAACAGAAAAATAGGGATGGTCTTTCAGGATTATGCTTTATTTCCAAACATGAATGTTTTGGATAATATAAAATTTGCCGCAGTTCATCCATTAGACAAAATTTTTTTACGCGATATCATAGATACTTTAGGTTTAACGGACTTATTAACCAGGTTTACTTACCAACTTTCGGGAGGTCAGCAACAAAGAGTGGCTATCGCGAGGGCCATTATTTCGAAACCTCGGTTGTTGTTGATGGATGAACCTTTCTCTGCTTTGGACGAAGCATTAAAAAAATCAGTTCAATCTTTTATTTATGAATTACATCAGAAATTTTTCTTTACAACCCTCATTGTCAACCATCAAATTTCGGATATAAAAGCATTTTCAACTAAGTTTTTAAAATTTGAAGGAGAAAAACTAGTTGATTATCAACCTAAACTGGAATATGATTTCACCGTTGAGGGAATTATTATTTCTAAAGAAATAGGTAATCCAGAAATGTGCCAAGTCACTGTTTCTTACCAAGGGCATACCTATCGAATTCCATTTCCAGCAAAGGAAGCAGAAAGGTTACAAGTTGGAGATACCCTAAAATTTGGTAGTTACTGCCGTTAAGGATTATTTTCAAAAGATTATTAATAGCAGAAAAAGTAAAAACCAGCTTATTTTTTCATTCCAGGAGAATAAATGCGTTCTGCCTGCGCCATTACTTTTTGTTTGTCCAAATACATAGGTTTCGTTTTTTGTGCTAAAAAGAGAGGAACCTGGTCGGCAAAATGTGGGCTATCTGGATGGGAAGATGCGCCATAAGTATTGACTGTTTCGATAATGGGTAATTCATTTTTTGGGAATTTCACCAACATAACATAGGCATCACCCCCTACAATTTTTCTTTTTCCACCTTCATAAGGGCGACTCCATTGAGGAGCAAGTAAATCGGGTAAACCACCTACGGGAAATTCATCTTTTCCCCTAACCAGTTTTTGAATATCACCCAAGGATAAATCTATTTTCCCAAAATTATCCAGCATATATTTTTTTGCATAGGCTAATGCCTGAATGCCCTCCTCCTTAGTTATAGGTCTGGCTGCCTGACCCCTTAAGGCTTTAGCTAAGTATTCATACACTAACATAAAAGCAGCAGCTCCTTTACTTTCTGCTGTCCCTTTATAATCCCATGATTTTAGGATATTTAAAAGGGTATTCATTTGATTATCGTCCCCATTTTCCAAATAAAAAAGAGAATCAAGCTGATACATAAAAGTCAGTTTTTCAGGGTATTGTCTGTCAAATTTAATGTCTTTAAATGTTTGAAAATCAATTTTCGGCGTCGATTCAAATCGTTGTCTAAATCGAATACTACGATTATTCTCCATAGTCTCCCAACCATCTGCTGGCGAAAACTGAGTAACTTTTAAATTATCAGCACTTGCGGTAGCAGAAAAAGGAGAATGATTTGTATTGAAAAGGAAGCCAGAAGCAGGATTTACATATTGGGGTAATGCCTGCAGAGGTCTAAATGTTGTCCAAAGGGTGGTGGAGGTATTTCCTGGCAAAGTTTCTTGCCAGTTCAAGTTGGCATCAACTTTTCTTACAGGCATTAATGCATTGTTAACATAAAAAATGGTGTCATAACGGTCGGCATAAACAATATTGAACATAGATAAACCTTGAACGCTTAATGCTTTGTAAAAATCACTATAATTTTTGCCTTTATTCATCTGATACCACTGATCCAGCGCTCTAATTTCCTGATTTGCCCCTAGCCTAACGGAAAATGCACCTTGTTCATTGATTAAGGTTGGACCATATTTACTGGAAAATACTTTTTTCGAAATGGGAATTGGCATCCCTTTTACGCGCAAAGGCACCTTTTTAATTTGTAATTTTTCCCAATTGCCGTCATATTTATAGTAATATTTCTTTTTCGGATGCATTTCCAATTGAAAAATATCCATTCTGTCGCACAAATTAACGGTATGTGCCCATCCATAATGTTCATTTACACCATGTAAAATGCATGGACCTCCAGCCAGCAGGCCACCAAGAGCATTCCAGCCCTCTTCACTTTGGACATGGGCTTCATAAAAGGCTTCTGGTCCTTCATTGGGCTGATGCGCGTTTATAGCCAGATAGGCTACTCCTTCGGTTGTTCTTGAAGGATGAACCGCAACACCGTTTGACCCCATTTTGTCGTAATCAATTAGCCATTTTACCTGGTTATTGAAAATCTGTTGCAGAGCCTGATCTCCTCCATTAAACTTTGTTAAAGCCAATACAGACGAAGCGATATATTCTTTCACCGTAATTGGGAAGACCTTTTTTACCAGCACTTCTTCTGGATGGGCCTCTGCGTAATCATTAACTCCCTGCACGTAACCTGTGATTAGTTTGGTAAATTCAGGGGAGAGGGAATTCCATTTTGCCTCAGTGACCTCTTTACATTGAAAAAAATCAAAGGCATAGTCAGCAGCAACCGCATTTTTCCCAAAAGCACGTCCCATTGCTTTTTTGGCAGGCAATGCAACCATTTGTAAACTGGCAAATTGGTCTTCGCAATATGCCCAGGCTAAACCATAGGATACTTCAGGATCTGTTTTAGCGAAAATATGTGGAATGCCGAAGCTATCGCGAACAATGGTGATTTTACTTGGATCAATTTGTCCAGATAAAGTATTTAAAAATAGTAAAAGGCAAAGAACAAAAGGAATCCGCATCATTATTTAAGTTATTTATTTCCAATATAGGAAAGTTATTAGAAGGGAACAGATAAAAATTATTAATTTTAAAATTATTTAACGATTCCTAAAATCCTTATTAAAATGGCAGTTTCCTGGAAGGGTATTTTTCCCGCTATAACAACGAAGTTTACATCTCAAAATGGTTTAGATTTAGCCTTATTTAAAAAAAATCTAAACGCTCAATTACAAGCGGGTATAAACGGTGTTGTCTTAGGAGGAACCTTAGGTGAAGCAAGTGTGTTAACCAATGAGGAAAAGGAAATTCTGGTAAAGGAAACACTGTTATTTGTTGATGAAAAAGTGCCCGTTATCATAAATATTGCGGAAGGAAGTACGCAAATTGCAGTTGAACTGGCGCAAAAAGCTGCCCTTTGGGGCGCACAAGGACTTATGCTACTTCCACCCATGCGTTACAAATCAGATGATAGAGAAACAGTTCAATATTTTAAAGATATAGCTGAAAGTACAGATTTGCCGATCATGATTTATAATAATCCGGTAGATTATAAAATCGATGTAACCATTGATATGTTTTCAGAATTGGTTGCTGTTTCAAATATTCAGGCAATAAAAGAATCTACCAGGGATGTTACCAATGTTACCCGTCTTCGGAATGCCTTTGGAAACCGTTTCCATATTTTATGTGGCGTGGATACCCTGGCTTTAGAAGAACTGGTATTGGGTGCCGATGGTTGGGTTGCAGGCCTGGTTTGCGCTTTTCCTGCCGAAACTGTTGCTATTTTTAAGTTGGTAAAAGCGGGTAGACTGGAAGAAGCTATCGCTATTTATAGATGGTTTATGCCTTTGTTGGAACTGGATATTCATCCGAAATTAGTTCAATATATTAAATTGGCAGAATCAAAAACAGGTATTGGTTCAGAAATTGTCAGAAAGCCAAGATTAATTTTGGAAGGATCTGAACGACTAAGAATTGAAAAAATAATTGATGACGGTATAAAAAACAGACCTGTCCTTCCTGATTATTTACATTTATAATAACTACAGAAGGTATTTTTTTCTTTCAGGTATGATGTATTCTTTAAACATGATTTATCGGGCTTATGTAGTTTAACATCAGCCTATATGTTCGTTTGCTTTTAGAGGCAACTAAATGTCAAAACGTAATGTTTAAAAGTAACTTTAAAAAATTCATCCTGGTAAAACCTTACTTATGAAACCCAAAAAAGAAAGTAATGTGAGTTTGAAATTTGTTTATCAAACTTTCATACATCCTCGCTTAAATAAATTATCTATTGGCCTCTTGCTTATTATAATAAGTAGATTAGCGAGTCTTATTTTACCAGGTGCCAGTAAATATCTAATAGATAATGTAATTCCTGAGAAAGATATACAGGGATTAGGCTGGTTGTTGGCGGCAGTCGTCATTGCTTTGATTATTCAATCCGTTACTTCCTATTTTTTGACCCAATTACTCAGTGTAGAGGGTCAATATCTGATTTCTCAATTAAGAGTAAAAGTGCAAAAACATATTATACAACTTCCAGTTCGATATTTTGATAATGTGAAAACAGGCGAACTGGTTTCCCGTATCATGAATGATGTGGAAGGAGTGCGAAATATTGTAGGAACAGGCCTCGCTCAAATGATTGGAGGAGTCATTACGGCTGTCATTTGCTTATTTTTATTGGTAGCTATTAGTCCGCTCTTAACTTTATATGTTTTAGTCCCAGTTGTCATTTTTGGATTAATTTCACTAAAGGCTTTTGGTAAAATTCGGCCTATTTTTAGAGCCAGGGGAGTTATAAATGCGGAAGTTACCGGACGTTTAACCGAAACTTTAGGTGGCGTCAGGGTTATCAAAGGATTTAATGCGGAGCAACAGGAAATCGACACATTTGCCAGAGGCGTAGAGAAATTATACCAAAATGTTAAGGCAAGTCTCACAGCAACCAGTTTTGTTACCAGTGCAGCAACCCTTCTATTAGGATTAGCTTCCGCAGGAATCATGGGTTTAGGTGGTTATTTGATCATGTCGAATCAGTTAACTTTTGGTGATTTTCTTGCATTTACCCTTTATTTAGGTTTTTTAATTGCACCTATTGTTCAAATGAGTAATATAGGCAGTCAATTAACAGAGGCTGTTGCAGGATTAGACAGAACAGAGGAAATTATGCGTTTGCCACTGGAAGCGAATGAGGAGGTTCGAAATGTTTTGTTAGACAGGATAATTGGAGATATACACTTTAAAGACGTTAGTTTTGCTTACGACCAAGGTAAAGAGGTAGTGAAAAATATTACTTTTCATGCACCACCAGGCTCAGTTACTGCATTAGTTGGAACTTCGGGATCTGGCAAATCGACCATTGCGGGTCTCGCCGCTACTTTTTTAAATCCTGATTCTGGGGTAATAACCATTGATGGGATCGATTTAAGTACAATTCGCTTGAGTAGTTTTAGAAGTCAACTTGGTGTTGTTTTACAAGATGATTTCCTTTTTGAAGGAAGTATCAAGGATAATATATTGTTTTCCAGACCTTATGCCACAGCAGAAGAATTAAAGGACGCCGTGCACGCAGCACATGTTCACGAATTTACAGACCGTTTTGAAGACGGACTGGACACTTTGATTGGAGAAAGAGGTGTAAAATTATCAGGGGGACAAAGACAAAGAATTGCCATAGCAAGAGCTATTTTAGCTAATCCACGCGTATTAATTCT
Source organism: Bacteroidota bacterium (assembly GCA_041159865.1). GTDB lineage: Bacteria > Bacteroidota > Bacteroidia > Chitinophagales > Saprospiraceae > BJGN01. The sequence continues at coordinate 22,188 of JBEAXK010000096.1, forward strand.
AGATGAAGCAACCTCAAATCTGGACACAGAAAGTGAGTCTCTCATCCAGGAAAGTTTAAAAAGACTGATGGAAGGCAGGACAACTTTTGTTATCGCCCATAGATTAAGTACCATTAGACAAGCATCTCAAATATTGGTAGTGGAAAAAGGAAATATTGTAGAAAGAGGTACTCATGATGATTTAATAAAATTGGAGGGCCGTTATTATTCTCTATACACTTATCAGGCGAGAATTTAAGCTGGTTGGGAGAATCTGTTGATTTCTTAAAATGAAAGGGAGTATCAAACGCTGACATTTTAATACGGCTCATTAAAATAGCCTCAGAGGGATTATATTTATTCTGCTCAAAATGGCCTTCCTGGAACAATTATTTGCCAAAAAATTAAAGAAAAGAATTTAAATCTATGTTAATTTTGGTACCATAATAAATCAACGAGTTCAGATGAAAAAATCTTTAATCGATCAACCTTTTCAGGTTAGCCAGGAAGCTATTGCATTTTATCAGAAAAATAGATTCATTAAACTTAAAAATGTATTAGATGAAGAAACCCTGTCCTATTATGGAGAAGCGATTAGTAAAAAAGTAGAAGAGATTAATAAACAGGATAAACCCCTGGAGCAAAGAGATACTTATGGAAAGGCTTTTTTGCAGATTTTCAATCTTTGGAGAGAAGATGATATTTGTAAAGAGTTTGTACTTAGTAAAAGGCTTGGACATATTGCTACTCAGCTGTTGCAAACGGATGGAGTCCGTTTATATCACGATCAAGCCTTGTTTAAAGAAGCCAGAGGAGGTATAACCCCTTGGCATGCGGATCAATATTATTGGCCATTGGCCACTGATAAAACTATAACAGCATGGATCCCTTTACAAGAAGTACCTTTGGAAATGGGACCTTTGGAATTTAGTGCTGGTAGTCATGCCATTGTTGAAGGGAGAGAATTGGCCATTGGTGACGAAAGTGAACATAAAATCCAGCAGAGATTAAGAGTTACAGATTTTCAACATGTGATTGAACCCTTTGATTTGGGTGAAGTAAGTTTTCATTCTGGTTGGGTTTTTCATAGGGCTGGTGCAAATGATACCGATAGGACTCGAAAAGTAATGACCATGATTTATATGGACAGGGATATGAAATTGAAAGAACCTGAAAACGATAATCAAATAAACGACTGGAATACCTGGTGTCCAGGAGCTAAAATAGGGGAAATTATTGCCTCACCCATTAATCCAGTTATATATTCTTTATGATTCAATGCAAGGGAGCCATAACGGATGGGAAAGGGCAATTTGCAATTCGTGAAATAGCCGTTGCCGACCCAAAAGGCGATGAAATTCTTGTTAAAATCAAAGCTGCAGGTATTTGCCATACAGACTGGGATTCCCAGTTTTGGGGAAAGCAACTTGTATTAGGTCATGAAGGAGCAGGAATTGTAGTTAAAACAGGAGAAAAGGTAACTACTGTTTCCATTGGTGATCCCGTAATGTTAAACTGGGCCATTCCTTGTTATTTTTGTTTTCAGTGCCAACTTGGAAATCAGCATTTATGTGAATCCAACTCAGCGGTTACAGCAGGTAATAAACGAAGTGGGGGACATGCCACTTTTGAAAGTACCACCTCGGAAGGTATTCCAGTTGAACGCTCTTTTAGTTTGGGGACCCTGTCTGAATACACCCTTGTCAGAGAAGCTGCCTGTGTGAAAATAAACGTTGATATGCCTTTTTCTTCGGCCGCCATCATAGGGTGTGGGGTCATGACCGGATATGGTTCAGTAGTTCATGCTGCAAAAGTGAAACCTGGAAGTTCTGTCGTTGTTTTGGGCGTTGGAGGCGTTGGTCTTAATGTCATACAAGGTGCCCGTATTGCAGGTGCAAGGATGATTATAGCTGTGGATATAAATCCTGTAAAACTGGAAATGTCCAAAATGTATGGTGCTACTCATTTTATTTTAGCAGATAAGGATGATTTTGGATTGGTACATGCAGCTCAGAATGTTAAAGACATGACGCAGCTTCGGGGAGCCGATTATGCTTTCGAATGTACCGCTATTCCGGCCTTGGGTGCTGCACCTTTAGCTATGATCCGACATGGGGGTATGGCAGTACAAGTAAGTGGTATTGAACAAGAAATAAAGATAGATATGAATCTTTTTGAATGGGATAAAATCTATTTAAATCCGCTGTATGGCAAAACTAAACCGCAAATAGATTTTCCGGTTCTTCAGGATTTATATCAGTCTGGGGTGTTAAAATTAGATGAGATGATTACATCAACTTACAAACTTGAAAATTTGGCAGAAGCCTTTATGGATATGCATTCAGGCAAAAATGCCAAAGGGGTGGTTGTTTTTAACGATTAAAACGCGCGCAAAATGTCCTGTTTTTTTACCTTGGAAGAAGCTTTTTTAGATCCATTTCAAATATTGACCGTGAAGAGTCCCGCTTTAAATAAAAGAGCAGATATCACTGTTTTTAATCCTAAAACAAAGGAAAATCATGGGAAATCTTTACCTCTCGTTATTCTATTACATGGAGTTTATGGAAGTCACTGGTCCTGGTCTTTAAAAGGTAAGGCACATCAAATAGTACAAAAATTAATAGATGAAAATCGGGTGCGTCCTATGATATTAGCTATGCCATCAGACGGATTATTTGGCGATGGTAGTGGATATGTTCCACACAAAACGGAGAATTATGAAAAATGGATTGTTCAGGATGTAATCTTAGCGGTAAAGGAGAAAAACGAAAACATTGATAATTACTCGCCTGTTTTTATCACAGGATTATCTATGGGTGGTTTGGGTGCTCTTCGGTTAGGAGCAAAATATCCGGATGTATTTCGAGGATTTTCAGGATTGTCCTCCATAACGCATTTTGACCAAATGGCCTTGTTTTTAGAGGATTTTGAAAATTTAAAGAATCAGGCTTTAGAACAAGATGGCGTTCTCGATTGGATGTTGCTAAATAAAAAGAGACTTTCAGCCTTTCGTTTTGATTGTGGAAGAGAGGATTTATTGATTGAGCAAAACAGGTCTTTACACCAAGCTTTACTTGAAAATGAAATACCCCATATTTACGAAGAAAATGATGGAAAACATGAATGGGATTATTGGACGAAACATATTGAAAAATCCTTTGTATTTTTTGATAAACTAATATAAAAAGATTCGTTGTATTCATATAATATACAATAAGTTACAAAGGAAATTATAAATCTTTTTCATCTGGTTCTACATGTAAAATATGCAACAGACGATGAATAATGGGAGCGAAAAATACGGCAGTAATACTTAAAAATGCGACACCACTATATAAAGCATATAATGAGGAAAATATTTTTGCGGCAGTCGAATGCATCTCAACAACTGGACCCATTCCTGTTAAAATCATGCAGGACATGTGAAAACTATCTAACCAGTTTAGTTGAGCAAAGTGTTGATAACCAAATGTTCCAATAGAAACTGAGATAACAATTAAGGCTAAGGTAAAAAGACCATAAACACTCATTCGATAAAGAAAATGTGTTAAGGGTGGTACCTTTTGTCTTCGGTTTTCTAATTTCATAAGTTTAAGTTTTGCAAAAGAAATAACTATAGTTTACGTAGTTAGTAAACCACAAACGATTCTATGTGAAGGAACAAATTACATGCGTAATTTATCTATTATTTGCAAATTTTCGCTATTTTGAGTGACATTTAGGAAATTAGAAATCTTGAATATTCACCTAATAACTTGTTTATGAAAAAGGGGATTTACCTGTTACTGGCATTTTGCTTCATAATTGAGGCTGTTAATGCTCAAAAAAAGCCACTCATCGTATTTGTTACCGGGGATCATGAGTATGGTGGGGAGCAAACTTTGCCCCTTTTAGCTGCTGAACTCGAAAAATCATATCATTTTCAAACCAAAGTCCTAAAATCCTTCCCCAATCAAAATGGTGAAAAGGATATTCCAGGATTAGAAGCCCTTAAAGAGGCCGATTTGGCCGTTTTTTATTTACGATGGAGACAATTAGTTCCAGAACAGTTGGCTCATATTGAAGAATATTTGAAATCGGCAAAACCTGTTATGGGCTTTCGCACCACCACTCACGCATTTAATTTCCCTAAAAATCATCCTTCTGAAAAATGGAATGCCTTCGGTGAATTTGCACTGAATTCACCTCCAGGATGGGGCGGAAAAGCAAAGCATACCCATTATGGTCACGAAAGTTCTACAGATGTTTCTGTGATTGAAAAAGCTAAAAATCATCCGGTTTTAACCGGGGTTCAACCCAATTTTCATGTTCGTTCTTGGCTTTACAGGGTTTTACCCGATTATCCAGTAAAAGGCTCTGAATGGTTGTTGATGGGCAAAGCAGTAAATCCCGATAAAGAGGCTATTGAAAATCCCGTCGCCTGGGTAGGAACAAATTCTTTCGGAGCAAAGATTTTTACAACGACACTTGGACATCCAGAAGATTTTTCAAACGAGTCTTTTCAACGATTATTGGTCAATGCCATTCACTGGGAACTGGGATTAAAAATTCCAAAAAAATGGAAAGGTAAGCTCGATATCAATGTTCCATACCGTGGAATGGTCAATGATTAATCAATACATTTTGCAATACTAATACTAAATAAACATACCATGTTTAACCCAAATAAGACTTTTTATTCTTTTATTTTTATCTTCGTTTTATTCATTTCATTCCTTAATTACTTTGATAATGAAAAGGTTGAAATTCCAGATGGGGCACATATTTCTCTGATAGGTGGTAATTTGGGTTCCAGAATGATGAATTATGGATATTTTGAAACGGAAATGTATGTCCGGTATCCAGAAAAATCACTCATTATCAGAAACATGTGTGACGGTGGGGATACACCAGGCTTTAGACCGCATGCTTCAAGAAATCTTCCATGGGCTTTTCCTGGTGCTGAAAAATTCCAAACGGAATTTGCTAAAAAATCAGACAGTGAAGGGCATTTCGATAGTCCAGATCAGTGGCTAACCAATTTAAAAACCGATATCATTATTGCCTTTTTTGGATTTAGTGAATCTTTCGATGGTAAAGATAACCTAGAAAACTATAAGAATGAATTGAATGCTTTCATTCAGCATACACTCAATCAAAAATATAATGGGGTCTCATCCCCTCAGCTGGTAATTGTTTCTCCAACAGCGTATGAAGATTTGACTAGTCTTATGGATGTTCCAAAAGGGGATAGCGAAAATGAAAATATTTGGATGTATACTCAGGTAATGAAAGAGGTGGCTGAAAAAAATAAGGTGACTTTTGTGGATGCCTTCACGCCTTCCAAAAAATGGTATAATGAGGCAAACAATCCCTTAACCATCGATGGGATGCAACTGAATGGTGATGGGTACAAAAAATTGGCAATCTATTTATCAGACGAAATTTTTGGTTCTGCCCCTTCAAAAGCAGAAGCAAACAGATCGTTGATCCACGAAATGGTGATGGAGAAGAACTGGCTGTGGCACAATGATTATAAAATTCCTAATGGCGTTCACGTTTATGGCAGGAGATATGATCCATTTGGACCGGATAATTATCCAGCTGAATTGGAAAAAATCAGACAAATGCTAACTATCAGAGATAAAGCGATCTGGCTGGCAGCTCAAAAGGGTGAGAAAACCAATTTGAAGGAGGCGGATAAAAATACGCGGAGTCTCCCTGAGATTAAAACCAATTTTAATCCTGAACAAAATGGAAGCCTAAAATATCTATATGGTGCCGATGCATTGGCTAAATTAAAAGTTCCTGAAGGATATAAAATTGACCTTTTTGCCTCGGAAGTAGAATTTAAAGACTTAGCTAATCCTGTGCAAATGTCTTTTGACAATAAAGGCAGACTTTGGGTGGCTACTATGCCCAGTTATCCCCATTATAAACCTGGGGATTCTAAACCAGATGATAAACTAATTATCCTTGAAGATACCAATAATGATGGTAAGGCGGATAAACAAACGGTATTTGTTGACGGTTTACATCTTCCCCTTGGATTTGAATTTGCTCCTGAAGGGGTTTATGTTTCTCAAGGTACTAATTTGAAATTATTTACCGATACCAATGGAGATGATAAAGCCGATAAGGAAGAAATTATCCTGAGTGGTTTCGATGATCATGACACTCACCATAATAGCAGTGCTTTTTGTGCGGATCCTTCGGGTGCCATTTATTCCGGAGAAGGGGTGTTTTTACATACAAATGTAGAAACCGCTTATGGCACGGTAAGAGCTACAAATGGTGGATTTTACCGGTATAGTCCTCAATTGCGCAAATTAGACAGGATAGCTCAATTATCCATTCCTAACCCATGGGGTATAGCATTTGATGAGTGGGGACAGCCCTTTTTTGCGGAAACATCTGGTCCTGATGTACGATGGATGACTCCGGGCACTGTTTTACCACGATACGGGGAAGCGACCCATAAGGGTAAGCAGCTGATTGAAAAAGATCACATGGTCAGACCAACTTCTGGTCTGGAATTTGTTTCTAGCAGGCATTTTCCTGAGGAAGTTCAAGGGGATATGTTGATAAATAATACCATTGGATTTTTGGGAATGAAGCAGCATAAGATCTGGGATAGTGGCACCGGGTATGAAACGAAACACAGGCAAGATCTGGTCGTTGGAACAGACAGGAATTTTAGACCCGTTGACATGGAATTTGCCCCCGATGGTTCGCTTTATCTGGTCGATTGGCATAATATTCTTATCGGACACATGCAACATAATGCCAGAGATCCCCTGAGAGATCATGTTCATGGACGTATTTACAGAATAACTTATCCTTCAAGACCTTTAGTTCCACCAGCAAAAATAGATGGAGCATCTATTGAGACGCTTTTATCTAATTTAACTTTACCTGAATATCGGACAAGGTATAGAACCAGAAGAGAATTAAGAGCTAGAAATGCAGAAGAAGTTTTGGCGAAAATGGATAAATGGATGTTGACCCTTGATACCAGAGATATCAGATATGAGCATCATCTTTTAGAAGGTTTATGGGTTAGTTGGGGTTTAAATAAAGTGAATCAGCCTTTATTGAAAAAATTACTGTCAGCAAATGATTATCGCGTGAGGGCTGCTGCATTGGAGGTACTTCGTTTTACGGGTCATCAAGTTAAAAATCAGATGGAATTACTTAAGCAAGCTGCCGCAGATGAGCATAGCAGAGTCAGGCTCGGTGCCATCGTTTCAGCATCCTGGCTTGGAAAATCAAAAGGTATGCCTGTTTTGGAAGCTGCGAAGTTAAAGCCTTTAGATGAATGGATGGTTTACGCGTTTGAAACGGCGGTTGCCCATTTAAATGGCATGGCTGTGATAAAGCCAAAAGTTACAAAGAAGGAAGAAACCAATTTAAAGGGAGATGATCTTGCTTTATTTAACAAGGGGAAAGAAGTTTACAGTAAAGAAGGGTATTGTATAACCTGTCATCAGTCCGATGGAAATGGCCTTACAGCATCTGGTTTTCCTCCTCTTTCCGGAACAGAGTGGGTTACAGGTGATCAGGTTAGATTGGTTAAAGTTATTCTTAAAGGATTGATGGGCCCCATTGAGGTGAAAGGTAAACAATATGAAGGAATGGTGCCAATGACTCCTTTCGAAGGGCTAAGTGACCAGGAAGTAGCTGCCGTTGCGACCTATATTAGGAATTCATTTGGAAATAACGCTTCACCTATTCAACCGTCGGTCGTAAAAGAAGTTAGAGCTACTTTAAGTAAAAAACAATCTTTTTACCAAAGTACTAAATTATTGAAAATGCATCCTTTAGAAAGTAAAATGACTAAATAAGGATAAAAATAATATTAAAAAAAAAAGAAAATGGAATTATCAATTCACAATTGGATGAGAGCAGAATCCATTGAAACAACCATTGGACGAATTTCTGCACTGGGTTATGAAAAAATTGAAATTCAGGGTACTCCCGAGGCGTATGACACTAAACACGTGGGTAAACTCTTGAAAGATCATAATATGACTTGCTGGGGTTCGGTGACTCTCATGTTGGAGGATAGGAATTTGTTGGCAAAAAATAAGGCTCAACGGGCAAAATCGGTCCAATATGTGAAGGATGTGGTGACAATGGTGAAGGAATTGGATGGTAAAATGGTTTCAGTTGTTCCTGCAACGGTTGCAAAAATTATTCCCGATGGAAGACCTGAGGAAGAATGGGAATGGGCCGTAGAGGGAATGAAGGAAATTTATGCCTACTCAGAAAGTGTTGGTATTTTATTGGGTATTGAGCCCATTAATAGATTTGAAACATATTTTATCAACAGAGGGGATCAGGCACTGGCACTAGCCAAAGCTGTAGGGCCAAATTGTGGCGTTTGTCTGGACTCTTTTCACATGAATATTGAAGAAGATGATATGTTTGAAGCCATTAGACGGGCTAAAGGTCGTTTGGTAGGATTTCATGTCGCCGATAATAATAGAATGGCTCCCGGAATGGGGCGTTTAGATTGGAAGAAAATAGTGGCAACTCTAAGGGAAATTGGCTATAACGAGGTTCTTTCGGTTGAATTCTGTTCTCCATTAGATCGCACCCCCGCTAATCCTTATCCCAATTCTATCGAGGAAAATCCTCAGGGGCTAAGTCCAGAAGCAAAGAAATTCCTTGAAGATCATGGAAGTTCAGCCGTGACAGAGGAATTTTATACCATGCTAACCAGAAAATCAGTAGAAACACTAAGACCTTTGATATGATTATTACAGATGTAGAAGCTTTTTGGCTTAGATGTCCAATTCCTAAAGAAAAGCAACATTTTTCTGATTATGGACTACTGACCGATTTTGATATGACGCTCGTGGTAGTGACCACAGATACCGGTTTGCAAGGTTTTGGTGAGGCAAAGGCAGCAGTCGGATCTTCGGGCGTTTGTGCTTCCATTGTAACTTGTGTTGAAAATGAAATAAAACCGCTGTTGGTGGGTAAAGAAGCAGGACAGATTTCTAAAATATGGGAACATATTTATAATGGGACAAGAGATCATTATTCGCTGAGCAGAGGTAGAAAATTTCCTATTCTGGGTAGAAGAGGTTTGACTATATCCGCTATGAGCGGTGTTGATACTGCCCTTTGGGATCTTAAAGGTAAAGCGCTGGGTGTTCCTGTTGCGGATCTCCTTGGGGGGTCTTGCCGCGATAAAATGGAGGCTTATGCAAGTGGTGGATGGGCTTCAGCAGATAAAATTGGCGAACAATTGAACGGATATATTGAAAAGGGTTTCTCTGGTGTGAAGATGAGGGTGGGCATTATGGATCAAACGGTTGCAGAAAGTGTGAAACGCGTGAAAGCTGCCAGAGAGGCTATCGGGCCTAATATTAAATTGATGACAGATGCTCATGGTACTTTTAGTGTACCTGAGGCAAAACAGTTTTGTAGAGGCGTTGAAGACTGTAACTTGTATTGGTTTGAAGAACCCATTAGTCCCGATAATCGCCATGGTACCGCCGAAGTTCGGCAAGCTACCTCCATTCCAATTGCTTTAGGTGAGAGTGAATTTACCGCTTTTGATATACGCGATTTAATTGAAGTGAGAGCCATGGATGTGGTACAACCTGACTCAGCTATTATTGGCGGAATCACAGAATCGATGAGAGTGGCTCATCTGGCGCATACCTTTCAACTGGAACTGGCGCCTCATTGCTGGGGTTCTGCTTTTTCTTTTATGGCTGGTGTAAATGTTGCTTTTGCTTCACCCGCGGCCGTCGTTATTGAGTTCTCCCTGGGTGGAAATCCGATGATGTATGACCTGGTAAATGAGAAAATTACCGTTGAAAAGGGAATGATTTCTGCACCAACGGCTCCAGGCCTCGGCTTGACTCCAAACTGGGACTTTGTCCACGAATTCAAACAGAAAATTAACCATTAAATTTATAGTCGCTATGGCAAAGGCAATAGGAATAAATCATGTTGCGCTCGTTGTGAAAAATTTGGAAGAAGCCTGCGAATTTTATGAAAAGGAATTAGGCCTTGAAGTGATTCCAGCTTTTCTCTTTGATTATCCAACTGCTTTTTTTAAGATAAATGAAACGCAACAACTTCACTTGACGGAGTGGGATGATGTATACTCTTTCAGAGGTCATGTTTGTATGCAAGTAGATGATATTAATGCAGTGTTCTGGAGAATGAAAGCCTTAGGAGTTATTGATGTCAATCCATGGGGTAAGGTGAGGCAGTTGCCTTTTGGTCCAATACAGATGTTTGTTAGGGATCCTTCTGGTAATTTAGTAGAACTATCTTGTAAACCAGGAACGGAGATTGATCCTGCGATTCTGGAAGATGAATTATTCCAGGAAGGTATTTATGTTTCTGGTAGAAATGATTTCCGGGGGTATAAATCTAAAGATGCAACATTATATCATAATGAGTAAAATCTAAATGAGCGTAAAGATGCTACATATCTTATTGTTGGAAACCATCGAAGAAGAATCTTTTGAATGGCTGTCGAACGATGAAAATATTCAACTTTATAAAGCTTGGGAGGGAATGCCTGCTTCGGGTGAGCTGGAAAAAATGGATGCCGTTATCACCCGTGGTATTGGTCAGGTGAATATTGCTTTATATGATGCCTGCCCTAACCTGAAAGTAGCTGCTCGTTGTGGTGTTGGGCTTGATAATGTCGATGTTAAGGAGGCAACAAAAAGGGGTATTAAAGTTATTAATGCACCTGGTTCGAATGCTTCTACCGTAGCAGAACATACTATTTCCCTCATGTTAACTATTCAGCGAAATTTATTTGAAGCGCTTTCAGAAGTTAAAAAAGGGAATTGGGCTTCCAGAAGCACATTTAAAAGTGACGAACTTTCCGGTAAAACGCTGGGTATTTTGGGCTTGGGAAATATAGGTCTTAAAGTGGCTAATTTAGCTTCCGCCTTCGGAATGAAAGTCATCTATTGGTCACCCTCTAAAAAAAATGTACCCTACGATTTGGTCGAAAAAGCCTCGCTTTTCCAAAAAGCTGATATTATTTCCCTTCATCTCCCGCTGAATGGGGAAACCAATGGGATAATTAATAAAGAGATGTTTAATTTAATGAGGACAGGTTCTGTTTTAATCAATACAGCTCGAGGACCTTTAATTGAAAGAGAAGCCTTATTAAATGCGTTGGATACCGGAAAATTGGCAGGCTATGCTGCTGATGTCCCCTTTAATCCTCCGCCAACGGCTGACGACGCCTTGATTTCCCATCCAAAAGCATTTATCACGGCACATGTAAGTAGCCTGACCGCAACAACTTATAAAAATATGTGCCTAAGTACCGTCAAAAATGTAATCGCTGTCTTAAGAGGGAATACACCTTCACAAGGTTGTATATTTAATGCCAGTGCTTTAGGTCTCTAAATTGAAAATAATGAAATTACAGACAAGAAGAGCTTTTCTGGAAACAAGTGCGGGTTTAATGGCTCTCGCCGCCTTAAATCCACTTTTTAAAGAAAATAAAAAAACGGAAAAACTTGCTTTTTCTACCCTGGGATGTCCTGACTGGAGTCTGAAACAAATCGTTGACTGTTCAGTCGAAAATGGTTATAAAGGGTTCGAAATAAGAGGATTAGCTGGGGAGATGGATTTACCGAAATGTCCCGAGTTTAGTAAGACTAATTTGCCTGCTTCCTTAAGATTGATTAAAGATAATGGTATTAAAATAATCAATCTTGGCTCTTCTGCCAATTTACATTTTGCTCAAGAGGATAAAAGGAAATCAAATTTAGATGATGCTAAAAGATTTATTGATTTGGCGGAGCAACTTGAATGCCCTTTTATGCGTGTATTTCCTGATGATCTGCCACCCGATCAAACTGTCGAACAAACCCTTGATTTGATTATTTCAGGATTAATTACTCTTGGGGAGTATGCAAAGGGAAGTAATGTGACCATACTCCTCGAATCTCATGGCAAGGTGGTATATAAAGATATGCTTTTGAAAATTATGTCTGAGGCAAATCATCCAAAAGTTGGCCTCATTTGGGACTTTTTTAATATGTGGGTAGTTACCAAAGAAACCCCTAAGGAAGTGTTTGATACGCTTGGAAAATATATTAAACATGTACATATAAAAGATGCCAGACTTATAGATGGAAAACCTGCTTATTGTCTTGTAGGTGAGGGAATTGCCCCATTAGAGGAGTCTATGAATTCGTTAAAAAACAGTCCATATAAGGGGTACTATAGTTTTGAATGGGAGAAAAAATGGCATCCAGAAATCCAAGACCCAGAGATTGCGTTTCCGCATTTTGCCAAAGAAATATATAAATTTTTATAGGAAAATAATTATTCTGTTAAACGAACTGTATAAAAAGTAATCTAATCTAAGTAATTTATTTTTTCAGTTTAAATTAAGAATAATGAAAAACCTAGTTTTTTTCCCCCTTTTGCTCATTACCTTTAACGTATTTTCTCAAAATAATCCTAGAAAATCCCCTCAGGAACGAGCAGAGGTTTTTGTGCAATCTTTAACGTCATCTTTATCTTTGGCAGATGAGCAAGTAAATAAAATAAAAACTATTCAAATTGAGAGATTCTTAAAATTAGATGAATTAAGAACTAAAGCCAAAGCATCTGGCGACCCAAAATTAGTTCGTGATGAAATGAAAAAATTAAATGAGGCTTCCGAATTACATATTAAATCTGTTTTAACACCAGAGCAGTCTTCAAAATATGATGCCTGGTTGGATAAAATAAAAGTTGAAATGAAAAATCGTAAAGGAAATGGTGGTTAGTCCTCACAAAAGTGAAATTGTACTAAATCATCTTTTTTATTGATTTTTCTCATCACACCAGCATTTGGATTTCATGCAAATTTGTCTATTATTTAATTTAATACAATTTGCCATGAGAACCTTAATGAAAAGACCAGATTACTTTCCCGTATTAAATGCCTTTTTTGACGACTTTACAACCAGAGACTTAATTCTTCCTTCTGTAAATCTAAAAGAAAATGAAAAAAGTTATGATATTGAAGTGGCAGTACCGGGAAAAAAGAAAGAAGATTTTAAAATACAATTAGAAAACAATTTGCTTACTATTTCGACGGAAGAGAAAATAGAAAGAGAGGAAAAGGAGGACAAGAACAAATTTTTAGTCCGCGAATTTGGATATCAGTCCTTTTACAGATCTTTTGTTCTCCCCGATACGGTAAAATATGAAAATATTGAAGCGTCTTATAAAGATGGAATTTTAAATCTACATATTCCTAAAAATGAAGGGGATGCAAGGTTGTTACCCAAAACAATTTCTGTTAGTTAAATAGAATGTATTGTTGTTGTTAAGTGGAATGGCCATTCTTTTAAAAGAGAATGGTCTTTTTTTATATTAAATGTAGATTGAATTGACGTTTATTCAAAAAAAATAAGATTATTTATAAATAATGCAAATATTTTGAAAATAATAACAATTTTTTTAAATTTAAAATAAAAAAATGATTGCAAGTAGCCAGACAACATCATTGGCTTTAGATGAATTAAATTTTCTGTTACTATTACATCTTCAAAAAGATGGTAGAAAATCATTCACAGAATTAGCAGATGAACTTGGCGTTTCTGTAGGTACGGTAAGAAATAGGGTAACCCGGTTAATTGAGGATAAGACGCTGCAAATTACGGGTAGAGTTGATCCGGAAAAGGTTGGATTTCATGCTTACGCTCAATTGCTCATTTCTGTTCGCCCTGTTTTTTTAGTTGAAAAGGTAGCGCTTGAAATTTCGCAAATTGAGGAGATAAGTTTTTTGGCGATGACAACAGGCATCTATGATCTGGAAGCAAATCTGCTGTGCAGAGATACTCCACATTTGAGTGAAGTGTTACTGGCTATCCAAAAAATTGAGGGGGTCTTTGAAACAAAAACGAATATGTATTTTAAAATATTCAAAATAGGTCAACCTGCTTTAAACCTGGTAAGAAAACAATCATGACAAATCATTCGAATACAGATCTTTTATATCAAAGAAGGGCAGCTGTTGTGCCAAAAGGATTAGGTATTTTTAGTCCTGCTTCCGCAAAATCAGCTCATGGCTCCATTGTCAAAGATGCCGATGGCAGAGAATTGATTGATTTTGCTGGAGGTATTGGAGTAATGAATGTAGGTCATTGTCCAGAAAAAGTGGTTAAAGCTATTCAAGAACAAGCGGCTCGTCTGATGCATACCTGTTTCAATGTGGCTATTTACGAACCCTATCTTGCTTTGGCAGAAAAATTGGTATCCATCCTCCCTCATGGAGAAGAAACCAAAGTTATGCTGACTAATACAGGGGCTGAAGCTGTTGAAAATGCGATTAAAATAGCCAGACAAGCGACAGGCAGACCTGCAGTTATCTGTTATGAAGGGGCATTTCACGGTCGTTCCATGATGGCCATGACACTAACGTCAAAGGTTGGTTATAAACATCATTGTGGACCTTATGCTCCCGAAGTTTACCGTATCCCTTTTCCATATTATCAGGCTTATCAGGAAAATATATCGGAGGAGGCGTTTGGCAAAAATCATTTAGCTGATTTGGAAAAATATTTTAATCAGGGCGTATCTGCCAGCCAGGTGGCAGCTATTATCCTGGAACCAGTGCAAGGGGAGGGTGGTTTTCATGTTGTTTCACCAACTTACCTGAAGGGACTAAGGAAAATTTGTGATAAATATGGGATTATACTCATTCTCGATGAAGTTCAGTCTGGTTTTGGCAGGACGGGGAAATGGGCGGCTTATGATCATTATGATGTTATTCCTGATATTTCTACGTGGGCCAAATCGATGGGTGGTGGAATGCCTATTGGTTGTGTAATGGGTAAAGCTGCCATTATGGATGCTGCAGGTCCTTCTACCATAGGGGGTACCTATCCGGGTAACCCCGTTTGTGCCGCTGCTGCATTGGCAACGATCGAATATATGGAAGAGATGAATATGAACGAACTCGGCGTTCAAGTGGGCATCAAAGTGAATGATTTTTTTGAAAGATTAAAAAATAAATTCCCAGATACCATTAAGGCTATTCATGGGCTTGGGGCTATGCTGGCTATCGAACTCGTTGACCAGAATGGAAATCCTGCCTCTGACCTTACCAAAAAGGTATTGCATTTTGCCAATGAAAATGGCTTAATCCTCATTAGTGCTGGTGTGAATGGTAATTATATTCGGATTTTAAGTCCTTTAGTCATTTCCGATGCTCATTTATATAAAGGTTTTGAAATTATTGAAAATGCATTTAATGAGCTGATATGAGAAAAAATTATATAAATGGCCTTTGGACAGATGCTGTATCAGGTAATACCCGACCTTTATTTAATCCAGCAACAGGAGAAAAAATAGTTGATTTACCCTTTGGTGATGTTGTCGATTATCAATTAGCTATTGATTCAGCTATAAATGCCTGGGATAACTGGCAGTCAATATCGCCCTATTATAGAGCTGAAATTTTAAAAAATACCGCACGGATTATCAGAGAAAAAATAGGGTTGATTGCACATGATATGGTGCTGGAATCGGGAAAACCTTTATTGGAAGCAAAAGCAGAAATTGGGGTTGCAGCCAATCTTTTTGAATGGTTTGCAGAAGAAGGAAAACGATGTTATGGGCGAACTATTCCCTCTTTTCGAACGAATAAGCGGATGTCCGTTATTTATCAACCCCTTGGTGTCGTCGGTGCAATTACTGCCTGGAATTTTCCAGCTTATAATCCTGCCCGTTGTTGGGCCGCTATTTTGGCCGCAGGTTGTACGCTTGTCGCCCGTTCTTCGGAACATACGCCATTGACGGCCATGCATATTATGTCCGCATTACAAGAAGCAGGTATTCCGGAGGGTGTTGCCAATTTTGTGCATGGTGATGCCCCTTCAGCTGGGAATATTTTCCTTGAACATCCAAAGGTTAGAAAAATAAGTTTTACAGGAAGCACGGAAGTTGGAAAATTATTGATGAATGGGGCAAGTATAAACAATACCCGACTCGCTTTGGAAATGGGAGGTAATGCCCCGGCAATTATCTGCAAAGATATGGATCCTGTCAATGCAGCCAAAGAGAGTGTCAAAGGTAAATTTAGAAATGCGGGTCAGGTTTGTATTGCTCCCCAACGATTTTTTATCCATCAATCTATTTTTAATGCTTTTGTGGAGGCAGCAGGTGTAGAAATCAGGCGTATTCAAGTAGGAAATGGGTTGGATGAAACCACTCAAATGGGGCCCCTCATTCACGAAAGGCATAGGGAAGGTGTACTTCAATTTTTAGAGAAAGCAAAAAGCGAGGGTGCTAAAATCCATTGTGGAGGTGAAAAAATAGAGGGAAAAGGATTTTTTATGTCTCCTTGTTTGATGGAAGCGAATAAAAATCACCATTTTCAAAAGTCAGAGGTTTTTGGACCTGTCATGATAGTTACTCCTTTTGAAACCGATGAGGAAGCCATTGCACTGGCCAACGATGTCCCTTTTGGACTGGCAGCCTATGTGATGACAGAAAATTTAAATAAAGCCATTTATTTCTCTGAAAAACTCGAAGCGGGTATCATTGGGGTAAATGAATGGTTGCCGCAAGCGACAGAAGCGCCCTTCGGAGGCTGGAAAGAAAGCGGTATTGGCTTTGAATCGGGAGCGGAAGGCCTGCTCGAATACATGGATAAAAAACTCATTAGTATAGGGAATTTATAATGGAATTTGGAATATTGAGCCTGGTGCCTCCTCTTATTGTCGTTCTGTTTGGTATCTTTAGTAGAAGGTCTTTAGAGTCTTTGTTCATTGGTTGCATCGTTGGTTCAATAATGATAGATTGGAAACAATTTCCAGGTAATTTCCTTTCCATACTCTCCGAAACCATGGCAAACCCCTCCCTTATTTGGGTAATTCTGGTTTGTGGAATTTACGGAATGCTCATTCAGCTCATTGTTGCCAGCGGTAGTGCGGTCGCTTTTGGAAACTATCTGTTGCGTTTCATTAAAACCAGAAAATCGGCTTTGATGACCACCTGGTTCACGGGCTTTTTTGTTTTTCCAGATGATTATCTGAGTGCATTAAGCACTGGGGTAAGTATGAGGAATATTACTGATAAATTTGGTGTTTCCAGACCTTTACTTGCTTATTTAGTTAATTCGACTGCTGCCCCAGTCTGTGCCATTATTCCCTTATCAACTTGGGGTGTATTTACATCCAAATTATTGGAAGACAATAAGTTAGTTGCTATTGGAGAAGGTTTAAGGGGCTTTGCCGCTACCATTCCATATAATTTTTATGCACTGGCCTCCCTATTGGTTTCCTTCCTTGTTGCTTTAGGAATCATTCCGCTTTTCGGTAAAATGAAAGCGGCAGAAATGGCTGTATCTGCTGCTGATATTGCAACAGATTTGAATCATAAACAGCCAACAAACGTTAAGCCTATCGATTTTATTTTTCCAATGATTGTCCTTATTGGAGGTACGCTTTTATTGAAAGGCGATGCCTTGCAAGGGGCTGCCCTGGCCTTTGTTTTAACTATAGCCTGGTACTTTTTTAGAAAAGTGATGACTTACGATCAAATCAGTGTTCATGCTTTGCTTGGTTTCAAGGAAATGATTCTGCCATTAGCCATATTAAGCCTTTCCTTTTTTTTGAAGAATATCGGTGATGAAATGGGATTGACGACTTATGTGATAGCGGAGATAAAAGGTAATTTCCCTCCGTTTTTATTGCCTGTCAGCTTATTTGTCTTGTTGGCTTTCATTTCTTATACCACCTGTTCCTCTTGGGGCTTATATACGGTGGCTTTACCTATTGTCATCCCATTAAGTATAGCTTTGAATATAAATCCATTTTTAATGGTGGGAGCGGTCCTTTCAGCTGGGGTATTTGGCAGTAATGCCAGTTTTTTTTCAGATTGTACCATTTTGACAGCATCAAGTACAGAATGTTCTCCAACGACACATTCTTTTAGTCAATTACCTTATGCCCTCATCGCTTTTCTGCTTGCCACCGCCAGTTTTGCCATAGGCTTTTGGATTTTTTAAAAAAAATAAATTATTTATGAACCTAATAATCAGGAAAATGGAAAAGAGAGATGCCCCGCAATTAGCGCATCTTCAAGAGGTGGTTTTTCCTGATTTGATCCCTGAGGAACGCATGAAGGATATTCATTTTTCATCCCATGTTGATCTTTTTCCAGAGGGGCAGTGGGTGGCTGAAATCGATGGTATATTAGCGGGTAGTACTTCCAGTATTCGCTATCATTTTGATCCGGAACATCCTGAAATGCACCGATTTGCTGATCTTTTTGACGATGGATTCATGCGGACCCATCAGCCAGAGGGAAATTGGCTATATGGCATGGATATGGCCGTGTTTCCTGAATTCAGAGGCCTCGGTATCGCCAGACGCTTGTACAGAGCCAGACAAAAAGTGGTTAATAACCTGGGACTGAAAGGTCAGGTTACTGTGGGCATGCTCAATGGTTTTGCCGCCCATGCCAAAGATTACTCCCTGGAGGAATATTATCAGGCATTGAAAAATGGACACCTGATGGATCCTACCGTTTCTGTTCAGCAGAAAATAGGCTTTAAACTTTGTGGACTTATGAAAGACTATCTTTCAGACCCTACCTGTGGCAATGCTGGCGTTTTACTTGTTTTACCTTCAAGTGTTGAAGTTTAAATGTTGAAAAATGAAAAATATTAATTTAGTTACCTCGATTCCGGGTCCTAAAGCAAAGGAAATTATTGCAAGGCGAACGGCCGCTACCCCAGCTGGGTTGGCAAAATCTACGGAAATAGTGGTCGAAAAAGCGCAGGGAGCGACCGTTTGGGATGTGGACGGGAATCAATTGCTCGACTTTGCAGGCGGTATCGGCATGCTGAATCTGGGTCATCGGCCGGAAGCAGTGGTTCAGGCTATTCATAAACAGGCTGATCAATATTTACATACCTGTGCATTGGTTACTACTTTTGAACCTTACGTTGAATTAGCGGAATTATTAAATAAAGTAACCCCTGGTGATTTTCCAAAAAAGACCTTGCTAGCTGGTTCTGGCTCTGAAGCAGTGGAAAATGCCGTTCAAATAGCCCGCTATTACACAAAAAGACCTGCCGTTATTTGCTTCGAAGGTGGTTATCATGGACGAACGCATCTGACCTTATCCCTGACCAGTAAATATGGCTTATTTAAAAAAGGATTCGGCAGTATGTCTTCCGATATCTATCGGTTACCCGTTCCAAATCTATACAGGATTCCAGCGGGGATGACGGAAGACGAGTATCTTCATTTTTCCATTCAACAACTTGAAAATGCGCTGATTGCCCAGGTTGACCCAGAGGCTTTAGCAGCTATTTTAATAGAACCTGTCCTAGGAGAAGCTGGATTTATTCCTGTTCCTCCCTTATTCCTTCAAAAAATCAGGGAAATTTGTACCCGTACCGGAGCAGTTATGATCGCCGATGAAGTTCAATGCGGTTCAGGTAGGACTGGTCGTTTTTGTGCTATTGAACACAGTGGCGTTATCCCCGATATGGTCGTTCTGGCAAAATCAATGGGTGCAGGCATGCCTATCAGTGCAACTATAGGTAAAGCTGAAATAATGGACGCGGTGCATCTTGGAGGTGTAGGGGGAACCTATGGAGGGAGTCCGGTAGCTGCCGTGGCTGCCATTGAAGCGGTTAAGATTTTATCGTCCTCAGCTTTTTTAGCAACATCAACCCGGGTTGGAGAAAAAATGGAAGCTTTAATGGCACCTTGGGTATCAAAATATCTTTGTGTTGGTGATGTTAGAGGTATGGGAGCCATGCGCCTTGTTGAATTTGTGAAAGATAAGAAAACGAAAGAGCCAGATCCAGCCATGGCCTTGGAAATCATTAAGGAGGCCGTTTCAAATGGCATCATTTTGATTAGGGCGGGGCTTTACAGTAATTGTATCCGATTGCTTCCACCTATTGTTATGACGGATGATCAATTGGAAGAGGGTTTGTCCGTTCTTGAAAATGCTATAGCCAAAAAATCATTAGCCATCATTTAAATGTCCATTATGAATCCATGCCTTTTTCATAATGCCAAGATTTTTCTCCTTGACGGAAAAAATAATCATTGTGATGCGATGGTGGTGGAAAATGACTGCTTTAAGGCTTTCGGTACCTTTCAGGATCTGCTTTTATCTTTTCCGGATGCCATAAAAGTGGATCTTAATGGGCGATTTGTTTTTCCTGGATTCAATGATGCTCATATGCACCTTTGGAAAGTGGGGAGTCTTTTGGGGCATACTCTCGACTTAAGGGGAGTGCATTCAAAACCAGAGTTACTGGCTTTATTACATGATTTTGGTGGAAATGCTACCTCAAATGGCTGGCTTTTGGCCCGTGGATTTAATGAGGCGTTATGGGAAAACCAGGCATTGCCAAATTGTAAGGATCTTGATATTCTTTTTCCAGACAGACCTTGTCAAGTTATGCGCACCTGTGCTCATATTGTAGTGGTTAATTCTTTTGCTTTGCATTTGGCTGGCATAGATGAATATACACCAGATCCACCTGGAGGTCACATTGGTCGTTTTGAAAATGGGAAACCCAACGGTATTCTTTATGAGGCGGCTATAAAACAAATAACTCCTTTTATTCCCGAAATTACCACTGTCGAATATAAGAAAATGATTCTTGATGCGCAGGAAAAATGTTTGGAAATGGGCATCACCTCCATTACAGATCCTGAAATTTATACCCCGCAACGTCTGGCTTATGAGGCATTGGAAAAAGAGGGTTTACTAAAGTTAAGAGTCAACCTTTTTTTGGTTCACCTACCTGATTTTAAGCCTTTAAATCCTTACCTGTCAAAATATCCACGTATTGGAAAGTTACAAATGGATACCTTGAAATTTTTCGCCGATGGGGGGTTAAGTGGTCAGACCGCCGCCGTATTCAGACCATATAAAGCGTCTGATAATTATGGAGTATTAAGGATGTCAACCGATTATTTTTATAATCTGGCTTCAAAAGGACAGATAAATGGTTGGAAAATAGCCGCGCATGCCATTGGAGATGCAGCCATAGATCAAGTTTTAACGGTTTATGAAAAATTAAAAACAGAAGTAAATCATTCGTTGGTTCATCGTATTGAACATCTCGGATTGCCTCATGCCGGGCATATCCGTAAAATGAACCGTCTTGGTATTATTTGTGCCAGTCAACCTGCTTTTGTAAGAGAATTAGGTCCCAATTTCAGACTATATCTCGATACGGAATATCAACAAATCGTGTACCCATACCGCACTCTGCTAAGGGAAGGCGTTACACTTGCATTTTCCTCTGATGCCCCAGTTGTAAGAGATTTTAAACCTTTGTCAGGAATAAGAGATGCAGTTCAACGGATTGATGAACAAGGTTTTGAGCATAATCCCCAGGAACAATTAGGTATAGAACAGGCTTTCATAGCTTATACATATGGTGGTGCATTAGCAGATGGGGCAGGGGATATAAAAGGTAAAATGGCTCCAGGATTTTTGGCAGATTTCATTGTTTTAAATAATAACCCTTTCCAAACTTCCTGGGAAGACTGGGATCAAATAAGAATAGAAAAAGTGTATATAGGTGGAGAATTAAAATTTTAAATACATTGAAAATGAGGTGGTTAAGCATTTTGATGGTGTTATTTTTCTTGTTAATTTGTCATACTGACCAAAATATTAAGTCAGATCATGGTTACAGGCAACCCGCAGAATATGAACCTACTAAGGCCATTTGGATGCAATGGCCTAAGAACACCCACAAGCAAGATGCTCCATTAGAAAAGGTGCTTTATCAAATGTTCAAAGAAATTACTCCTTATGCTCAGTTAAATTTATTGATAACTGATACGGCCCTCCATAGGGAAATATTAAAGAAGGGAAAAGAGTATAATTTAGATACTTCCCGGATTTCTTTTCATTTATTTCCATATAATGAATTTTGGACGAGAGATATGGGGCCAAGATTCCTGACAAAAAATCATAGGAAAAAAGCTATGGCAGATTTTGGTTTCAATACCTGGAGTTATGCAGATGAACACGATTCATTGGCTATGCTCGATGAGAAATTAGATGAAAAGATAGCTGAATCCATGAAAATACCGTTGTATTCTTCCTCGCTTATTGCCGAGGGGGGCGACAATGAAATAAATGGGAAAGGGGTTTTGATGCTAACGGAAAGTGTTCAATTTTTAAGGAATCCAAACTTATCCAAAATTCAAATTGAGAGGGAGTATCGTAAAATAATTGGGGCAACTTCCTTTATTTGGTTTAAAAAAGGACTAAGAGATGACGATTTTACCTTAAATGGACCATTGGTCACCAAACAGGGAGATTCCCTTTTTACTTGTCTGACAACAAATGGTCATGTCGATGAATATGCCCGTTTTGCAAATGATTCCACTATTTTAATGGCCTCTGGAGATGTTCATAGTGAAAATCTCATCGAAAAAGAGACAGCCGAACGATTAGCTGAAAATCTGAAAATTTTAAGAGGTTGTAGAAACGCCGATGGAAAACCATTCCGGGTTATTTTTTTGCCTTTAGTACCCATTCAAATTTCAACAATGAAAAAGGGTGACGGCACTTATGAAATATTACAATCCCTGACTTTCAAATCTCATATTAAATATGGAAATAAAGATAAGCCGGAAAAAATGATTGCCGCTGCAAGTTATCTGAATTTTGTGATAATAAATAAACTGGTACTAGTACCTTTTTATGATCTTGAAACAGATGAAAAGGCATTAGCTGCGTTCAAAAAAGCATTTCCTGATAAGAAAATATTCCCTATAAACCCGTTAGCCTTAAATTGGGGCGGTGGTGGCATGCATTGTATTACTCAAAATGAACCCTTTTAAAAATGAATAACACAGAGATTAAACTCGCATTAATTCAGTCCGCCTGTGGCGTAGATGTTGAGGAAAATGAGAACAGAACACTGATACAAATCGAAGAAGCTGCTGATTTAGGTGCAAATATAGTTTGCTTACAGGAATTATTTAACGCTATTTATTTTTGCCAATATGTGGATGTAAAAAGCTACAGGTATGCTCAAAAATTTCCAAATGCCTCTACAGATAAGCTTCAGGCAATGGCAAAACGATTAGGTATTGTTCTGATTGTCCCATTTTTTGAGGAAGCCTTACCTGGCGTTTATTTCAACTCTGCGGTTGTTTACGATAGAGATGGAACTTATTTGGGAAAATATAGAAAAAACCATATCCCAGAAGGTCCCCAATATCTCGAAAAATATTATTTCACGCCAGGTGATTTGGGTTACCCCATTTTCAAGACCCATTTTGGAATCTTAGGAATTGGCATTTGTTGGGATCAATGGTTTCCTGAGGTGGCAAGAATCCTGTCCTTGCAAGGTGCAGAAATTTTATTATATCCTACAGCTATCGGATCAGAACCTGACCGTCCCGCATTTGATTCATCAGAGCCATGGAGAACCATTATACGCTCACATGCCATTGCCAATAATGTATTTGTTGGTGCCGTGAACAGAGTGGGTGTGGAGACAGAAATGTCCTTTTATGGAAAAAGTTTTATCGCCAATCCTTATGGTGACATAATATCAGGTGCGGGTCATCAGGATGAAATCATAATGGCCACTTGCGATTTATCAGAAATAAGAGCCGCCAGAGAGCTGCTCCAATTTTTTAGAGACAGAAGGGTAGATACTTATCAATTATTAACGAATAAGATTATTTTGTAAATTTTAATTTTTACAGGTAAATTGATTTTATATTTATCTGGAAATATTATGAAGCACATTATTATTTGTTATATTCCAATTGGTTATATTTGAGAAAATCAATTCCCTTTTCACATATTCAAAAAATGATATTTATGCAACCTGTTACACGAAGAGATTGGCTTAGATTAAGTGGCTTAGCCCTGGCTGGAATAACTCTGCAAAATAATCTAACAGCCAATGCTTTGATGAAAGAATTTCCTTCAGATACTAATCTTCTGGCAGGGAATCCAATGGCTCGATTAAGTTCCAATGAAAATCCTTATGGGCCGTCTGATAAGGTAAAAAAAGCCATTATAGATCAAATGGACGTGGTTTGCAGATATCCATTTTCGTATCAGGATGAATTGCTACAGGCCATTGCCGATTGGGAAGGGGTATCTAAAAATCATATTGTTCTCACAGCTGGATCTACAGAAGGATTGAAAATAACGGGGCTCACCGTCGGATGGAAAGGGGGAGAAATCATAACACCAGATCCTACCTTTAATTCTTTAATGGTTTATGCGGAACAATTTGGGGCTAAAATTCATAAGATTCCAGTAACTCCAACGCTGGATCATGATTTAACTGGTATGGCTTCAAAAATAAACAGTAACACAAAACTGGTTTTTGTTTGTAATCCAAATAATCCTACTGGTACCTTGATTCCTGAGAATGACCTGCGTGCATTTTGCAAACAAGCAGCTGAAAAAACCACAGTTTTTGTAGATGAGGCTTACTTTGATTTTATTACAACACCTGATTACCCGAGTATGGTGGAGTTGGTTAAGCAAGGAATGAATGTAATTGTATCAAGGACTTTTTCAAAAGTTTATGGATTGGCGGGACTAAGAATGGGGTATTTAGTTGCCCAACCTGAGATGGCAGCAAAATTAATTAATAACAGAGTTGCTTTCGTGGGTACGGTGGGAATGGTAGCTGCCAAAGAAGCTTTAGCCGATAAAGAATTTTATGCTTTTAGCTTATTGAAAAACAGGGAAGCTAAGGAACATATTTATGGTACTTTGGACAGTTTAGGTTTAGTTTATATGCCTTCGCATACTAATTTCGTATTTTTCAAACCTAAAAAAGAACTAAACGGCTTTAACAAAGAGCTTGAACAAAGAGGCGTATTAGCTGGCAGACCCTTTCCGCCCCTTTTAGAATGGAGCAGAATTTCAACAGGAACTACGCAGGAAATGCAACAATTCAGATTAGCAATGCAGCAAATATATGGGTAGTTCCTGTTGAGAATTTTATTATTTTAGGGGCGAAAATGGGAGCGGTTTTAAAAAGACCGATTCAACTTTCTCTACAATTTTAGCATCGGCTTCTGATTTATCTCTGGCTTTAATCCATTCAGGATCAATACGAAAGGCATCAAATGATGCTTTCGCTGCTGCTTCGCTGTTGTGAGAAAGTAAATATACTAATTTTGGCTGGGTTCCTTCTTTCTCTACTGTTTCCCAGTAAACCACGTTTTTCATTCCATGTTTTTCAAATAAAGCACGCGTATGATCTCGGAATCTCGCTTTTAAGGCAGGTAGTCTGTTCGGTAAACAAGTATAGGTTCTAAGTTCAAATACTTGATTTAAAGCCAATTTATTGGGAGAAATTGCTGGAGATAATTCAGGGACCATTGTCATGAAAGTTTGGTCTACTTTTGCCACAAGTTTACCATTTTCCTCTGATTTAGCAGCTGCTTTTTTCCATTTAGGGTCAGAGCCAAATTCGTTCCATAATTTATCTCTCATTTCTTGTGAAGGATATCCAATAATAAAAGTAAGCGAATAGGAGTCTTCCTTAGTTGGAAGAAAATAGGCAACATTATCAATGTCATGTTTTTTAAGTAATCGAAGGGTATGATTTTTAAATCGTTCGATTAAATCTGGTCTTTTGTCAGGATGACAAGTGTAAGTCCTCATTTCAAAATAACGGTTGTCCACTTTTTGAGCATTTCCATCGATGGATAAAATAATTAAGGTGAGGGTGGCAAGTAGGCCAATAAATCGGGTCATAGGTTTATTTTTGTAAAGTAAATAATTTCAAAAGATAAATTTTGGCTATTTTCATTATTGATAACCATTTGATTTGTTATGAAATAAATTTAAAAAAATTCTGCAAGGAGAATGCTTCTCGGGTCAAATTTTATTCCACCCGGGGCCAGTTTCATAGGAATTTTTAGGAGCGTTGTCTTTTCCTTTATATCAAATTCATGGAAGGTGGTACCATTCAGTAGTGGATTATACACTTCCAGTTCAAGAGGGAATTCAAAAATAATATTGGAAGATTGTATTTGCTCGATTTTTAATTGGAGTTCCTTCAAGGTTTCATCGTAAACATAAGATGTTTTTATTTTTAATGGATCAGGTTGATAAAGCCATTGATGAAAAAAGATCCTTAAATCTTTTTGGGAAGATTTTTCCATCTCTGCCCTGAAATCATCAGTGGTAGCGGTACCGTTAAAATATTTTTTGTAATAAGCCTGAATGCCATTTTTAAAAGCAACATGACCTATTTTATGTCGTAACATGTGTAAAATCCATGCCCCTTTTTGATATGTCAGTGTATTTGTCACAATGCCACTTTCTGCTGTGCGGTCACTGATAATACTAAAAGTGGAGTCCGTTTTTGTATAATTATCAACACGTCTTTTTGCCAGTTTTAATCCATTGATATATTCCTGGTAACCATAAGCATGTTCATGATAGAGCAGGGTAAAATAAGTGGCAAACCCTTCACTGAGCCAGGCATCATCCCAGGTAGATTCCGTCACCGCGTTACCGAACCATTGATGCGCCAATTCATGGATGACTACGTCTTGAAGTCTTTTGTTATCAGGTTTTCCTGTAACCAGATTTTCGCCATAAAAGATAGCAGATGATGTTTCCATACCTCCTCCAACGCTGGCTGCTTGAATATTTGCCAGTTTTTCATAAGCAAATGGACCTACATAAGAGGAAAAGAAGGATAAAGCTTCTTTGGTTGGATGTAAAAAATCAATAAAACCTGCCTCTCTATCTTTGGGATAAACCCATGTTTGAATTGATTTTCCTTCAAATTCGTCCACCATTTGTACGGCAAATTCAGCAACACCTAAAACAAATAACCAAGGCGATACTGGGACGGATTGTTTCCAATGAGTCAAGGTGAATAATTTGTCTAAATGGGTCTCTTCCTGTAACAATCCATTGGATACCACTTTGTATTTTGAAGGTGCCTTGACTAAAAATTCACTGGTTGCCTTATCATAAGGATGATCTATAGAAGGCAGCCAGTGGCGTGTCAGATTCGGCCAGTTCTCATTAAAAAAACTTCGATCGCCATACTTGGTAGGACCAATTTTTAAACCTCCTGCCGGGATTCCCCTATAGGCAATGCTGATTTCAAGCTTTTCATCTTTTTGGGGAGGTGTATCAAAAAACAGGAATAACTCATCATTTGAATGGGTATATTTTATTTTATGGTGATGGCTATAAATAGAATCAATAAACATTCCTTTACCTTTTCTCGCTTCCGTCTTGTTAATCAAATCCAGTCTTATTTTTTTTGAATCATTAGTCTTAAATAAGATGCGAAGTGTCGCTTTACCCATTATTTCATCAGAAAGATCAGATAAGGATAATTCAAACTTATAATGAAGAATATCAATGGCATGATTTTTTGGATAATTATCTGCAAAAATGAAGGTGTTGCCAAAGAGGAAAAACAAATAAAAAAGGGTATGATGGAACTTCATTACTGTATACTTATTTTCTTTAGATAATAATTTTTCAAGTCCACTTGTGGGGGAAATTTTGCCAATATGGTAATACCTTCGCTCGGAATTACCATTCTTGAAGTGCCATTTTCCGTGGTTATGTCCAGGGGTAAAGGCATGAAATAATTATTTAGTTTAATCGTATATTTGCCTAAACTCACCTCTTTAATGTGGATATCTAAAATTTCAGTAGTACGGGTATAAAAATCAAATAGTGGTTTTAAATCCTGATTGGAAGCCTGGCTAAATAACTGTTCTACATCGCGGGTAGTTACAAAATTATCATAAGTGTATTTAGGGTCAGTGGCTAATTTCTTTAAGGTAGGTAGAAATATATCCTCTCCAATTATATATCTTAAAGAATGCATGAAAAAGGAACCTTTAGTGTAAATATCACTGCCATTGTAAGTTTCATCCTCTGATAATTCTTCTCCCCCAACCATTGGTTTTTTTCCTCTGATGCCTCTTCTATGTCGTTGTATAATGTCATCATAAGCTACCTGGCCTCCAAGTTCAAAATGTATAAGTGCTTCTGCATAAGTGGCTATACCTTCTTGAATCCAGAGGTGCGCCCAATCTTTATTAGTCACTTTATTTGCAAACCATTCATGTGCATATTCATGAAATAAATTTGCTGAATAAGGGTGGTCTCCAATTTTAGTATATTCAAATTTATTCTGAAAGGTTATCATGGTTTGATGTTCCATCCCTGAGTTCGGAACGGCTGCAATGCCAATTTTTTCTTTTACCCATGGATATTCCCCAAAATATTTTTCTAATATCCTAGAATCCCGCTCCTTCAGTTCAATGATTTTTTTTGCCTGAGCTGTATCTTCTTGTAAAACATAATATTGGATCGGTACTATATTTCCATCGATAGTTTTATAATCTTTACTAATGACTACGTATTTGCCAATGTTAAAAAGAATACAATAGTTACTAATGGTATAATTTGTCTTCCAATGGAATGTTTTTTTATCTTTTTTTGCCTTTGTATCAATTAACAGTCCAGGACCGGCGACGACTAAATTGTTTGGAACAGTAATATATAAATCTACGCCTTCATTCGGCTCGTCGCTTGGGTGATCTTTACATGGGAAATATACTCGGCCTCCTTCTTTTTGACAGTTGATGGCCACCCAGGGATTTCCACTCCTGTCAGTTGTCCAGGTGAATCCGCCAAACCAAGGAGGTTTTGCGGCAACGGGAGGTTCTCCGCCATAATAAATAGTAATTTTTTGCTTCCCAGCTTGAAATGAGCCAATCGATGTTATATACACTTTATCTTTAATGTGTTGAAAATTGACCAGCTTATCATTGGCTTTAACTTTCTCAATTTTCAGCAGATATACCAAATCTAATAAGATAGTATCTGTAGGTTTTGAAAGAATCATATCAATGTCAGTGGAACCGACAATCGTTTTTTTATTGATATCCACCTCCAGAATAAGGGTATAATGTCTGATATCCATGATAGCTTGAAGGGGGTGTAATTTACCCCCGGAGGACATGTAACTAATATCTCTGTTTTGGGAATTTGCATTTTTTGTAAAAAAGCAAAGAAAAAATAGAAGAAGGGTAGGTTTAGCGATGGTTCTTAGCATTGGAAATATACTTAATGAGAAATTTAGGTTACCTAAATATAAGTATATTATCTATTTTTTCTTGTATAAACGAAAAGTGTCCAAAAAGAAACATTTCAAGCGAATGAATCGATTGAAATGCTTTCTTTTTGGACGCTGTAATTAATCTGCTTTGTTAACGGTTGGTTTTTCGCAGGCACCACCAAAACAGGCACCTGAAGCACATCCGAAGGCAAATAAACCCATGGAGGTAAAGTAGATGCCAAAAATGGCGCCAAACCATTGACCCTCAATGAACGCTTGAGAAGCGATAAATAAGCCGGCTAACAAATAAAATCCCCGGATAATAGTCCACTGAGTGGATATTCTAAGCCACAACTCCTTCATTCATTAATATTTTAATAGTAGGCAACATTATTATTTTCGATGTCACTGAATTTGAAATAAGACAAGCCGCTTCTGATTTTTCTAAAATTCTAAGTGTTTTAGCCTCATCTTTTTCATGGACAATGGTAATGGTAGGTTCGAGAATCACTTCACTCATCATGAATTTTCCATCTATCTGTTCCAGTTTACCTTTTGCCTTACAACTGAAGCTACTAAAATTCAGTTTAGAATTTTCAGCTATAGCCAAAAAGGTAGTCATCAGACAACTGCTAACTGCAGCTGTAAATAGGTGTTCCGGTGACCATATACCTGGCATACCTTTAGGGAATTCTGGAGGGGTAGCTACCTCTATACAAGGACCATTTTCTTTGGATAATTCAGGAGAGCAAAGGTTACCTTTTCGGTCCATTTGCCAGTTTACATCTACATGATAATAATAATCATCCATGATAAATAAAATAGATTTAGTTGGCTTGCGCTTGATAATAATTCACATCAGTCCAGCCACCGCCATTTAAGCAGGTAATTCCTTGTTGATTCAGAAAGCTATGAGCTTGTCCACTGCGCATGCCGGAGGCACAGCATAGAATAAGGGGTTGATTCAATGTTTTTAATTCTTCCAAACGTTGTGGAATTTCCTGTAGGGGAATATTAATAGATCCCGCTACATTTCCACCCATAAATTCTTCTGGAGAACGAACATCTACAATAGTTCCTTTTTTCTCCTTTAAAATGTTTTGCAAAGTCATGTTATGATTGTTTAGTGTTTTCTTTTTGAAACATGTTTAAGCATAAGCCACCCATAACAGAGCCGTAAAGGGTACTGTTTAATGGTTTTGAGGTAATAAGACAGGTTCCTGAGACGCAACCAATATGGTAATAGTATAAGTATCCACCTACAGCACCTATCAATACCCCTATAATAGTTAGTTTATGTGTTTGTATAAAACTCATGGTCCATTCGATTTATTGGTCTTTTTTTCTCGTTGTGATGCCAAATGGTAAATAAAGGGGGCAGAAACTCACAAAACTGGTGAGAACAAAAATGCCGGCAAGAGCCAACAGCAGATAGCCAACGGTTCCTGAGATAATATTTCCAATAAATAAGCCAGTAATAATAGCAGCGATAATGATTCTGATTATCTTATCGGCAGATCCCATGTTTGGTCTCATTGTCTTTGTATTGAGGTTAAGAATTTAATACAATGCAAAGATGAGCCAATAAAAAAGGTACTTCAGTATCCTTTATCACATAAAGAGAAAAAATTATGAATTTGGTTTTATTTCATAAAGTTCCAAACGGCGGTCTTTCATGTTTCGCACACTACCATACTCATGTAGCTCCCTTAATAGGTCGAGGTCAATATCTACAATAAGCGTCATTTCTGTATTAGGTGTAGCCTCACCTTTCACTGCATTGGAAGGGAAAGCAAAGTCAGAAGGCGTCAGAACAGCTGATTGTGCATATTGAATATCCATATTATGTACCTGAGGAAGATTACCAACACAACCAGCCATTACGACATAACATTCATTTTCAATGGCTCTGGCCTGAGCACAATATCGAACCCTCATGTAACCGTTTTGGGTGTCAGTCAAGAAGGGAACAAATAATATTTGCATCCCTTTGTCGGCTAAAATCCGGCACATTTCTGGAAATTCGACGTCATAGCAAACAGCCACGGCAATTTTACCAGAGTCAGTGTCAAATACTTCCATTTTATTTCCTCCAGCCATTCCCCATGAATCAACTTCTGCTGGGGTAATATGTATTTTCTCGTAGCGTTCGAAAGTTCCGTCGCGACGGCATAAATAACCTACATTTAGCAGTTGCCCGTTTTCCATCAGCGGCATACTTCCCGTTATAATATTTACATTATAGGAAACAGCATATTCCAAAAATTTATCCCTAAGGGGAAAGGTAAACGAAGACAACTCCCTAATAGCTTCAGGTTCACTCAAATGATTGAACTCTGCCATAAGAGGCGCATTAAATAATTCCGGAAAAAGCATAAAGTCACAGGTGTAGCTGGCGACAGAATCGACGAAATATTCGATTTGTTCGCAAAGGGCATCCATAGAGGGAAACAAGCGCATTTGCCATTGGATAAGACCCACTCTGACCACACTGGTTCGGTAGCTGATTTCTCTGGTTCTTTTCTGGTAGAAAATATTGTTCCACTCCAGGATAACCGTACTGACCGCTTGTTTTCTATCCCCTGCGAAATAGTCGGGAAGGATGGTTTTAATATGAAAATCATTCGCCAGATGAAATCCTAAAATGGGATCTTGCAACTCTTTGTATTTTACCTTTTGAATATAATCTTTAGGCGATTTTAATGCATCGCCCTCTTGTTTAGGCATTCTTGAATAGGTGATGATAGAGCAAAGATTCCGTTCCTCGCACCATTCCTTACGAACATCTGAAAGTCTCCTGCCTAGTCTTAATCCACGGTATTCTGGAAGAACAAAGGTGTCCAGTCCGTATAATAAGTCCCCTTCATACAGGTGGGTTGAAAAGGAAAAATTTCCTGTTATTTCTCTGAAATGGGTCATCTTTTCCATCTGTTCGATCGACAAAATGATGGATAAAGAGTACCCTACGACAATACCATTTGCCAAAACAACGATTTGACCTTCAGGAAAAACCGTGAGTAATTTTAAGATTTGAGCTTCTGTCCAAAGGACGGCAAGTTCTTCGTTAGGCAAAGATTTTAAGTCGGTAAGTAATTCAGAAAAATCTTCGATATGTAAATTCCTTACTTCGATTTTATCGATAGGAACCATGGGCGAGGTATGATAAAAAGATGAACGAACAGGTTTTATGGATGACAGCTAAACCAGCTGCTTATCATATCTTCAAAGATACATATTAGTATCAGAAATACTAATGTGATGTTGGAAAATGGGAGAGGACTTGTTTATGGAATTTTTATATGAGTACTTTTTTAATTATTTTCTCATATTGAATCATGTAACCCAATCCTGCAGGGGCGAATGGCATACGCCCTTTTATCGTCTGGATTCCATGTTAGAATTGCCCTGAATCAAACGTCACGCGCATGGTTTGTTTAGGATATTTTTTTGCTTAAAAAAAAGAGGGTTAAAATTATTTAATAAAAAAAATAACTTTACATTCTAAGCATAAAAATTAATGCGAATCATAATATGAATATTGTAAGAATCGTGTTGCTGTTAATTTTTCCA
>JBEAXK010000082.1:0-15496 GCA_041159865.1 Bacteroidota bacterium
AAAACAATTTGGACTACTTTTCTATTTAGTCTCAAATTCTACTATGAAATATTTTTTGTCGTTGTGGATTTTATGGATTTTTAACCCAATTTCAGCACAGGATTTTCCTTTGCCTTCTTTAAAATGGGGACCTTTACTTCAGCAACCCATAGAAGCTAAAATGGCTGGTATTATCGCTGATTCTACCCATTTTTATGCTTGGCGTTATGGTAAATTTGCCAGAAAGGGGGACGAAATGTATCTCGAAAGATACAACCAGGATGGTTCTCTGGGTTTATATAGAAAGTTAAAAATGAATCCTGGAGAAGCGTTTAGAAAATTTCTTTCCTGGAAAGGGGGAAAAGTTGCCCTATTGGAAGGAAAAGAATATGTAAGACTCATTTCTGTTGGGGAATAATCACTTGCTCCGGGTTCCGAAATTCTTTATCTTAAAAAAGAAAAAGACCAATATTGGCAGAACATAGAGGTGGATCCTTCACAAGGCAGATTACTCATTTTACTACGGGAAAAAAAAGGCTGGCAACAAAGAGTACGACTTAGATTAGTCGTTTTCGATCAGAATATGGAAGTTTGCTGGGATGAAGATACCCAGTTGCCTTATGTCTATGCAGAATATTATCCGGAAAAAGTCTTGGTTTCACCAGAAGGAGACGTATTTATTACCGGATACACCCAATTTGCTTACGAAAGAACCGTAGATAACGGAAAACCTAATTTCCAGTTCATTATTCTCTCCTTTACTGGCTTTGGTAAAATACAAACAGAATTTCAAATTGGATTAAGACGGAAAATTGTATCCGATTTTCATGTTTCTCTAAGTGAAGAAGGTAAATTAGTGGGAGTTGGCTTTTACAGCGAGAATAAATCGGCTTCCGCTGGTGGTGTATTTATGACAAAAATTGATCCACATAATCAGACCGCTTCTGGCGGAAAATTACACGCTTTTTCCAAGGCTTTTGATATGGGGCGTGTGAGGCTTGGACAGAAATTTGAGTGGAATGAACTTTCCAATAATAAAGGAGAGTTTTTACATTATTATATTAGAAATTTCTTGCCTGATTCAACAGGTGGCGGCTTATTAATTGCTGAACAGGTTATTCTGCAAGAGAATTATATTTCCTTCAAAGAAGGATATAGTCCCAGTCAAATAAATTATAATTTCAATGACTTATTAATTATTAAATTATCAAAAGAGGGTCAGGTGAGTTGGGTAAAAAAAATACCCAAAAAACAAAGAACGTTGAATGATAAAGGAAAATATTCATCCATTTCAGCCATTCCTTCTTTCAGAGACAACTATTTATTATATAACGATAATGGAAAAAATTTTAGTAAAAACAATAAAATACGGACATTCAAAGGGTTACAATCTGTTATTGCCCTAACTCATATTGATGAATCTGGAAATACGGAGAGTTATCCTATCGCCATTAATGAAGAACAAGGGGTACTCTTTCAACCAGCTTTAACCTCCCAGTTCGGTAAGGATAAAAAAATAATTTATGGTGAAAAGGGTAAATATTTCCGTTTTGGTATTTTGACTTTTTAAATAGATTATCTTTGTACCCATTTGTTACCCTAATTTATGTCAAAATCAGTGAAAAATATTGCCATCATGGCCTCTGGCGCAGGGTCAAACGCTCAAAAAATAATTGAATATTTTTCAAATAGAAAAGATATAAGAGTCCAGCTTATTATTTCTAATAAGAGGGATGCTGGGGTTTTATCTATCGCTTCCAAAGCAGGAATTTCCTCCTTAGTTATATCGAAAGATTCTTTTTATCATTCGACAAAACTTCTTTTGGAATTAGAAAAACAACAGATAGACTTCATTGTGCTGGCTGGCTTCCTTTGGTTAATTCCTGCTTATTTAGTTCAAAAGTACCCAGAAAGAATGGTGAATATACATCCATCATTGCTTCCCAAGTATGGTGGGAAAGGAATGTATGGACATTTCGTTCACGAAGCTGTCCATGGGGCGAAGGAATTTTATTCAGGAATCACAATTCATTATGTAAATGAAAAATATGATGATGGTTCTGTCGTTTTTCAAGAGAAATGTGAAATTAATCCATCAGATCAGCCGTTAGATATCGCTAAAAAAGTCCAGTTTTTAGAGCATACTTGCTATCCGGTTGTTATTGATCAATTGGTAAGTTCCTTATCTTATTAATCTTATGAAGATTAAAATGTCAAAATATAAAATGTTTAAGAAGTATTTTAATATTTGTTTTTTATTATTCCTTCCAATTATCGGCTTTAATCAGTCTGCAAAAGATCTGGAAGATGAAGCCATAAAACAACATCAGGCAGGAAATTTTGGGGAGGCTGCTATTTTATGGGAAAAGCTTTATAGTGAAAAGGAAAAAGCAAACTATGCTTTTGAGGCTGCTGAAAATAATTATCTGCTAAAAGACTACCGAAAGGCTGCCAGTTTCTATTTGAAAATAAAAAATGATTATAAAAAATTTAATAATCTTATTTATAAATACGCAAAATGTTTAAAACAAGACGGACAATACGAATCAGCAATAAAAGCTTTTCAATTATTCCTTCAACTATATGAGGGACCTGATAAAGGATTTTGGGAGGAAATGGTAGCTCTGGAACTGGAGGGTTGCTACCTGGGTATGAAACTACCAGAGTCTATGTCTGATTTGATTGATTTGCAGCGCCCCAAGGAATTGAATACGGAAAAAGATGAATTTTCTGTTTCTCAGTTCGATGAAGATTATCTTTTTTACGCTTCTACAGTAAGCGGTAAATCAACTATTCTGGCATCAGCAAAAAAAGATAAGTCCTGGGGAAAAGGAGTTATTCCATCTTCTTTTCCTCTAATTCCAAATGGACAAGTTTCTACAGGTAGTTTTAACGACGATGGTACTCGCTTTTATTTTACTATTTGCTCTAATGATGGCGCATACGATGATAGGTTGACCCGTTGCGAAATTTATAGAATGAAAAAAATTGGCGCCTCCTGGTCTCAACCTATTCGCTTATCCGATGATATAAATTTAAAAGGTTTTACAGCTACCCATCCCAGTGTGGTTACTAAAAATGGCAGGGAAATTCTTTATTTTGCATCGGACAGACCCTCTGGAAGAGGTGGTATGGATATTTGGTTTGTCTCCCGTGACGCCTCTTCAGAAGATGCCTCTTTTCTGAATCCGGTCAATGCAGGCCCAACCATCAATACCCAAAATGATGAACTTTCACCTTTTTATCATGTAAAAGATAATACGCTTTATTTTTCATCAAATGGCTTTCCTTCCTTGGGTGGATTTGATATTTTTTCTTCAATGGGTACCATGACATACTGGGGAGAAGTAAAAAACATAGGTCTTCCATATAATTCTCCAGCTGATGATCTGCATTTTTGTTTTTCTTCAGACGAGAAATCAGGTTGGCTTACCTCAAATAGAATCTATGAAGGTGAAAAATTGATTACGACGAATCATGATATTTTTCAATTTGAAATTAAACCCTCGGTTCTAAAACTATATATTGAAGTATTTGATGTTGAGGGGAAAATCCTTCCTAAGTTCTCTTTAAAATTGTTTGAAGATGCAAACCATAATGATTTGCCACAACTTTCCAGGGATTATTCGATTATTTCCCAGTTGACTCTGGATGTTTTACCTGATCGTGATTATTTGGTTCGAATTCAGGCACCAGGTTTTATATCGGAAGAACAGCCGATTAAAATGTCCGAAGCTTCAAATGGAAGGATCAAATTGATTTTCAAATTACGACCGGAAGTTAAACCAACAGTAAAACAGGAAGTTGTCCCGGAGGTTGATAAGAAAAGGGTTTTAGCCATTATGGAAGAGGTTGAAAATGAGGAGAATTCAATTCCTGCAATTGCCCCTGAAGTAGAAGTATATAGAGCTAAGGGAATATCTCCATATGATCCTTGGGAATATGAAACGAATGCTCCTCGATTTTCAGGGATTAGTTATAAAGTCCAGCTGGAAGCAACAGATAAAGTTCAGATGGAAAAATATAAACAGCTTTCAAGTTTCGGAAAAGTCCATACGGAGTTTTTGATTGAAAAAAAATTATATAGAATTTTAATTGGTCCTTTTTCCTCTGTTATAGAGGCAAAAAATGTAAAGGCGAATAGTATGAAAGGTGGCTTTCCTAAAGCATTTATCGTGAAATACGAAGATGGAATTAGAGTGGGTATGACTGCGTTGTAAAGGAAGGTAACTGGGTTTTGTATCTCTTATTAAACGCTTCTATGCCCTGCAGTCCGCCTGTATGAATTGCTACTAAAGTGGTTCCAGGGCTGAAATAATCCGTTTTAATCATTTCATTTAAGGCATACATCATTTTTCCGGAATAGATGGGGTCCAAAATGATTTGGTGTTGTTGGTAAAAATGACGAATGAAATCTACAAGGCCTTGATGGTATTTGGCGTAGCCGCCTAAATGAAAATCAGGATTTAGAACTATATCATTTTCCATTTTATTTTCTGAAAATCCTTTCAAAACATAAATACCTAATAAGCGTATTTTTTGACTGTTATGTAAAGATAATCCATTAATAGTACCCCCTGTTCCAACTGGCAGTGCTATAGTATTTTTATCACTTTGCAGATTTATCTGGGAAAAAGAGTCGTTTATTTCGTTCATTAATGATTCCAGCCCGAGTGCGGAAGCCACATTACTTCCTCCTTCAGGAATGAAATGAAAATGGTCATAACTTTCTTGTAAAAATGAAGGTAAATGGGAAGAGTATAAAGATTTATATTCATTTCTGGAAATAAAATGTAACTCCATGCCATAAGCCGTAGCCTTTTGAAGGGTTGGACTTATATCCAGATTATTTTCTCCTCTTACAATCCCAATTGTTCTTACACCAAGTAAATGTCCCGCTGCAGCTAAAGCAACCAGATGGTTAGAATGAATACCGCCCTGAGTGATTAAAGGCCATTTGCTGCTCCGGTCATATTGTTTGAATGTCCCCCACATCTTTCTCCACTTATTTCCAGCAATTTCCGGATGTGTTGGAAAAAAAAGTAAATCATCCCTTTTCAGGTAAACAACTATTCCTTTTTTTTGCCATTCCTCGTTTTTCAATAATGAAACCGGAGAAACGGGAGGGTTTAGAAAATATTCCCAGGCGTCATCCAAGTAGCTTGCGTTCAACTTAGACAGACTCATCAGAAAAAATCATCTCGTCCGTCAGCATAGTCACAGAACCATATTTTTCAAGTAAGGAAAAATCAATATTCTCTTTATTGCCCATAACAAGGAGGGTATAATTTCTATTTTTTACATACTGATGCTGAAATTCAGATAAATCTTTTTTACTGGCATCATTTAAACGCTCGTAAAGAGGCTTTCTGAGATCTTCTGAAAGTCCAAGGTCTTGTACTTTTATATAATTCCAATAAATACTGCCTGGAGTCATCCGTTCACTTTCCAGTCTTTTTAAAATAGAAATTCTGGCATTTTCTATTTGAGTGGTGACGAGAGGCATATTTTCAAGAAGATCATTGAGACAAGGTATCGCGTCGGCTAGTTTATCGGGCTGTGTACCTATATAAGCTTGTAAATAGTGCGATTCCTGTGTTTTTCTTGGAGAAGTATAAAACGCGTAGGTTGAATAAGCCAGTGCTTTAGACTCCCTTATTTCCTGAAAAACAATACTTGAGAGACCATATCCGAAATACTCATTATACCACTCCTTCATGAAATGTTCTTCCATATTAAAAGAAGGCGTTCCCTTTGAAATCCACATTAAATCAGTCTGAACAATAGGGAAATTATAAAAAAGGACTTTATTTTCTGTATTTGGAAGTTGTATAAATGATTTGCAGCTTGGAGTTGCCAATCTGTCTGTAGGAACTACATGATGTTTTCGAAGAATGGGAATAACACTTTCAAGGTCTTTGCTACCAAAATAGTAAACTGAGTGTTCATACCTGTTTAAATGATGAATTTTATGCACCAGTTCCTCTGCATCCAGTTGAAGCAATTGCTCTTTATTTAACCTGAAATTAAAAGGAGATTGTTCCCCATATCGCGCATAAGATCCAAGCGCATTTCGTAACATATATGCACGGTCTCGTCGTGCATTTTCTCTTTTAATTATTAAATCTGAAGCAACATTTTTTAATTTTTCTGCATCCGGTAATGCTTCGCTCCATATTTTTTCTAACAAAATAAGGGCATTTTCCATCGATTTTTCCAACCCGGAAAGAGAAACATAACACCTTTCTTCCTCCATACTTACCTCAAAAGAAGTACCAAGTCTAAAAAATGCCTGTTGAATTTCTGAGGACTGAAGGTCTTTGGTTCCTAAATAAGGTAAATATTTAAAAATGATAGGCAGCAGTGGATCGTGCATTTTACCCATGGGGTAAATAAAATCTAAGCGGAATAAATCATTATCAGGATTCTTGACGTAATGGATAGGAATACCTGGAAATAATTCCTCTTGTTTGATATTTTCTTGAAATGAGACAAAAACAGGCTTTAATCTGGGCGATTCTGTCGATAAAAACGCATTGGCAAAGTCTGAGGAACCATTTCTATTGATATCTACCGCTGTGATAGGTGGTTTCTCTACTTTGATAACAGAAGGATCATCTCCTTTTCTTTTATATACAATGACATAATTATCCCTATTTAAATATTTTTTAGCAAAATTGAGGATATCTTCCTTGCTAAAATGTACCATATCACTGACTCTAGTAGCAAATTTTTTCCAGGGAATTCCCAAGATAAAAGCTTGAGTTATACTGTGTGTCCTGGCATCATTCGATTGCAAGGATTTTAGTTCGCCCAAACGGAAATCATTACATACCGCTTCTGTTAACCAATCAGGGAAATTACCTTCCAGTAAAATATCCAATTGATTCAATAAAAGAGCTTCAACCTCCTCCAGGGATTGTCCTTCACGTGGTTTCCCATAAAATCCAAAAGCAGAATAATCTTCATGAAACCAGGTCCATGCCTCAGATTCCAGAACGAGTTGCTGCTGATTTATATTTAAATCCAACAGTCCTGCCTGCTGGTTATAAAATAAATGTTGGATTAAACTTAACAAATAAGGCGTATCGGTATTTGCACCAGGTAAACGCCACGCCATTTGAATAAAGGGGGATTCCTGTCCAAGAGCCTCCATTCTTTGGACTGATTGAATTGAAGGTTGATCTTCAAAAGTGAAACTTGGAATTTCTTTCGCTTCTTTATCACCCCAGTATTTTTCAATAAGAGCTATTGTTTTATCAGGATCTAAGTCACCTGCAAGGATGATAGCCATATTATTGGGAACATAATAAGTGCTAAAAAACTTATAAATATTATAATGGGATGGATTTCTAAGATGTTCCGCACTTCCAATGGTAGTTTGGGTACCATAGGGATGATTTGGGAATAAGCCAGCATGCAATAAGTTGCTTACTTTACGAATATCCTTGTCCTGGCTGATATTAAATTCTTCATAAACCGTTTCCAGTTCTGTATGAAATAATCTTAAGGTAAGTTGAGAAAAACGCTCTGCCTCGAGGGATATCCAGCGTTCTAACTCGTTACTTGGTATAGCATTAAGGTAAACGGTTTGTTCAAACCAGGTGTATGCATTGGTTCCTTTCGCACCAATAGAAGAAGCGAGTTTATCATATTCTCCTGGAATAGTTAATTTAGCTGCCTCATACGACTTTTGATCAATGAGCTGATAAATTTCTTTTCGTTCCTCTTCAGATGAGGCATTCCGGTGTTTTTCGTAAAGAGCGGCAATTTCCTCGAGCAAAACTTTTTCCTCTTCCCAATTGGATGTGCCGATTTTTGAAGTTCCCTTAAACAACATGTGCTCCATATAATGAGCCAAACCGGTTGTCTCAGAGGGATCATGTTTGGAACCCGCACGAACTGCAATTTGAGTGCTAAGGGTCGGGTGATAAGGATTTATACTTAAAAATACTTGTAATCCATTTTTAAGGGTATATTTTTTTACCTGAAATGGGTCATTTTCAAATTGTTCTGATAAAAGTTCAGAAGACAAATTGTTTAGCGTCATAAGATGGTTTTTCCTAGCAAAGCTAACACGGCTTTACTTTGTATGAAATGTCGTTGTTCGTGTAAAAGGATGACATCGAAGGCATCATCTAAAGAATACACTATTTTATCGTTAGCAGGGGATGCAATAATCTGTTTGTTTTGAATTAAATCTTCGGACTGAATGCGTAAATTCCTCAATTCTTGTTGATGTTTTTCAAAAATTTCCAGCAAAGAACCTTCATCTACAAAATTAGAAGGTTCCCATATAGGAAATGTTTTTACCTTGGCTTCTTCCTTCTCAGGTTTCACATATTCGATGAGTACCGAGCCGAAAAGTTTAGGTAGAAAAGGAATTTTACCAAGAAATGGTACTTTATAGGTATTATTTCTAATTTGTTCTATAATTGGAAAATAAGTTCTGTTTACGACAATCAAGTGAGCCAGATTTTCAGCAATACTCCATCTGCCTGGCTCGGGTTTGAAATGTAAGTCTTCCTGCCGTAATAAGCCGAAATCTTTAATAACGGCCTCAGTAAGTAGATCTAATTGGTTAACCCAGATTAACTGATTCATTATTTTTTTTTGCAAATTTAACCCGATTCGCCTTTTATAACACTAAATTGATTTATTTTGGTTTAAATTATAATGAAAAGTTCATGAAAAAAATATTTCCTATGGCCGTTTTGGGCTTATTTGCCTTTATATTCTGGTGATTTAGAGAGCTAAATACAACCCATTTTCCCGATAAACTGGCACTTTACGAATCACATAATAGGTACAAAGAACCTATGTTGAGGGAAAGAAGGTTTAAACATGGCGAAATCGTTCCTTTGTTAAATGCTTTGCCTCCGGCATATCGTCTTAGAGTTTTAGGTAAATCCAATGAGGGTAGAAATATTTACGGCGTCTCGATGGGAACTGGACCGGTTTCTGTTTTATTATGGTCACAAATGCATGGCGATGAACCTACGGCTACCATGGCCTTGTTTGATATCTTCCGTTTTATGCAACGCCATGACGAATTTGATGGTTTCAGAGATCAGATTCTATCCAAATTGACCATTCATGTGGTTCCAATGTTGAATCCGGATGGTGCAGAGCGTTATACCCGCCGGAATGTTCAGGATATTGATATCAATAGAGATGCCCAACGTTTGCAAACGCCGGAAGGGAATATCTTAAAGGCAATCAGAGATTCGGTGCAGGCAGACTGGGGCTTCAACTTACACGATCAGAGTCGCTATTATGCGGCAGGGAATGTGCCTAAAACAGCGGCCATTTCTTTCCTCGCTCCTGCTTTTGATGAAGCTAAAACGATGAGTGAGAAAAGATCAGATGCTGCCCGACTCATTGGTGTGATGAATAAGACGATTCAAGAAATTATTCCAGGGAGTGTTGGAAAATATGATGATACATTCGAACCTCGCGCTTTTGGTGATAATATTCAAAAGTGGGGAACAAGAACGATACTGATCGAAACAGGTGCCTTA
The DNA here is from genome assembly GCA_041159865.1 of Bacteroidota bacterium. GTDB lineage: Bacteria > Bacteroidota > Bacteroidia > Chitinophagales > Saprospiraceae > BJGN01. The sequence goes on from JBEAXK010000082.1 coordinate 9,501, forward strand.
CCTGGCGATCCTGAAAAACAAGAATTAAGACGAATCAATTACACCGCTATATTGACAGCCTTGTCCGCCATTGCCGATGAATCCTATAAAAATATGCCGGTAAGCGAGTATGACGCGATTCCATTTAACAATAGCAATGCTTTTCATGATTTATTGTTAAGAGAAATTCAACTTCCCAATGTAAAAGGAAAATATTTTTTATCAGATCTGGCATACAGGAACGATGAAGTTCAGCTCGCTGACAACAGATCGTTTTATTTGTCGTCTAAAATTTCTGAACTGGGCGATTTATCAACTTTTTATGCTTATAACGATAAAAATCTGAATGGATTCAAAGCGAAGATGGGTAAAATATATCCTACGGTGTTACCTGATTTTTCAGCCGTAAAAAATCTAAATGTTGCTTCCCTTTTAACTCAGGGAATTACCTACATACAGGTAACCAGTTTTAAAAAATCAACGGAAATAATGAATTTTCCATTGCATTTAATTCAACCTAATACGACAGTACCCAGAGATTTTAAGATAGGATTAAATCCTTCTTTTGTGTTGGAAAAGGATGGGAAAATCCAGTATGCGGTGGTCAATGGAACGCTTCATGAAATAGGAAAGATAGCTCAAGGTAAATAATCAGGTTTATGAAATTAATGACTTCCCTTCTCTCTATTTTCCCATTTTCCTGGTTTGGTGGACAGCTCTTTGGGCAAACACATGCCATAAACGTTCCCTTTTCTGTCGATTTCCCTTTTAAAGAAGGGACAATAAGTCTTGTGTGGAAAGATTTGCCCAGTTATCCTTTACAAAAGCTTGATGAGGATGGTCGGGAAGCAGTCACTAAATTCCAGATTACATATAGTGACAAAGGAATATATGTTCATTTTTATGGCGATGAGTGGAAAATAACCACCACGGCTAAAGCCGATTTTGAGGACCTTTTTAAAGGCGATGTCTATGAAGTTTTTTTTCAGCCAGATGCTTCAAAACCTATTTATCTGGAGTATGAGATTAATGCTAATAATAACGAGCTTGTCTTATTGATTCCAAATTACGGTGGAAAATTCCTTGGTTGGACGCCTTGGAAATATGAGGGGGAGAGAAAAATAATTAAAAACACTTGGCTGGCTGGAAACCCAAATCCGGCTATTCCATATACCTGGCATGCTGAAATATTTTTCCCCTACCCAATATTTAATCCTCTGATTCAGGGTAAACCAGAAAAGGGAACTATCTGGAAGGGTAATTTTTATCGGTTGGATTATGACACGGGGAATATGGTCAAATGGGCCTGGAGCCCTGTTGCCAAAAGTTTTCATGAATATGCTAAATATGGTGTTTTGGTGTTCGAGTAGGGGCGAAAGGCATTTGCCCTTTCCCTATTTGCTGAACAATGGCGTTTTTCCTTCGTGTTACAGGCGTATTCGCAAGGTATTTAAATGGATGGATGATCTGTTGGGTGCTTGGTAAATGGCATAAAAAAGTAGGTAATGGTTAAAAAAGGGCGAATTCAATTCGCCCCTACGTGAGCCATTAAACGATGTTGATGGCATCTTGTCTTGAATCAGGATTTTCAGGATTTGCTAATAATGCCGTATCTTTAAGGAAATATTTTAAAATGGCCCTAAAAAATCTTCCCCTGGGGATTAGTACCTTAAGTAAACTTTTAGAAAACAACTGTATTTATGTTGATAAAACAGAATATGCATATAATCTAACAAGTCAATCTGGGGCATTTTTCCTATCCCGTCCCCGCCGATTTGGAAAGAGTTTGTTTGTGGACACGCTAAAGGAAATTTTTGAAGGAAATCAGAAACTCTTCGAGGGTCTTTATATTTACGACAAATGGGATTGGTCAAAGAAATATCCAGTTATCAAACTTGATTTTGCTGCAGGAGGAGGTAAAAATCAGGAGGAACTGGATTTGCGACTTTCAGCGTTGCTTCAGCAAAATAAAGATCGACTTGATGTTCATTATGATTCATTTGATATAGAGGACAATTTTAGCAGACTTATTTCGCAAGCTGCAGCAAAATATGGACAAAGGGTGGTGGTATTGGTGGACGAATATGACAAACCCATACTTGATAATATAAATAATACTCAGGTTGCCCGCGAAATCAGAGATGCACTGAAGACCTTTTACGGTGTGCTGAAGGAGCAGGACGCCAATTTGCAGTTTATATTCATGACAGGGGTGACCAAATTCTCAAAAGTAAATCTGTTCAGTGGGTTGAATCAGCTTTCGGATATAACGATTGACGATCAGTTCTCATCTATTTGTGGATATACAGACAATGATCTTGAAGAATATTTCAGTGAGCATCTCTCCGGTAGTGACCCGGAAAAGGTTAGAAAATGGTATAATGGATATAACTGGACAGGTTCGGAATCCGTTTATAATCCTTACGATATACTTTTATTTTTAAGCAAAAAATTCAGTTTTCAAAATTACTGGTTTGAGACGGGCACCCCTACTTTTCTCATTGAACTATTCAGGAAACATCAGTATTTTTTACCCAATTTAGAGAATATTCAAGTAACTCGTGAGGTTTTGGGTGCATTTGACGTTGACTATATTGACCCCATAGCCCTCCTTTTTCAAAGTGGCTATCTGACCATCAAGGATACCTTCATAGACGACCAAGAGCAAATATTTAATTTAAAAATCCCCAACAGGGAGGTAAGACAAGCCCTCAATAACCAATTTATCAATGGATATGCTGGTTTTGCATCCCAAAAAGTAGATTCTAGGCTTCAAATGAGGAAGGAGTTATCAACGGGTAATGTAACTTCCTTAATCAAAACGATAAAGAGTTTATTCGCAGGCATCCCCTGGCGTAATTTCACTAATAACGACCTGGCCAATTTCGAGGGCTACTACGCCTCCGTTCTCTATGCCTTTTTCGCTTCAATTAATGCACAGGTAATCCCAGAAGATATCACCAATCATGGTCAGGCCGATATGACTATTATCTTTAGGAATCATATTTATGTGATGGAAGTAAAAGTAGTTGACAATCTGCCTGAAGGAAATAATCAAGCACTTCAGCAAATTATCCAAATGAATTATGCAGAAAAATATCGAAACAGGGAGGGCATGATTGTTCACGAGGTAGGCCTTGTTTTCAACAAAACGGAACGGAATTTGGTACAAGCCGATTATGTAACAGCCCCTTAGAGACGCGATGCCTCGCGTCTTTTCCCCGACAGGTCTTAATATTATATTTCCCGAAATTAAATGTTCTGAATCACAGATTTTATGGATTAAGGGATTTTACAGATGTTTTTGGAGGGAGATTTTGGTTTGGTTTTAGGGTGCTTGCAGCTGGGGGTTTTGAATAAAGATTTACAGGATTTTTAGGATTACAGTTGACGTCTTCGTTTTGATCTGGAAGGTTATTTGAAAATGGGTTACTTTTTACCCTTCATTTCGCCGATGCGTTACGCATTGTCTTTTCCCGGATGGGTTTCCATTTGATAAAAAACAATCTGGTATCAGAGTAATCAAAAAAATCAAAAAAATCACAGATCATACAAGAAGTTGATTCCTTATTAGTGTTTGAATATTGTTTTTTATACCTTTTTTCCCTTTTAACCCATTTTATTATTTTTTATGGAACAAATTCCTTTGATTTCTAATAAATCTAAGGAATTTGATGGCTGAATATTTCTTGTATCATTTAATTAGGTGCAGTTTTGCCATTATTACAAATTTAAAAATCATAAAATAATGCTATTTAAGCTCTACTTACCTCAAAAAAATAAACGCTCACCAACCAAAAATTTATTCAAATGGATTAGATTTGATTTTTATTTTTATTAAAAATGGTTGTTTATAGATGCTATTATTGAGTGGTCTTGGTATTTTTTTTTCAATTCTTTTGTTAACTTATAACAAAGGCTATAAATCTGCAAATATTTATTTAGGACTGTTCTTATTTTCTTTCAATATAATTGCTCTTACACATTATTTCTACGCATACAATAATTCTAAAGAATTAATAGCTTTTGTATGGAGTGTTCCATTAAACGGATTGGCTTATTCCATTGGACCTTTGGCTTTTTTGTATGTTCGATCCATATTAACGGATAGTAGCTTTTTTACAAAACAGGACTGGGTTCATTTCATTCTATTTGCTCTTATATTTTTAGGGAGATTACCATCTAATTTTGAAAGTTGGGAAGTAAAATTAGTCTTAGCAGATGAATTTATTCATGATTCATGGGGAAACTTTAGTAATTCAAAATTAAATGTTTTATTACCAGTACGAATAAATTATTTATTGAAGGGACTTCATTTTTTACTTTACTTATTAGCCATCTGGTATTTAATATTGACGACTAAATTTAAAAAGTCCTCAAAGAATGAATACCCAAAACAGGTAAAAATAGTTAGCAACTGGCTTTTCATTTTTGCTGTTATTGTTTCATTCTTGGGCTTTCTTTTTTCCAGAATAATTCTAAATTTTTTAGATGCTGAGGATAGAATTACTTTACAGAATGAAGGAAATATTCTATTTTCACTTGTGTTCGTTGGATTTTTAATCTTTATTATAGGCCTTGTTCTATACCCGCAAATATTATATGGCCTTCCATTGGACAGGACGTCATTGATAATTAATGCTAATGAGTCTTCTGTACCTGAAAAAGAAAAAATAGAAACTATTTCATTTGATGAAGATTATATTGAAAAAATCAGATTATTACTTTTGAACTGGATAGAGAAAAAAAAATATTTAGACGCAGAATCAATGACCTCTAGTTTATCGAAGGATATTGATTTACCAATTCATCATGTCACTTATTTTTTCAACCATGTCAATGATGAAAAATATATTGAGTGGCGAAATAGAAAGAGGATTGAGTACGCAATGAGTTTAATAAATTCTAAAAATGGATATAATAAAACCCTTGAAAATTTAGGCAAAGAATGTGGTTTTAAATCTTATTCTGCTTTTATTCATAGCTTTAAGCAAATTACTGGAAAATTGCCAAAAGATTATATTAGGGATTTAAAAATATAGTCATTACCACCGTAGAGTCGATGCAGGCATCGTTTATTTTCCGATAGGTTAAAATATTACATTTACCCCCACTATCCCTTTTTCTGAATCACGGATTTAATGGATTAACGGAATTTCACCGAATATAAATGAGGTCTTTGTTTTCTTGGAATTTGATGACCTGGCAATTTTTTATTTCAACCAAAATCCCGCAGAGACGACGCAGGCATCATCTCTATCGCGTCAGGTTCCATCTAATGTTCCATCCCATTAATCGTAAAAATCAAAAAAAATCACAGTTCAGACAAGAGTTTCCTTATTTGGGATAGTGTTTTGTTTTTTATACCTCTTTTTTTCTTAACTGAATAGTTCATTGGAGGTTCATAAAACCTAAATTCCCAAAACTTTCTAATTTTTTATTTTCAAACAAGGCCATTTTTTTCCTTTTCGACCATTTTGAGGTTGATTTTGAAACAAATTTCTTTGATTTCTTAGAAATCAAAGAAATTTGATGCTTAAATATTTCAAATCTCAGGTGTTTAGGTGCATTTTTAAACTTTCATTAATTTAAAAAGTTAATACATGACGCTAAGAATTTTACTTTTCTTCTTGCTCCCTTTGTTAGGTATGGCACAAACCAACTCCAATGGAGAAATTCTAATTGGTGGAAATACAAATAGTAAGGAGCAGCCTTTGGAAATGAGAAGGAATGCGTTGTATAATCTGGAAGAGCTTAAAGTGCGCTGGAAGAAAGCCGCTTTAGAGAATTGTCCTGGTGTTCCTTGCCCTTCTCTTTCTGTCCCTGGGTCATGTAGTTCCATTGTTGCCACTCCGACAGGTCCAACATCTGCTAGTGTTTCGTTTGTTCCACCCACGAGTGATGGTGGGAGTCCTATAACGGGTTATATTGTGACAGCAACATCAACACCATCAGCACCTGCAAAACGGAAAACAACTGCTGCTATTATTACTGTTTCAGGAACATCTTCACCCATA
>JBEAXK010000134.1:0-4503 GCA_041159865.1 Bacteroidota bacterium
TAAGCATTCCCAAGGATCAATATTATGAAAATCGCTCAAGAACTTCGCGCTGGTAACGTTATTATGGTTGGCACTGACCCTATGGTCATCTTAAAAACTGAATATAACAAATCAGGTCGAAATTCAGCTGTGGTGAAGATGAAGATGAAAAATCTTCTCACTGAAGCGCCTAGTGAAAACGTATATAACGCGAGCGATAAATTTGAAGTGATTGTCTTAGATAAAAAAGAAGTTACTTATTCTTATTTCTCAGATCCTGCTTACGTTTTTATGGATAGCGAATACAATCAATATGAAGTTGATGCTGAAAATATGTCAGAAGCTTTGAATTTCTTAGAAGATGGCATGCCTTGCGAAGTGAAATTTTATAATGGCAAGGCTATATCTGTAGAGTTACCAAATTCTGTAACGCGTGAAATTACCTATACTGAACCAGCTGTAAAAGGCGACACCTCAGGTAAGGTTATGAAGCCAGCTAAAATAAATACAGGTTTTGAAGTGATGGTGCCTTTATTCTGCAATACAGGCGACAAAATTGAAATTGATACACGAACTTTAGAATACAAAAACCGCGTTTTATAATTTTAAGCTGTTCCGCCTACAACTAAGCCATCAATTTTGATTGTGGGCTGACCAACACCCACCGGAACGCTTTGACCTTCTTTGCCACAAGTTCCCACCCCTGAATCTAAAGACATATCATTTCCGATCATACTGACTTTCTTTAATACTTCTGGCCCATTGCCTATTAAAGTTGCGCCTTTGACTGGGTAAAGGAGTTTTCCATCCTCAATCATCCAAGCTTCAGCTGCAGAAAATACAAATTTACCGCTTGTGATATCTACCTGACCACCACCAAAGTTAACTGCATAAATACCTTTCTTGACTGACTTGATAATCTCTTCAGGTGTTTTAGTGCCATTAAGCATATAAGTATTTGTCATTCTCGGCATCGGAAGATGCGCATAGGATTCTCTTCTCGCATTTCCAGTGGTAGGCATATTCATAAGTCTCGCATTTAATGTATCCTGAAGATATCCTTTAAGAATACCATTTTCTATAAGGACCGTCCTTTGTGTTTCGTTGCCTTCATCATCAATATTTAAAGAGCCTCTTCGATCTTTGATCGTACCATCATCTACTACAGTGATATCTTTTGCAGCGACTTGAGTCCCAATTTTATTGCTAAATGCGGAGCTACCTTTTCGATTGAAATCACCTTCTAAACCGTGACCAATAGCTTCATGTAAAAGAATACCTGGCCATCCAGGACCTAAGACAACTGTCATACTCCCAGCAGGCGCAGGTTTTGCATTGAGATTTGTAGTGGCTTGATGAACTGCTTCATGCGCATATTGTTTTAATATTTCATCCGAGAAATATTCAAATCCAAAACGACCACCACCACCGGAAGAGCCTTGCTCTCTTTTTCCATTTGATTCTGCAATGACATTAATCGATAATCTTACGAGAGGCCTGATATCAGCAGCAATTTTTTGCTCATGATTAATGACGAATACCACTTCATATTCTCCCGCAATCGATGCTGTGACTTTAGTAATGCGTTCATCCATTTTTTTAGCAAAATTTTCTATTTTTTCTAGTATTTTAATTTTAGTTTGAGCGGGCATTGCTGAAAGCGGATCTTTACCGCTATATAAATTAGATATGATTCTTGGATGATCGAGTTTATGACTTTGATTTAAATTTTTAGAAGCAATGGCTTTAGCAATATTTGATGAAGACAAAAGGGCTTCAATGGAAATATCATCAGAATATGCAAAAGCAGATTTGTCTTTGTTTACGGCTCTGACACCTACACCTTGATCAATTGAGAAACTACCTGATTTAACTTGACCTTCCTCAAGTCCCCAATATTCATTTTTTGTATATTGAAAATAAAGGTCTGCATAATCAATACCATGTGACATCATACTATTAAGTATTTTATTCAGATCATTTACATCAATTCCAGACTGTGCAAGAAGCAAATCTTTTGCATGAGTAATTTTATGTTCCATAAGAGATGTTATTTAATGGTTCGATGTTTAAGAGCAGGTAAGGATTTACGAATAGATTTAATATATTCCTTATTTAGGAATCCAGTAATTACACCGGAACCTCGATTAAGACGATCAAGTATAGTCCCCCATGGGTCAACAATCATTGAGTTCCCGTGAGTTTCTCTTCCTGACAAGTGATAGCCACCTTGAGCAGGGGCTAATACGTAGCATTGATTCTCAATTGCTCTTGCACGAATCAAAATCTCCCAATGTGCCTTTCCAGTTGTTTCTGTAAAAGCAGATGGAATGACAAGAAGATCAATATCTTTCATTGCTCTAAATAACTCTGGAAATCTAAGATCGTAACAAATTGCAATGCCAATTTTTCCAAAAGGAGAATCGACAACTACAATATTGGAGCCCGCCTCAATTAATTTATCTTCACGATAGTATTCATCACCCATATCAAATCCAAAAAGATGTATTTTGTCGTAACGGTGAATTAAATTACCTTTGTCGTCATAAACTAAACAACTGTTCCTTATTTTATTTTTATCCTTTGATACCAAAGGAATAGATCCTCCAATAATCCATACTTTATTTTTCTTGGCTTGTTTTGATAAGAAAGACTGAACAAGACCTTGCTCGGGCTTTTCTTTTGCCTGCAGTTTTTCTGAATCTTTAGAGGACATAATAGAAAAGTATTCAGGAAGCGCTATGATTTTGGCGCCTTGGTTTGCAGCAATAGTAATTAAATTTTCTGCTTCATTAAGATTTGATTTGATGTCTGGTCCAGATGCCATCTGTATCCCAGCAATCTTTATAATATCTTTATTTACTAACTTAGCTTTTGTTGTTTTTATTTTAGATTTAATTGCCATTATTATTTTTTATCATTAAATAAGTTTTTAGTATTATCTATCGTTGTTTTGATTTTGTCTGATGGAGAATTATTTACTTCTACTGGGTTTTCCCATGTGCCAATAATTCGATATTCAGATGTAAGTACTTTATTTAGAGGATCCTTTAGTACTTTTTGTGCAACGAATGCAACAGCACCTGCTAGAGGGCCGCCTGCAAGAGCAGCAATCGATAAGCTATCACTAATATGAGGAGTTACTTTAACATTTAAATCTTGTGTTTCATTAATGATATTAGTTTCACCTGACATAAAAACTTCTGCAGCAGGACCATTCATCCTAAAATTTGTTGTTCTCATGATGCCATTATTCATTCTTATAGAGGCATTGATTGTGTCAAATATGAAACCACTACCAAACAAATCTCTAAAGTCTAGACTAAGTCGTCTTGGTAAACTTTGCAAAGTGACAAGTCCGAAAAGGCGACCTACGCCTGGCTCCACTTTTAAAATTGTTCCTTTATGAATATCTAAAGTGAAAGAGCCATCAATTTTAGTTTTATCAAAATTGATTGGACTTCCAATCCATTTAAATTGACCATTAATTTCCGCATCGCCATCTTTAATGAAATTGTTGTATCCCAAAAAGTCGAGAGTATTGCCAAGATTATTAATCTTCCAGTTAAAATTAATATTTGTTTTTGAATTTTTATTCCAGTCGAGCCAATCACCATCTGCCTGAAAAATGCTTGTATCGCTTGTAACTTTGAATTTTTGAAAGGTAATATGTTGTTTTGATGTATTGGAAATAAGTTCTAATTTCCCTATTTTTTTGCCATCTACCTCAAGTGCTTCAATTTTGATATCTAGGTTAGGCACATTTTGGTTACTCGTATTGTGAGATAAAGAAATCTTTTTTATTTCACTTGGAAGTTTGAGTCCATTTAAACGAGCAATTAATCTGTTATCTTTTTCAAACCACAAAAGATTACCTGATGTTTCGCTCGAGTTAATTTTAAATTTTGTATTGCCGTTACCTGGTGCTATTTCTATCTTGATATTGTTAAATCTTCTGTCAAATAGATCAGCGCTCATAAGCGCTATATCTGCTTTATCTATTTTAAAATGATAATGGCTATCACTTCCGCTATATAGGCTAATAAAATCATCCAAATTGATGTAAGGGAGATTAGCTTTGAGATAAAGTCCTTTTTGGGGATTTGTTCTAATATCTGAATTAATAGCAATAAAGCCTTTATCAATAGTCATTAGACTATTTTTTTCAGAGCGCGATATTTTTGCGCTTACAATATTGCTAAATTTAAATTCAATCTCATCATTTTTTTGGCTGTTCTGTTTTTTACTAAAATAGAAATTTTCTTCTTTATCCCTTGCTTTATTAAATGGGGCAGGGTAGCCCATTTCAATACCTTTTAAATTTGACGAAATTTGGATATTCAGTAAAGGTTTTTTGTATTCAACTAAACCCTCCCAATCCGCTGAGCCACTGAATTTTGTAAAACTTTTACCTAATTTTTCTTCAATACCTTTATCAGTAAATTTACCATTTAATTTAATCTTAATAGTTTTACTTGGATCGGCAGTAAGGGAAATATTCGTATTACCTCCAAACATAGTACC
>JBEAXK010000021.1:0-7830 GCA_041159865.1 Bacteroidota bacterium
ATCTATTTATCACACTTTACTTTTAACCAAACAACACAACCAACTCAAACTACTTTATAACGAAAAATATTGGCAAAGTATCGAGAAAATTTAAAATGGGTATCGCATTGGCGAAGTCAGGAGATTGTACTTTGACACTTCCGTTTTTGGCGGAATCAACGACGTTGAATTTCTGGAAGATTCAATTAAGCTGTTTGAAATGGTTAAGAATTCGGAAATCATTTGCGTTTTTTCAGAATTAACTGAAAGTGAACTAGAGAACGCTCCAGAAATTGTGAAAAATCATTTTTTGAGTATTTCAAGTCAGCATAGAGAAATTGTAAGCTTTACAGAAGATGCATATAATTTAGCTGAAAACTATATTGCAGAAAAAGTTGTTGGAAAAACTGGTTTTGACGATTGCGTTCATATTGCAACTGCAACTATAAATAAAGTTGATTATTTGGTTAGTTGGAACTTCAAACACATTGTTAATGTCTTTAGAATAAAAGGATACAATGCAGTAAACATGAAAAATGGTTATATACAACTTGATATTAGATCACCAAAAGAAATCATAAGAATATGAAAAAAAAAGAAAAGGCTTTTGATACTGTCAAGTTTTTTAGAGAAGTAAAAGAGAAAATTGCGAAAGAAACAAGGGGCATGACTTTTGAGCAATTCAAAGAGTATTTAAACAAAAGAAAACTGAAATCAACCTAAGTCTTATCTCGTTTTTGTAGAAAGAGATATAGTCGGATTTGGGTTATTAGACCAAACTAAACCCTCTCAGTAACAGGTGATTTACCATCAGAGCTGATGTTTCCACTACATATTGCAATATTAGGATTGACGTCAGACACGGAATTGGTAATTATTACGGGGAGGGTTGACAACCAAACTAGTTTACTCATATTATCTGATAAGTTTCTTTAATTTTATTCATAACTATCCAAACCAGCTTAAATTAAAAAAGGATCTTTCAAAATAAATTGAAAGATCCCTTTTTTATTAAAACATTTATTAAGCCGCTTCAGAAGATTTCATACTTTTTACCCAAAAGTATAAGATAGTAAAGGCTACAATTAAAATAGCTGGAAAAATGACCATCGTGCTCAGCGTAGCCTGTCCTGCTTTAAGAACTAAATCATCCCCGGTAAGACCTAAAGCAGCTTGTTCCGCTTTATCACTATCAATCCATTTTCCAATAATGGGTTGAAAAATAGAGGAGGAGAACATGCCAACCGCACCTACAATGGACATACCTAATGCACCGCTTTTTGGAATTTTTGCAGCAATAAAACCAATCATATTTGGCCAGAAATAAGCAATTCCTAATGCATATATTATAGCTGCAGCGTAAGCCATAGTGCCTGTCTGTGTGCTAAATAAGTAAATACCAATAGTAGCTAAAACTGCTGATCCGAGTAAAACGCCTGTTTGATCTAATTTGTGCACCACTTCACCCCCAAAATAACGGGCAACGGCCATCAGACCTGTAACCAAAGCTAAAATCAACATAGGTTGTGCCCCACTTTTTGCCAAAATGATACCTGTCCACTGTTGAGGACCAAATTCAGAAATAGCAGTTAATGCCATACATGCAAACATAAACAAGAAAAGAGGCGTAAACATTGCCTTGAAATTTTCGCTGATTGAAGCAGATAAGGCAACTTTTGGTTTTGGAAACTCCTGACCAAAAAACAAGTAAGCATAAATTACCGTTGGAATCATGATAACCCAGATTTGAGATTCCCATCCGAAACCGGCATCTGTCATAAATTTAGAAACCAAACTTCCAATCACAATACCCCCTGGAAACCACATGTGAAAACGATTCATCATTTTGCTCATTTTCACCCCTTCATAAGTATCAGAAATCATTGGATTACAAGCAGCTTCTGTACATCCATTTCCTAAACCAATAAGGAAAGTAGAAATCAACAAGCCCATATAACTACCTGAATAAATAGTTAGCAATATACCTACTGCGTGTGCAAGGAATGCAAATTGCATGATTTTTTTTGGTCCAACCGAATAGTAAATAAGTCCTCCAACAACCATAGAAAGAGGAAATCCTAAAAACCACATGGAGTTTATAAATCCAAGCTGTTCTGCCGAAAGATTTAATTGTTCTCCCAATTGAGGCAAAATACCTGCTCTAATACTAAAAGAAAGAGCTGTAGTTATCAATGCAAAGCAACTACCATAAAAAAGTCGATTGTCGTTTACCATAATGAATATTTTAAGTTTTTTAGGTTAATAAATGACATGCAGTACCAATATACCTTTTTTTTTAAAAATTATGTAACCTTTAGGACAGAAATCTATCCTGTCATGCCAAATTATTATTATTCAGCTTCTATTTTAATTTTACTGTTTTTCCTGTTTTAGCTGAAATTTTTGCTGCTTCTAATATGCTGTTGACGATTATATTATTCTCGACAGTATAAAGTCCAAAGGGTTCAGGTTTCTCAATACCTCGTAAAACAGCGTGCAGATAGGAAAAAGGATTTGTGTAAACAGGGATATCCTTTTCTGTAACCGTTTTTTCTTGTTCAGGTCCATTCTTACTATTTCGAAGACGCATTTTATTTGCATTCACTGCTGTAATAGCCCCTGCGTCTCCATATATCTCCATATCCTTTCTATTAAATGTCCAGTTCCAGGATGCCTGAATAATCACTTGCAAAGAAGGGTAGTTTAGGACAATGGTAGCATCATCATCTACTTGTGGATAAATATGAGGTTTAAACTGATTCGTGACTGCTGTCACAGAAACAGGTTCCTGACCTTTCAAAAGACAGGTAATCAGATTAGCTCCATAACAACCAAAATCCATGAGCGCCCCACCCCCATTCAAAACAGGATCAGTCAACCATTGAAAAAATTCATCCCCGACCCCAATTTCTTTTGGACCTTGATGTCCGTGATGAAAGACCACCTTCCTTATTTGACCAACAAAATTACTATCCCTGACTAATCTGAAACTTTCCGCAGTAGACGGATACCAGGACGTTTCATAATTAGTCAAAAGCATAACCTGATGTTCTTTAGCCAGTTGCTGCATTTTTAAAGCGTCAGTAAGATTAGAAGCCAGTGGTTTTTCAACCATAATGTGGATTCCCTTAGGTGCGGCAACCTCCACCACCTGCAAATGGTCTTTAATGGATCCAAAGGCTAAAACAGCTTCTGGTTTTAATTGATCTAATGCCATATTCAAATCATTGAAAAATAATTCTTTAGGAATTTTATATCTCAAAGATTGTTTCTCCATTAGTTTCAAATCAGGTTCATAAATTCCTACAACTTCCATCTCAGGTCGTATTAATTTATTTAAAATCCACCCGGAATGTCCATGTGAGGTACCTGCAACCACCACTTTGACTGCTCTTGTTTTTTGTGCATTTAAAGGAATAGTACATAAACCCCAAATAAAAACAAGGCCAAGAAATCGTATTAATTTTTTCATATTACGTAAAGATTTACTTGTAAGTTAGTAAGCATGGAGTTAATTTCTATTATATGCCCGACTTTTTTTACCTTCGCGCCTTAATAATATATGTGATATGGTAACAGTAAATGACGTTTCGCTACAATATGGTAGAAGATTTCTTTTCAATGAAGTCAATATTAAGTTTACACGTGGAAATTGTTATGGCGTAATTGGTGCAAATGGGGCTGGGAAATCGACCTTTCTAAAAATATTGTCAGGAGAAATTAATCCAAACAGGGGTTCGGTTTCCATTGAGCCGGGAAATAGAATGGCGGTTTTAAAGCAAAATCATTTTGAATTTGAAGAATTTACTGTTTTAGATACCGTGATGATGGGACATAAGGAAATGTACGCCATTCAAGTAGAAAAAAATGCTATTTATATGGATCCGGATGCTACCGAAGCAGATGGATTAAGAGCTGCAGATCTTGAAAACAAATACGGTGAGATGGGTGGATGGACAGCCGAGAGTGACGCTGCCACCCTATTGAGCAACTTAGGGGTTAAGGAAGATTTACATTATCGGTTGGTAAAGAATCTAAGTGGCCCTGAAAAGGTAAAAACGCTGTTGGCTCAATCTCTTTTTGGTAATCCTGATATTCTTTTACTGGACGAACCTACCAATGACCTGGATGCAGAGACGATTACTTGGTTAGCCGATTTCCTTGCTGATTTTAAAAATACAGTTATCGTTGTTTCACACGACCGTTATTTCCTGGACATGGTATGCACCCATATTGCCGATATCGATTTTCAAAAAATAAATATTTATACAGGTAATTACACTTTTTGGTATGAATCCAGCCAGTTAATGGCGCAACAAATTGCCAATAAGAACAAGAAAATTGAGCAGAAGCGTCAAGATATGTTAGAGTTTATCCAGCGATTTAGCGCCAATGCTTCAAAATCTAAACAAGCAACCTCGAGGAAAAAAGCTCTGGAGAAATTAAATTTAGAGGAAATAAAGCCTTCCAGCCGAAAATATCCCTTTATTCATTTTCAAATGGAAAGGGAGCCTGGAGATCAACTTTTAGCTGTTAAAGATTTAAGTGCGAAAGATTCAGAGGGCAATATTTTATTTTCCAACGTTTCTTTTACAGTTAATCAAGGAGAGAAAATTGCCGTTATCAGTCAAAATCCTATAGCCGTTTCTTCGTTTTTCCAAATCATTGCTGGAAAACAAGAAGCTGAAAAAGGGAGCTTTGAATTTGGACAAACGATAACAGTCGGTTATCTGCCTAATGAAAATCAGGAATATTTTTCAGCTGAAAATGATATCGATTTAATTAACTGGCTCAGACAATTTGCCCAAAATAAAGACGAGCAGTTTATTAGAAGTTTCTTAGGAAGAATGCTTTTTAGCGGTGAAGAGGTTCAGAAAAAATCGAGTGTCCTTTCAGGAGGAGAAAAAGTGCGTTGTATGTTAGCCAAAGTCATGTTAGGTTCACCTAACTTTATATTATTGGATGAACCTACAAACCATTTGGATCTGGAATCCATTACAGCGTTGAATACTGCCATGCAGACCTTTAAAGGAAATCTGCTGTTCTGTTCTCATGATCATGCTTTAACGGCTTCTGTTGCAAATAGAATCATAGAACTGGCACCTAAGGGAATTATTGATAGTTTAATGAATTATGATGACTATCTTGTATCCGAAAAGATCAAAGGTGATCGTCAGGTACTTTACAAAAGCAAATAAACATGAAAATAGTTAACTTATTGGTGACCTGGATTTTTCTGGCTGCAATGATTGCCGCCAATGCATTAGCTAATATATTGCCGATAAACCAGTTAAATACCGGGCAGATATCTGCTTTTTATCCCAATTTATTTGTTCCTGCCGGTTTTACCTTTTCCATCTGGGGCATTATCTATTTGTTGTTAATAAATTATACTATTTCATTCACTTATTTTACGATCTTATCGGAAAAATTCCCAAAGGTAAACACCTATTTATCTTCTATAAATAAATGGTTTTTAGCTACTTGTTGTTTAAATGCGTCCTGGATTCTGGCCTGGCACTATTTATGGATATGGACGAGTGTACTGATAATGTTACTCTTTTTGAGTGTCTTAATATACCTTTTCATCCTGGGAAAGAAGCATCAAACCTTGCTTAATAAGACACAATCTTTTCTTTTATACACGCCATTTTTAGTTTATCTGGGCTGGATAAGTGTGGCCACCATTGCCAATATTACGGCATTACTGGTTAAATTAGACTGGAATGGATTTGGTATTTCCCCTGAAATCTGGAGCCTCATCATGATGGTGACGGCAACCATTTTAGCTATTTATTTTATTTTTGTGGAAAAAACAGTCAGTTATTCCCTTGTCATCATTTGGGCTTTATGGGGTATTCGCGCAGCGAGAACAGATGATGCCCCATTTCTAAGTCAGGCAGCCTTGGGGTGCCTTGTTCTGATATTGATTGTGCTTGTAAGTGGCCAATGGATAGCAAAAAGAAATAAACTCATACATGACTAAAAAACTGATTCGTTTTGATTGGGCAGTGAAAAAATTACTTCGAAACAAGGCTAATTTTGTAGTCTTGGAAGGCTTTTTGTCTGAACTTTTGTTTGATGACATCAAAATCCAAAAAATGAGCTAATTATCGTTGAGATTCAAAATACTTACGAGATTGATTTTTTTCACAGAATGATCTATGGTACTTCAAAAGCTTTAATAGAAAACAAATCATTAGGACAACCTTATTCTGAAATCAAAAAAGTAATTTCTATTAATGTTGTTTACTTTGATTTAGGGCAAGGGAAAGATTATGTTTATAAAGGAAAGACGAATTTTGAGGGCTTACACGAAAAAGATACATTACAACTTTCTATACAACAGAAACAAACTTTTACTAAAAAAGAAATTAACGATATCGCTAAAAATTTTATTGTTATCAAATCCTAATAAGCAAACGAATCAAAAAAATCATAGTGCAGACAATGTTAATCCACTGCGCCTCCAATCTCTATTTAGAATTCTCTGCTAACAAGGGGTTCATAAAAAAGCCCTAAATATAATGCTAATGTTTAGATTTTATGTTGAGTCAGTTTAATCTGAATGGCTCACTTTCACCCGGAATAGCCATGGAATGGAGTCATCATCTAAACCCCTCTTAGCCACAACGACCTAAAGCAAACCTTAAATTTGCACAATAGCGTTTTTTAAAGCGTATTAAACCAGATAAAGGAAAAATTTATGGGTTATATCAAAAGGTTGGTTGAAGATGATTTAGTAGCAAAAATGGCTGCTTCTGGCGCGGTATTGATAAAAGGGCCTAAATCGTGGGGGAAAACAGAAACTGCTTCACAATATGCAAAAAGTGAGTTGAAAATGGATCGTAATCCGCAAGTTTCGATCATTATGGCAACCAATCCACAATTATTATTGCAAGGGGAAACCCACGTTTGATTGATGAATGGCAAGAACAACCAGAAATTTGGAATTATGTGAGTCATGAAGTGGATAAACGGAAGTCTAAAGGTCAGTTTATACTTACGGGCTCCGCCAATCCGCTTGAAAACGTGAGACTGCATAGTGGAGCAGGTCGCTTTACCGTCTTACAAATGGAAACCATGACCTGGCAAGAACTGGGGGTATTCCAGCGGCACGGTAAAACTGTCTGATTTGCTTATCGGAATAGAGAATGATTATTACGAACCTGCGATTTCGTTAGATTTTATCATCGAAAGAATATGTATAGGAGGGTGGCCTACATTGATTAATGAAAGTTATAAAAATGCCTTGAACATGAATCGGGGATATATTGATTTACTATGCGGATGCCATTGTGCAGAAACGCAACGGAGATTATGCGGCATTTGAAATAAAACCAGGCGTAGGTTTTATTAACGAAGCAGCAGAAAATCTAAAAAAGTTTGCTGCCAATATTGACACCGAAAAAATGGAATCTCCAAAATCACTGAATATTATTACTGGAACAGGAATGAGTTACCGTCGCCCTGATGGTATAAATGTAATTTCATTAGCTTCTTTGGGTGTATGACAAGTACTAAAAGAAGTTTAAAGATTTAATTATTATTTACATCAAGCCAAGTATAGTCGGTAGGTTATGAAGAAATTATCAAGAAAAGTCTTTCCCTGATTGAACTCAACCTATTTTAAAAAAGTTTTGGCTTTGTAACTGTTTTATTTTTTATTAGAAAAATGATTTGAAATATGAGGAATGAATAACCGTTATAAAGTTCTTAAAATTCATTACCCCTTTGCGTTTACATTTTATACCTACAAAAAACATTTTCCCATTCGCTTTGTTACTTTGGCATGTTAGATTCAATCATTTCTATACAGCATTTAGCTAAAAAATTTGGTTCCTTCCAAGC
>JBEAXK010000064.1:0-86491 GCA_041159865.1 Bacteroidota bacterium
CTTAAATAATAACATAGTTTAATTTTTTAAAAAAAGTATTATTATATTTAATAATCCTATTTTTTTAATCTAATCAACAATGGTAAAAAATCACAAACAAAACATTAAATGGATTGAGGCAAATGCCAGGCAAACCATCCTTTTTTTAGGGTTATGGGTTATGTCGATTTCTTCGCTTCCACTTGCTGCCAACAATTTAATAAATGCAAAGGCAGCTGTAAACATTAACGGAGAAGTTTCCGATGAAAAGGGAGAGCCTGTTATTGGCGCAACCGTTCAACTAAAAGGAACAGATATTGGAGTTGCAACTGATGAAAATGGAAAATTTAGTATGTCAGTTCCAGATTTAACGGGTACATTGGTCGTATCTTATGTTGGATTTAAAATTCAACAAATAGCTATCGAGGGGAGAAATTTTATTAAAGTTATACTGGAGGAAGATTCAGAACTGCTTAGCGAAGTAGTTGTCATTGGTTATGGAGAGGTTAAAAAAAGTGATTTAACAGGTGCTGTTGCCTCTATTAAAACGACACAGTTAGAAAACGAAAATCCGCGTACGATTCAAGATATGCTGAGGGGCAATGCAGCAGGTCTGGATGTAAGTTTAAATACTTCAGCAAAAGGAGGAGGAGATTTTTTAGTGAGAGGTCGTGCATCTTTAAATGCATCAAATTCACCATTAATCGTAGTCGATGGAGTCATTTATCCAGGTCAATTAAGTGATATTAATCCAAATGATATTGCATCGGTGGATATATTAAAGGATGCCAGTTCAGCTGCGGTTTTTGGTGCAAGATCAGCCAATGGAGTAATATTAATGACCACTAAAAAAGGTAAATCAGGTAAACCACAAATTAATTTTAATATAAATTTTGGTAAAAATAATATTGGGAAAAGCTTGCCCCTTTTAACGCCTGAAGAATTTATAAATTGGAGGTCAGATGTTTTATGGAGTATGGTTGGGCATGATCCTGCCAGAGAATTCCAATTTACAAATCCAGCAAAATTACCCTCAAATGTGAGTTTGCAACAATGGATTGCGTTAGGTGGTGGCTCAGGCGATCCTACAGATATTTGGTTAAACAGGCTTAGATTATTTCCAGTTGAAATTGCAAATTACAAGGCAGGCAGATCTACAGATTGGGAAAAAGAACTTTATAATTTTAACTCCCTGCAACAAGATCATACAGCAAGTATCTCAGGTAGTACTGAGAACACAAAATATTATATGTCTCTTGGATATTTAAATAATCAGGGTTTAACCAAAGGCGATTATTTTAGTACCTTCCGTGCAAGGATGAATTTAGAAACAAAGGTAGCAAGTTATCTTTCTTTTGGTATGAATTTACAATTTGCCGACCGCGATGAAAGTACGATTCCCATTGATTTGGGAAATATGATTAGAACTACTCCATTTGGACAAGTATTTGCAGATGATGGGGTTACCTACCGTCAAAGTACCAATGATGATGTGGGAAACAATTCAAATCCATATATAGATCAAGCCTTTACAGATAGATTTAGGAAATTTACCAATTTGTTTAGTTCTGTCTTCGTAAAAGGAGATTTGGGATTAGGATTTTCATACCAGATTAATTACACCCCGCGTTTTGAATTTTATACCTATTATAATCACATTTCTGCGACCAGACCAGGTTTAACCAGCAGGAATGGTATTAGCTACAGAGAAAATGAAAAAACCTATCAATGGCAATTAGATAATTTGTTGAAATGGAATAAGGTCTTTGGAAAGCACAATATTGATATTACTTTTTTGGCAAATGCAGAAAAATATCAAATTTGGAATACTATTGTAAATGCTGAAAATTTTTCACCAGGAGATAATCTGGGTTATCACAATTTAGCAGCAGCAACCTTATTCCCAAGTATAACCAGTAATGATCAATACCAGACCGGTGATGCTTTAATGGGAAGATTAAATTATAATTATGCTTCCAGATATTATTTAACAGCTACTTTAAGAAGAGACGGTTTTTCCGCTTTTGGACAAGGAAATCCAAGAGCTTCTTTCCCTTCCATAGCTTTGGGTTGGGTTGTTTCTGAAGAAAAATTTATGAAAGGAGTTCGGGAATTCCTTGATTATGGAAAATTAAGATTATCCTATGGTGAAAATGGCAACAGAGAGATTGGCCGATATGCTGCATTATCTGCATTGACTTCAAGTGTTTATTCTTATACTTCACCTACTGGAACCACTTTCAATGTAGGCGCAGTTCGTACAGCAAATATGAGTAATCCAAATTTGCGTTGGGAAAGAAACAGTTCTATAAATATTGGCTTTGATTTTGGTATCAAGGGAAGTATGATAACTGGATCTTTAGATTATTATGAAAGAAAAACGACCGATTTATTGATGAACAGATCTTTACCTAATATTACCGGATTTGGAAGTGTAATAGCCAACTTAGGACAGGTTGCTAACAATGGTGTGGAACTTACCTTGAACACAGAAAATGTAAAAACCAATAATTTTTCATGGCGTACTAGTCTTTCTGCCTGGACAAACCAAAATAAAATTTTAAAATTATATGGCCCTGTTCCTGTAACCGATGCCAATGGAAATACTACTCTGGTGGATCAGGATGATCAGGCTAATGGTTGGTTCATAGGAAAGCCTATTAACCAGATTTGGGATTATAAAGTTTTAGGAGTATGGCAATTGGAGGAAAGAGATTTAGCAAAATCTTTTGGATTTACTCCGGGAGATTTTAAATTAGAGGATTTTAATGGAGATGGTAAATATACGCTGGAAGATAAGCAATTCCTTGGTCATCAGAATCCTAAGCTTTCTTTTAACCTTAGAAATGAATTTAAAATTTATAAAAATCTGGATTTTTCATTTGCTTTATATGCCAGATTAGGGCAATATACTGCTTACAATGAAGCAAAAAATGTCGATTTATTTTATGATCGATCTCAATTTTACAAAAGGCCTTACTGGACACCAACCAATCCAATCAATAATTATGCAAAAATGATGTCTGCAGCTGGTGGTTCTGTGGCTTATACCGTATGGCGTAAATCTTCGTTTGTTCGTTTAAACAATATTAGTCTTTCCTATAGTTTACCAGAATCCATGTTGCGTAAACTTAAGTTTTCAGCATTAAAAATTTATGTTAACCAGCAAAATGCCGCGGTATTTACGCAATGGGAATATTTCGATCCTGAAAATAAAGGACTTACCCCATCTACCACCACATTGGGCTTGAATGTAACTTTTTAAAAACGAAGACATTTCTAAATTTTAAACGAAGCATTTTTATGAAAAATAATATAGTAATTCATAAACTATTGGTTATTGGGACACTTGTCCTCCTTGCCAATACAAGTTGTAAGGAAAGTTGGTTGGAACCTCAGCCTCTCTCCTTCTTTACTCCTGAAAATACCTTCACCACGGAAGCAGGTTTCAATTCAGCCTTAGCTTCATGTGCAAGTAATATTCGAGAGGAATACTACGGCGACGGTTCACCTATTATTACAGAATGTATTTTTTCTGAAGTAGCCGTTGAGGGTACTACTGATAAATTTGGACCTGCTGTAAATTTAAACGTCTTAATAACCCCTGATGCAAATCTAAACAGTGCTGATTTTAACAGAATTGGATGGTATTGGGAAAAAGGCTGGTTAGGTATTCGTCTTGCAAATACCATTATTGATAGACTGCCTGCTGCCACGGGTGTGAAAGATGCCGTAAAAGAGGTTATCCTGGGTAAAGCTTATTTCTATCGGGCATATCAATATTATCGTCTGGTTCATCAGTTTGGAGATATTCCTACTTCCTTTAAAGAACTTTCAGAGCCCAAACTCGACTTTCAAACAGTGAAAAGAGAGGTTATTCTTCAAAAAATTAAATCAGATCTTGACTTTGCTTTCAAAGTGGTTCCCTTTGTTGGTAATAAAGGAGATGTAAATAAAGGGGCAATCGGGCATTTATTGACAAAAGTGAATCTGGCCTTGGGTTTATATGACGATGCAATTGCTTCGGCTGACCAGGTTATTAATTCAGGAACTTTTAAATTGATGACCGCTCGTTTTGGTGCAAATGCAGGGGATGCTACTAAAAATGTAATCTGGGATTTACACAGACCCTTAAATAAATTTTTACCTGCCAATACTGAGGTGTTATTCTCAGCTGTTGATCGATTTGGATTGACCAGTGCCACTACTACAGGTACGACTTCTATGCGACAGGCTGTACCTTTTTATACAAGTCCAAATATTTTGACTCCTGATGGCAAACAAGGTATGAATCCCAATGTAGTTGAAATAGATTTGGGAACAAGATTCGGCCGCGGTATTGGTCGTTGCAGAGGTACCACCTATAGTACATTAACCATCTGGGATGATGAAAAAGATTTACGTCATGATGTTAAATCTGGTAATTGGATGAATATGGAAAATTTAGTTTATAATAATCCAACCATTAAAACGACCTCTCCCTTTTATGGAAAACCTCTTCAACTCAGAGATGCAACAGGAAAATTGTTAATTTCAGGTGGTGATACCATAAGAAACTGGTTTAGCTGGCCTCATTATAAACTGTATATTGAAGACGCTATACGTATTCCATATCAAGGTGGAAATTCAGATTGGTATATTTTCCGTTTAGCCGAAACTTATTTATTAAGAGCAGAGGCACACTTCTTTAAAGGTAATATTGCAGCAGCAACTGCTGATGTAAATACAGTCAGAACAAGAGCAGGTTGTAGCCCTTATGCTGGGGGAGTAGATATTGGGATTATCTTAGATGAAAGAGCCAGAGAGTTGTATTATGAAGAACCAAGAAAGACAGAATTAACCAGAATTGCTTATCAAATGGCTAAATCGGGAAAGTCCTATAATGGTAAAACCTATACCACAACTAATTTCTCAGCATCAAATTTCTTTTATGACAGAATAATGGATAAAAACATTTTTTATAAAAACAATATAAAAAATGTTCGTGGAGATGCTTACACCATTAGTCCATACCACGTCCTTTGGCCCATTCCGAGAAATGCTATCTTAGCGAATAGCTTGAATCAGTTAAATCAGAATATTGGTTACGCTGGTAGCGAAAAAAATAAACCGGCTTTAGATAAAATTCCGGAATAAAAATTTCTTAACTTGAAGGCATTATAAAAATGCAAATCATTTCAGATGAAAAGAAGAGATTTTATAGGCAAATCATTAGTGGGTGTGGTAGGTGCAATTGCCGTTCCTACCATTGTACCATCCAGCGTTTTTGGAAAAAATGCACCAAGTAATAAAATTAATGTAGGTCAGATTGGTTGCGGCCGTATTGCCCGCGATCATGATTTACCAGGTACGATGCAACACGAAATTGCTAGGTTAGTGGCGGTTTGTGATTTAGATAAAAATCGCCTCCTCGATGGCAAAAAATTGGTGGAAGCTTACTATACCAAAAAAACAGGGAATGCCAATTATGTCGATGTTAAAATGTATGATGATTATCATGATATGTTGAATAACAAGGATATTGATGCCATTATTATCAGTACCCCTGACCATTGGCATTCTCAACCTGCCCTGGAAGCGGCTTTGGCTGGAAAAGATGTTTATCTTCAGAAACCAACTTCTTTAACCATCGCGGAAGGTCGTTTGTTAAGTGATATAGTTAAAAAGAAAGGGATCATTCTTCAGGTTGGAACCCAGCAAAGATCTTCACCACAATTTAGAATTGCTGCTGAGCTGGTTAGAAATGGTCGCATTGGAAAACTGCATACGGTAAAAATTGGTTTGCCAGGAGATCCATCCGGCCCACCCGCTCCAGCAATGCCCGTTCCTTCTGGCTTTAATTATGATATGTGGCTGGGTTCAACGCCAGAGGTGCCTTATACCGAAATTGGGGTGCATCCACAAAAAGGTTACGATCGTCCTGGCTGGCTTAGACTGGAACAATATGGAGCAGGTATGATTACAGGTTGGGGTCAACACCATTTTGATTCCGCAGCCTGGGGTATGGATACAGAATATACAGGCCCAATATCCGTTCAGGCAGTTGCTGAGTTTCCTAAATCTGGACTTTGGAATGTTCACGGCGATTTTATGGTTAAAGCAGAATACGCTAATGGAATTACTATGTTTACCAGTGGCGGATTCCCCAATGGCATCAGATATGAAGGAACGGATGGTTGGATTTTTGTTTCCAGAGGAAATTATGTTGCCTCTGCCAGCGATCCAGTCACAGCCGCTAAAAGTAGTAAAGCACTCGATGCCAGTGACCCAAAAATTTTAACATCTGTCATTGGCGAAAATGAAATACACTTGTATAAAAGTGATGAACAACATGGAAATTGGTTAGACTGCATACAAAGTCGTAAGGAACCTATCTCTCCAGTTGAAATAGGCCACCGTACTTGCTCGGTTTGTCTGGTAAGTCACATCGCGATGAAATTACCAAGAAAATTACAATGGGATCCTAAAGCAGAAAGATTTATCAATGATGATGAAGCAAATGCTATGCTTAGTCGTCCGCAGCGTAAACCTTATGGCACTTCTCATGTAAAAATTTCTTAATCATTTTTATGGAAAAACAACCAAACAGGCGACGGGATTTTTTAAAAGAATCCGTCGCCTCTGCGGCTGGTTTATTTATACTTCCAGCGCTTCCTTCTCTGTCTTTAGGGACAGTAAAAACCGAAGTAGTTCAACCTGTAAATTTAAATCCTCATCCTTCACCCAGAATCAAATTCGCTGTCATTGGCATGAATCATGGCCATATTTATGGTCAGACTGATGCAGTGATTCGAGGAGGTGGAGAACTGGTTGCCTGTTTCGCAAAAGAAGCAGATTTATTAGCAGAATTTACCAAACGATATCCTCAGGCTAAAGTAGCTGTCAGTGAAAAAGCTATCTTGGAGGATTCATCTATTCAATTGGTTTTAAGTTCTATAACGCCAGTGGAAAGAGCTCCTTTGGGCATCCGCGTGATGAAAAGCGGAAAGGATTATATGGCTGATAAGCCTGGAATAACGACTCTTGCTCAATTGGCTCAGGTTAAAAAAGTACAAAAGGAAACGGGTAGAATTTATTCCATTATGTACAGTGAGCGACTTGAAAACAGAGCTACTGTAAAAGCAGGAGAGCTGGTACAGGCTGGTGCTATTGGTAAGGTTATTCAAACAATAGGACTCGGTCCACATAGAATGAATGTGAAATCCAGACCACCCTGGTTTTTTGACAAGCAGTATTTTGGGGGTATTATTTGCGATATTGCCTCTCATCAATTTGATCAGTTTCTCTTTTTTACAGGCTCAACCAAAGCTGAGATTATCGCATCTCAAACAGGTAATACCCATTTCCCTCAATATCCACAATTTGAAGATTTTGGAGACGCAATGGTGAGGGGGAATATGGGAACTGGATATATTAGGGTTGATTGGTTTACTCCCGACGGACTTAAATCGTGGGGTGACGGACGACTAACCATTCTTGGAACAGACGGATTTATTGAAATCAGGAAAAATATTGATCCTGGTGGTCGTTCAGGGGGCAATCATCTTTTTCTAACCGATAATAAGGAAACACGCTATTTTGATTGTAAAGAACAAGATCTTCCTTATGGCAGGCTATTAGTGGATGATGTTTTAAACAGAACGGAGACGGCTATGTCTCAGCACCATTGCTTTTTAGCTACAGAACTTGCGCTAAAAGCGCAATATACAGCAGACAATGTTACTTTTGAATCCAAATAAAAATTTTAATTCTATTCTTGGTGAAATCTAAATATTCCTTCCTTTTCTTTTTTCTGCTGTCCTATGTAATTCAGGGATTTAGTCAGTTAAAAGTAACAGCGATAAAACATAATGAAAAAATTGAAGTACTTATAAATAAGAATTTATTTACCTCTTATTTATTCTCAGAGGAGGAAAAATATCCTTTTTTCTTCCCGGTAAACGGACCATCATACGCAAGTGTCACTTCAATGAGAAATGCCAATTATCCACACCATAGCTCTTTGTTTTTTGGTTGTGATAAGGTAAATGGGGGTAACTTTTGGCAAGAAGGCCTTGATAGAGGTCAAATTATTTCTTTGCGTGCCGATATTATCCCTTCTGATGAGTACAAAGTAATCATCGAAAATGAATGTATTTGGAGAAGACCGGCTGCCAATGCGCCTATTAAAGATTTAAGAAAAATGACCATTACTGCACCTTCCAATGAGCTGTATCAAATTGATTTTGATATTACCATGGAAATGTTGGAAAATGTGGTTATTGAAAAAACAAATCATTCTCTTTTTAGCGGAAGAATGGATCCTGATTTAGCCGTAATAAATGGTGGCATCATGGTAAACGCAGAAGGAGCACAAACGGAAAAGGGTACCTTCGGTCTCCCTTCACCCTGGATAGATTGTTCGGGAAAAAGAGGAGATAAAATGGAGGGCATGGCCATTTTGCAACACCCCTCCAATCCAGGTTATCCTGCTCCTTGGTTTACCCGCGACTATGGCTTTTTTTCACCCACCCCAATGTATTGGCCTAAAGATGAAAATTTGGGTTCGGTTTACAGCAAAGGGGATAAATTAACCCTTCGCTATCGGGTTTTAGTCCATTCGGGAAATCATGAAACTTCAAAGATTGCACAACTTTTTGAGGTCTATAAAAAGGAATAAAAGTACATTTTGGAAAATACCTTTTAGTATGAATAAGATTTTCCTAGCTTTTTTGGGCATGTTATCCTTTTGGGGTTCGGTAAATGGTCAGGTAAAAAAGCCCAATATCATCATTATTAATTTAGATGATATAGGCTATGGGGATGTAAGTGCCTATAAAAAAGGAACCTTGAATACCCCAAATATTGATTTTTTGGCCAATAACGGGGTACGATTTAACAGGGGATACGCCACTTCGGCCACTTGTACGCCCAGCAGATATGCCTTGTTAACAGGAATCTATCCCTGGAAAAATAGTCAGGCTAAAATATTACCTGGTGATGCTCCCTTGATCATTGATACCTCTATTACAACGCTACCAAAAGCATTAAAAAAAGCAAATTATAAATCGGCTGTAGTTGGGAAATGGCATTTAGGACTTGGAAATGGAAATATTGACTGGAATAAAAAGATAACCTTTTCTCCTTCCGATGTAGGTTTCGATTATTCTTTTATTATGGCCGCAACCACAGACAGGGTACCAACGGTTTATATTGAAAATAATAAAGTAGTGGGTTTAGAAGAAAATGACCCATTGTTTGTTAGTTATCAACAAAATTTTGAAAATGAGCCAACGGCTATTTCCCATCCTCAACTGATGACTAAAATGAGGTGGCATCATGGCCATAATCAAAGTGTTCATAATGGTATTCCAAGAATAGGATACATGAAAGGAGGTAAAAGTGCCCTTTGGGTGGATGAGGATATGTCTGACGTTTTTTTGGAAAAGGCTCTGGCTTTTATTCAAAATGCAAAATCGACGCAATCAGAAAATCCGTTTTTCTTATATTTTGCGCTTCATCAACCTCATGTTCCTAGGGTTCCCCACCAGCGTTTTGTAGGCAAATCGGGAATGGGTCCAAGGGGTGATGCCATTCTGGAGGCCGACTGGTGTGTAGGTGAATTAACTAGAAAATTAAAGGAATGGGGTGACCTGGAAAATACTTTAATTCTTTTCACCAGTGATAATGGCCCTGTTTTAAATGATGGTTATTTTGATGAGGCGGTCGAGAAATTAGGTAACCATACGCCATTTGCCGATTTAAGAGGAGGAAAATATAGCCTTTACGAAGCAGGAACCAGAGTACCTTTTATCGCCTATTGGAAAGGAGTCATAAAACCTTCCGTTTCAAATGCGATGGTTTGTCAACTTGATTTTACTGCTTCGCTCGCTCATTTAGCCGGAGTATCTATACCATCTGGTGATGGGGAAAATCATTTGAATGCTTTTTTAGGTAAAAATAAAAAGGGCCGCAGAGAGCTTGTTATTGAAGCATCGGGAAGATTAGCTTACAGATACGGCAATTTTGTCTACATTCCTCCTTCTAAGGGTAATCCAATCATTGAAACTGTCAAAATCGAAAATGGAAACGCACCTGAAGATCAATTATTTGATCTGAAAAAAGATATTGGGCAAAACCTAAATCTGGCAAAAAAAAGGGGAAATAAATTATCGTTTATGAAAGCCAGAATGGCAGCGTTTATAAAATAAAAGTTATACCAGTTTTGGTATTACAATTCCTAAAAATTAAGAATTAAAATGACAGCAATAAAAAATAAAGTTTGTGTTATAACCGGTGGAGGTTCAGGAATTGGAAGAGCTTTAGCTATTGAATGTGTTCAGAGAGGTGCTAAAGTGGTGATTGGCGATATTGTTCCCGAAGAAATGGAGGAAACAGTTAAATTAGCAGGAGGTCAGGTAATACATTATTATTTGGATGTGAGTGTCTCGGCCTCCATAGAAGATTTTTATCAAAAAGTTATCTTTGATTTTCCTGATTCGCCTTTGATTCTAATAAATAATGCAGGCGTAAATCTGGCCTCTGGAAATTTTGCTGATACACCTCTGGACGATTTTGAATGGTTGATAAATATTAATCTTTGGGGGGTAATTAAAATGACCCATAAGTTTTTACCGCATCTCCAAAAGTTAAATGCTGGTCATATTGTGAATATCTCCAGCATGTTAGGTTATGCGGCCATGTTACGTTCTTCTGCTTATTGTACTTCTAAGTTTGCCGTAAAAGGATTTACAGATTGTCTGAAAGTAGAACTGATGAAAACCAATATAGGGGTTAGTTCCGTTCATCCTGGAGGAATTCGAACAAATATTATCCGAAAATCAAAACTCTCAGATCATTTAGACAAGGAACAAACCTGGCAGTTATTGAACAAAATTGAAAAAAAATCACTTATAATGCCAGCAAAACAAGCTGCTGAAATTATTATCGCGGGAATTGAAAAAAATAAATCGAGAATCCTGATTGGTAAAGATGCAAAATGGATTGACTGGCTGGTTCGGATTTTCCCGGATACCTACTTTAAGGTGATTGAAAACGTATTAAAAAAATTATAAAATCTTTGATTCATGGGACTATTAATATACGGTGCAAATGGCTACACAGCCAAAATAATGATTGACGACGCCGCTCATTTTGGCTTAAAACCAATTCTTGGTGGGCGTTCGGCAACCATCAAAAAACTGGCTGAAGAGAAAGGACTGGAATACCGTATTTTTGATCTACAACATTCTTCTGAAACTGAAAAAGCCCTCCAGGGTATTACCGTTGTACTCCATTGTGCAGGTCCTTTTAGATTTACTGCTCTTCAAATGATGGAAGCCTGTCTTAATACAGGTACTCATTATCTGGATATTACGGGGGAAATTAATGTTTTTGAGCTTGGTGCAAGCCTCAATCAAAAGGCGATAGAAAAGGGGATCATGTTGATGCCAGGAGTAGGATTTGATGTCGTTCCTACCGATTGTCTTGCTGCATTTTTAAAAAATCAGTTACCTGGTGCATCTTCTTTGAAATTAGCCTTTGCCGGACTTGGTGGAAGTATGTCTAAAGGGACAACATTGACGATGGTTGAAGGAATGGGAGAAGGAAGTAAAGTAAGAAAAAATGGTAAAATTGAATCCGTACCTCTCGGTTTCAAATCAATGGAATTAACCTACAATGGGAAAAATCTATTTTTTATGACTATTCCATGGGGAGATGTATCTACTGCTTTTCATACTACAGGTATTCCAAATATAGAAACCTATACAACCGTTTCGAAAAAAAGATATAGTAAACTTGGCTGGATGAATGCTTTTGGATGGCTTTTAAAACTTGATTTTATAAAAGAATTTGCCCGCAAAAAAGTGAGACAAGGTCCTGCTGGTCCTACAGATGAGGTTCGGAAGAATTCAAGAACTTATATTTGGGGGGAAGTTATGGACACAGAGGGCAAAAAACTTCAGGCTTATTATACAACACCAAACGGCTATACGGTTACTTCTCACACAGGTTTACTAATAGCGAAAAAAGTACTTGAAGGTTCTTTTAAAACCGGATTTCATACCCCTGCAGGGTTATACGGCCAGGATTTAATTCAGGAAATACAGGATATTACGCCCTTTACGATTATTTCTTAGAAAATTAATTTGGAGTAGTTTCGCATTTAGCAGGGTATTTTACCTACTCTCAAAGCGTGTCGACCTCCCTCAAAAGGAGTATCCAAAAAGGCACTGACTATTTCAACAGCTTGATTAGCTGATATATAACGTACGGGTAATGCAATCATATTGGCATTGTTATGAGAACGTGCCAGAGTAGCAATTTCTGCATTCCAGCAAAGGGCGGCTCGAATTCCTTTATGTTTATTGGCCGTCATTGCGACTCCGTTACCGCTACCGCAAAGAAGAATACCCAGACTGGCATTTCCTTTTTCAACTGCTTCCGCTGCAGGGTGTACAAAGTCAGGATAATCAACAGATGCCTCAGAATGAGTTCCAAAATCAAGGATATCCAATCCCCGCTCATTGAGCAGGGATTGGATAACTGATTTTAATGGAAATCCCGCATGATCACAACCTAGGGAAATAGCCTTCATAACATTATTGTTGTAAGGGTTGCATTTGGTTGCCGTCAGTAGGTTTCACCTGGAAAGGAGCGAATGTATTCTGTAATTTCTTTAAGAATACCTCATCTTTATTGGAAGAAGCATCTTGAAGTAAAATATCTACGGTTCTTAAAGCCATGTCATAATCTTCTCTGTAACTACTATTTAGAACTTCAGGTTCTAAGCTGGTATAAAAAACAAGATCCTGTCGCATATTTTCAGCTAACCTTTCAATAATAGGTTTTGCTTTTTTGTATTCATTGGCTCTTAAATATACATCAATCAGGAAGTGGGTGCGATAGTTGTAACGGAAGTTAAAATCAGGGAACTTTTTAAAATAGAGATCAACCAGTTCTAAAGCTCTCTTTTTATCTCCCTCGAAAAGCAATCCTAAAGCACCTCTCAAAATAACCAGCTGTAAACTTTGAATACTAGGTTCATAACTTTTATCTATAAAGGTAGGTTCTTTATCAAAATTACCCCAGCGGAATTTCTTAGTCACATTTTCATAGATTTTATTAGCATCGGCTTTTCCACTTCCAATGATACCATAATTTGGATCTGTTGGATTTTTTGTTGGAACCAAACGAAGGCCAAGACCTTCTAACCTAAGGTAATCCTGAAGGCCAAAAAGTTTATCAGGTCTGTTGGTTACGGCAAAATAAATGGGTCTTTCCCAAATATTAGACCCAATGACGTCTAACATAGCTAAATCATCTTTCGTAATATAGTTATCGCCACCTAAAAGTTGTAAAGGTATAACATCAACATAAGTTGTATCATCTTCTGTGACTGCGCCATATTTAATGGCATCTTTCTTGTTTACGGGTATAAATGCATCTCTGGTAGGAACATAAGTTTCTGTTTTATTACCGTCTTGCGTGGTAAGTCCATTTTCCTGAGCCATGAAATTTAACACATCTTTCAAGGACATTGGATTTGAGGTAAGTCCCTCAGGATACATAATCTGATTTCGTTTGCTTCCACGATAATCATCTGCAGTCAAAGTTAGTTTTATGGGTGGAGAGTCATTTACTTTACGCCTTAAGCCTTCAATATACCAATCGACGGCTATTAAACTTAAGTTTACTACTCGAACATCTCTTCTTATTCCTTCCACTTCCTGAGAATACCAAAGTGGATAGGTGTCGTTATCACCATAAGTAAAAATAATAGCATTTGGAGCACAGGATTCCAGAAAATTGCTCGCATAATCTCTTGAACCATAATGACCCATTCTGCTATGGTCATCAAAATTTTGGGTTCCCATCAAGATAGGTGCAAACAGTACCATACTTGTAGCAACGGCCGCTGCAATGGAAGAGTTTAGCTTTACGCGGGACATTAGAAACTGCATGGTTGCAAGAACACCTATGCCCATCCAGATACAAAAGGTGAAGAAAGAACCAACCAATACATAATCACGTTCTCGGGGTTCATTGGGTGGTTGATTGGAATAAACGATAATACCAATTCCTGTAATAATAAAGAATCCTAATAATCCAATAAAATCGTCTTTCCTTTTCCTAAAATGAAATATCATTCCGAGAACTCCAAATAAAAAGGGTAACATGAAATAGCGGTTTCTTGCGGGATCATTCTT
The DNA here is from genome assembly GCA_041159865.1 of Bacteroidota bacterium. GTDB lineage: Bacteria > Bacteroidota > Bacteroidia > Chitinophagales > Saprospiraceae > BJGN01. The sequence continues at coordinate 14,169 of JBEAXK010000064.1, forward strand.
CATGCTATCAGTTAGATTACTTTGAGATCCCAGCCTGGCTTCATCTATAAAAGGAATACCAGATAACCAGTTTCCGTCAGATTTATCCCAGGCATAATATCCTTGTTCTCCATTTTGGCGACCTGAAAAATTCCACATAAAGTAGCGCCAATACATCCAGTTAAGTTGATAATCTAGGAAAAAGCCAAAATTATCAGCACTATTTGGACGGCCAAAGGGCAAGGCAGCATTTGGATCTAATCCCATCCACTGTTTATAAATTGCTGGTCTTCCCATACTCCCATCATACATACGAGGGAATAACTTTTTACTTGCTTCTGGATAGATATAAGTCATTTTCTGGTCAACAACTTCATATCTGTCACCTACTCTTCCATAACGAGGTTCTGTTTTTACATCTATTGGATTAGCTTCAAAATTTGGACCACGGAATAAGGCTCTTTCTCCATACTGTTCTCTATTCAAATAAGGAATCAGACGCATGGCATCTGATGGATCGTTCATATTGATAGGAGGATTGGCAACAGCTCTGGTGATAACCATTCCATAAGTTGATAAGGCAACAATAATTAATGAAATGGCTACCACTAAATTATGTAGCATGACATTATTTTTACTTTTTGCGTAACTCAAACCACCGTAAATAATGGTTGCAAGGAATATGAGTAACATTACAAGTCCACTATTGAACGGAAGCCCTAATGAATTAACAGCCAATAATTCAAACCATCCCCATATTGCAGGTATTCCAGAAATGATAAAGGATTGTAAAGCACCTACAAATACTAAGCCAATGACGGAAGCAAAGGTCATTCCCAGGAAGGTACTCTTTTTAGTCTTTTTGAAATAGTAAAATAATGAAATTGCTGGAAAGGTAAGAATACTTAAAAGGTGCACGCCAATGGACAATCCAGTCATATATATGGCTAATATGAGGAGTTTATCGTGTTTTGGTTCATCAGGAAGACAATACCATTTAATGGTAATCCATAAAGTTAAAGCAGTGAAAAAAGTGGAAAGGGCATAAACTTCACCCTCAACTGCAGAAAACCAAATGGATGTACTAAAAGCAGTTGCTAGGCCAGCTACTAAACCTGATCCTGCGAGCGCAATAATCTCAGAAGTATCAGGTTCTTCTTCCCTTCCTTTTAGAATTAACTTTCCTAAAAGCATGGTTATCCATGCTACAAACATGGCAGCAAAGGCTGAAGCCAGACTGGACATCAGGTTTACAGCAAAAGCGATATTCTCCGGATTATCAGAAAGAATTTCAGCTACCCATGAAAATAGTCTTCCAGCCAATAAAAATACAGGAGCCCCAGGAGGGTGTACAATTTGAAGTTTATAGGCTCCTAATATGAACTCTCCGCAATCCCAGAGACTTCCAGTTCTTTCAGCGGAAAAATAATACACAACAGAACTGATTAGTAAAACTAACCAGCCAGTCGCATTTAAAACTTTTTTGTATAAGGACATCGGATGCTTTTTATTCTTTTTATGGTTAACAAAAAATTTAAACGCCAAAGTAACTGCGAATTTAGATAAAATTTATGATTAATTTGTTCAATACAAGTGTCTCTTTAACCTAATGTCATGCCTATTTTAGTGGCTCAAAGGGATTAATCATAAAATCTTTGTACTTTTTTCCTTATATTTGTAATCTGAATTATAAGGGATGTTCAAATTATTAATTACAGCAGGTCTAATCTATGTGGCGTACAAGTTTTTCTTCGCCAAATCCGTTCGCATTGAATCTTTTCAAAGTAACCCAAATGAAAAGGTATCCAATAGTGATAAAAATAAGAAAAAAGAAGGGGAATTTGTTGATTACGAAGAAGTAGAATGATTACAGAGAGACCGGAATTGCGTATTGGGGATAAGGTTATTTATAAGAATAATCAATTTATTGCTTTTAATAAACCAGTAGCTATGGCTACTCAACCTGATCAAACAGATGATGTTTCTTTGCTTAATCTGGCAGAAATATATACTCGGTCACCCTTGTTTCTCACCCATAGAATAGACAGACCAGCCAGCGGGGTTGTTTTATTTGCAAAAACTAAAAGAGCCCTTCAGGCTATCAATCAGCAATTCAAAGACAGAACGATTCGGAAAAAATATTTAGCTATCGTCGGTAATCCACCCCCTGAATCTACCGGAATTCTGCATAATCAGCTCATTAAAAATAGTAAAACCAATAAGACCAGTGCTGTTAAAGAGGAAAATGAAAAAGGGGTAACAGCTGAACTTCGTTACCAGGTTTTGGCGAAAAGTGAAAAATATGTTTTACTTGAAATCGATTTGATTACAGGAAGGCATCATCAGATAAGAGCTCAACTGGCTTCCATCGGTTCTCCCATTAAAGGGGATGTAAAATATGGATTTAAAAGAGGTAATAAGGACAGGTCTATTCAGCTACACGCCTGGAAACTATCTTTTATTCATCCTGTGTCTAATGAAGAAGTCAGCGTTGAAGCTCCTCTTCCTTCTGATCCTTTATGGGATTATTTTAAACCCTTTTGCGAAAAACCAATACTGCCTCCTACCCAGTCAAACGAGTGATTATATCGCACTCCTATCATTTCACCCCGGCTCAAACGGGTAATATTTGTAGCTAAAACAGGTCTGCTTTTCGTTTTATCCCAAAGGTACATTAATCTTAATTCAGCCTTAACTTTTCCATCCAGGGATTCGATTACGGGTTCGTAACTGACTTTTTTCTGCATCAAGTATTGATCTTTTTCTAAAATACTTTTCAACTTTTCTACCGTTGGATGCAAATCAACGCCAGCACCAGCAAAAGAATAAAGGGGTTTTAAAACATATTGATCAATGGCTTCTTGTTGAGAGTCAAAGTCTGACAGGAAATATGATTTGGGTATATATTTTCCGCTCAATAGAGGCAATAAATATTTACTTATTCTGAAAAACCAGTTTGGGTGAGATACCCAGCTTACATCAACTTCATCGGTAAAATGAAACGAAAGTTCCAGGTCTTTATAGGTGGCTAACTCATCGAGTATAACCCGATTATATATTCTGCTTATTTTTTGAAGCTTGCCATTTTTTTGATAAAAAAGATTCCTGTCTTTTTTTACTATTTCCGTTAAACATACTGTTTCAATGCCAAAATGTTCTTTTGCTAAAACAAAATCTATTCTTGTTTTTTGTTTTTCTGGGAATAATTCTAAAAGAATAACTTCCTCTGCGGGTAAAGAAGCTAAAAGTATTTTTTCTAATAAGGATAAATAATCCTCCCTATTTAAACCATTAAAATAAGGCGATAATGTATCTGGTAAATTAAAATGGGTCATGTATTTTTCAGCCAGATAGGACTGATAATTAAATAAGGTAGCAAATCCCTGTAATTCGATAAGGTATGGCGTCAACTCTCCAGTTTCGTTTCGGCTAATGGCAAAGTCAATAGAAAGCAACTGGGGACAATCGTCTTCGTTTGGTGTGAACATACCAACAGGAATAGCTTTTTCTGTATATTTTTTAAAATCGGGGTGCACGATGAAATCAATGATATCTTCTCCAGCCGAGGTGCATTTTTCAACAAAAGCATCCGTTAAAAAGATAGGGGTCTCTGCAATTCGAAAATCGAGAACACCCGGAAAATCTTGATGAACAGAGGCTAGAAAAGATTGGTATTTTTCTTTTGAAAATTGATTATTAAAAGTATTTCTGTAGGTTTGATTCATTGAATAAGAAATTAAGTAATAAATATAAATTTTTTATGACAGCGAATATAAAAGAGGACGGGATGGAGAAGCATCCATTGGAAATGGATAATATTGCAAATTGACTAAATAATATCCATCTGGAACGTTGTCAGGAACATAAATGAGTTCTGTAATGGTTGCATTTTTTCTTATATGGTGAGGAAATTGCCAAAAAGACTTATGCGACAATAATTTCCCTTCATCCTGTTCTTTATCAACAGAGGGAACATCGACCAATAAATGTTCAATATTGTTTGAAACGATCCAGTAAATGACTTCTTTGGTGAAATAGGGAGGATTAGTACCAGAATATTGCCTCTGTTTTTTATTTTCCTCGTTTGGCAATGTTCTGATTATTAATCCTTTTGTGCCTTTTTTAATATCTAGACGCTCTAAAAGTGAGAGCGTGATAGTTCGATCTCCATTGGATTGAATTTCAGGAATAACACTGGTTAGCAGAGAAACAAAATGGAAATCATGTTGACAATCGGACAAATGAATTCTTTCCTCACTGATGTGTCCAACACATTCAGTATGGGTACCATTCCCATGAGGATTGCAATGAATATTCATGAAATTTACAGGACTACCCAAACGGGTGTCACCGATAAAATCCTCATTTTTATAAGGTAAAATAGCAAGTTCTGGTGCAAAAAAACAATTCAGATTACCTGCAACATCAGGTGTGATGCCAATATCTATGGGTTTTGTCAAATCAGCCTGAGCCTGCCAATCTCCCAATGTTACAGATACGGTGAAAGATGGCTTCATTTTAACTAAGTAAGGTCTGGTCAAAATAATCGAATGCCTTGTTCATTCTAACAGAAACTTCTTTCATTCCCCAAAGTTCAATAAGGTCAAAAACAGCAGGTCCTTTCATTGTTCCAGCAAGACCAATTCTAAAGACGGGTAAAACATCACCAGGTTTTAATTGGTTTTCGAGCATAAATGCATCAAAGGATTGTTGAATGTTTTCTTGATTAAATGGTGTACATGCTGCCCATTTTTCCATCAGATTTTGAATGGTAAGTTTTAGCGAGGGAGACCATTTTTTGGCAATATTTTTAGTATCATAGGAATGAACGGCTTCGAAGAAATAGTAGCCATTTTCAAAAAAATCATTGATTGTAATCACTCTTTCCTGCATTAGCTTACAAAAGGAAATGAGATAATCTTCAGAAACTGGCTGATATCTTTGAGGTAAAAGGGGCTTTAAAAGCTTGGCCAGATTGTCTGGACTGGAATGAATTATATATTGCTGGTTGAACCATTTGGCTTTTTCATAATCAAATCGGGCACCTGCTTTACCAATTTGATCTATTTCAAATGCTTTAACCAGCTGGTCAAAGGTAAATATTTCTTGTTCTGTGCCAGGGTTCCAACCCAGAAAGGCGAGAAAATTCAGCATCGCTTCAGGAAGAAATCCTGCTTCACGGAATCCAGTGAAAGAAGATTCCTCAGACTCACCCATCCAGGAGATAGGGAAAACTGGGATACCTAATTTTATCCCGTCTCTTTTACTCAGCTTTCCATTGCCTGTAGGTTTTAAAATAAGTGGGAGATGGGCAAATTCAGGCATTTTGCCTTCAAGTCCAAAGGCTTTGTAAAGTAAAACATGATGAGCTGTACTGGGAAGCCACTCTTCACCACGGATTACATGTGTGATTCCCATTAAATGATCATCGACTACATTTGCCAGATGATAAGTAGGAAGGCCATCTGCTTTTCTTAACACTTTATCATCTAATTCCTGACTGTGAAAAATAACTTCCCCTCTGATTTTGTCCTGAACATGGATGCTTTCATCTTCTGGAACTTTTAATCGAACCGTATAGGGAATATTTTTATCTAAATATTCCTTTACGGTTTCAGCGGGTAGTGCAAGGCTGTTATTGAGCTGAAGACGGGTAAATGAATCATATTTAAAAGGTCTGCTGGTATTTTCTGCCTCAGTTCTATATTTTTCGAGTTCTTCAGGGGTATCAAAAGCATAATAGGCATGTCCGGAAAGAATTAATCTTTCAATAAATTCATCATAAATGGCTGTTCTTTCAGATTGCCGGTAAGGGCCGAAATCACCACCAAAACCAGGTCCCTCAGCAGGCGTAATACCACACCATTTCAGGGAATCAATAATATATTTTTCAGCACCTTCCACATATCGGGACTGATCTGTGTCTTCTATCCTTAAAATAAAAGTACCTCCCAGCTTCTTGGCAAGCAGATAATTATACAAGGCTGTTCGGATACCTCCAATGTGAAGTGCTCCGGTTGGACTAGGGGCAAAACGAAACCGTAAAGAAGAATTTTTCATAATATATTTTAAGAAAAAATGAACATAAATTAAAATAAACTGAAAATAGACAAGCTTTCAGGCAGCAAAAGTAAAGTTTTTGCGTTTATTCATATAATTGATTTTTGTAAATCAACTTTTTTATCCCTGAACAAAAAAAATTCTTATGTACCTGGTAAAAACACCCAAGTTTATACAAGGTCTATTCCCTAACTACGTTTGGCGTGTTCCAAATCAAAAAAAAGTAATTTACCTTACTTTTGATGATGGACCAAACGAAAAAATTACTCCCTGGGTCATAGATCAGCTAGCTCTATTTAACGCGAAAGCTACCTTTTTTTGTGTTGGAAAACAAATTGACTTTTATCCACAGATTTATCAAAATCTCCATGCTTCCGGTCATTGTGTTGCAAATCACTCTTTCACTCATTTAAATGGATGGAGTTCAGAAAATATTTCTTATTTCCATGATGTCAGACAAGGAGCAACAAGGGCAAAATCTGATTTATACAGACCCCCTTATGGTCATCTGAAAGTTAAACAGGCACAGTTTTTACAAAGACATTATAAAATAGTGATGTGGGATGTAATGAGCGGTGACTTTGACGAGAATATTGATGCTCATCAAGTTACCTCAAACGTTATAAACCACGCGTCAAGTGGTTCTATTGTTGTTTTTCATGATACCATAAAGGCTTTTCCAAGACTGGAAAAAGCACTTCCTGCCATTTTATCTTATTATAGTCATTTGGGTTACAGTTTTGAAACCCTATCCTCTTTAAAATTAAAAACGACTCAGAATAAAGCAATGTATGCATAATAGATTTATATTGCATTACGCGCTAAAAGCCGTCCGAAGTTTTTCGGCGGCTTTTTTTAAATCTAATAAAATATGAATATTCAAAAAAAAATAAGGGCTCTCTGGCGCCCTGAAATGTATCATGGCTGGGGTAAATCGACTTCCTACTTTGAAGGATGGTATATAAAAATGATTGACTCAACGCGTTCTCATGCTTATGCTGTCATTCCGGGTATTAGTTTAGGTGACAATGGAGAAAATCACGCCTTTATTCAGGTTTTAGATGGTATAGCAAAAAAAAGTTATTATTATAAATTTCCAACATCTGACTTTCAACCAGATGCTTATGATTTTTCATTGAAGCTGGGAAATAATTTCTTTAGTAAAGACGAGGTAATTCTCGACCTGCCGATCCTAAAAGGTCATATTCAATTTAAAAATCGGGTTACCTGGCCATCTTCCTTCTTTTCACCTGGGGTTATGGGCTGGTATAGTTTTGTTCCTTTAATGGAGTGCTATCATGGTGTCCTAAGTATGAATCACGATTTAATCGGTTCTTTGCAACGGATAGATAAAAATGAAGATATTTCTTTCCATGAAGGACTCGGTTATATGGAGAAAGACTGGGGTAAATCTTTTCCTTCCTGGTGGATATGGATGCAGAGCAATCATTTTTCAAAAAATAAAACAGCTTCTGTCATGGTATCTGTAGCCAGGATCCCTTTCTTGGGAAGTCACTTTAATGGCTTCCTTGGCGGATGGTATTTTGAGGGAAAATGGTATCGGTTTACCACCTATACAGGGGCAAAATTAAAGACAAAAATTGTAGGAGAATCTATTCACATTACACTAAGTGATAAAGTATATCGCTTAGAAATTCAGGCGAAACATGAGCCCGGAGCGGGGGAATTAAAAAGTCCGATCAAAGGAGAAATGACGGGAAAAGTAAATGAAAGTTTACTAGGTATTTTACAAGTGTCTTTCTTTCAAGGAGATAAATGTTTGTTCCAGGATACTGCTGAAATGGCTGGTGTTGAAGTGGCTGGAGATGTTCCCGATGAACTAATTATTTAAAAGATTGCAAATCAGGTGTTTTTTTCATTGGCATTGTTGAAAAAATTAGGTTAATTTGTACTTGATTTTCTGAATTTCAAGTGGTTCCATAAAGACCATTCCAAAAACTAATTTGCTCATGAGCCGATCAATTTTATTGTTCGGGTCTTCCCTAATTAAAGGAATTCCTGCCTTGATTATCCTCTTTCAATTACTATTCATTTTTGAAAGTAAAGCTGCTGTAGGAGATACCTTAATTGTAAATTGTTCGGTAGGTGAGGCAACCTATTTAAACTGGCTGGACAATTTAAGCGTAAAGTATAAAATACCTGTGGTTCAAGCAGGTGGTTCTGTTTCAGTGGTTCCCTTGCCAGATGGTTATCCTTACATGCAGACCTGCGAGGACACCATCAGACATACTTTTACCTATTTTGATGCCCAGGGCAGGCAAACAGGAAAGAATGTATTTTTATTTATCAGGAAAAATCTCTTACCTCCAGCAATTATTTCTCCTTTTCCCGATACCTTGCGACTGACTTGTACCGATATAGTGCCTGACAGAAATTCCGTATCCTTCGAAACCTGCCAATTGGCATCTGTTACTTATGACGAGGTAATAACCAAAGATTCATTATGTTCCTATTCAAGTAAAATAATAAGTACCTGGACAGCACGGGATAAATGCAACAGACAGACAACCTATAGATTAGTTATACTTATTTCGCCACTTCAAAGTTCGTTGTTTCTCAAAAAAGCACCTGATGTTACCGTTCCATGCGGTTCCTCAACCCATCCATCAGCAACTGGAAGACCCGAACTGCTTGAAAGTTGCGAATTGGTTTCCTTAACCCACCAAGATAGCATTGTGGGTTCTATCTCAACTAATTGTACTACGTCTTATTTTATTTTCCGGAAATGGACAGCAAAGGGTAGTTGTTCCTCAACTTCTTTTTACACTCAAAAAATAACGGTTACAAATACGTCTGCCCTGAGGGTTTTATGCCCTTCCGACAGGGAAATTAAAGTGTATAATAGTACTTGTTCTGCAAATGTTTCTCTGCCATATCCCTTAACTCAGGGTTTATGTCCTTCAGGATCAGTATATCTTAAAATTAATGAGGGTAATACCTTGCGCTGGGGGAATACAGAAGAAAAAAATGTATTATTACCCTCAGGATTTCATAAAATAACCTATCTCATAACAGACTGTGAAGGAAATTCTTCTAACTGTATTTGGTTTGTTCATGTAAAGGATTTTTATGCACCTGAAATTAGTTGTAGCGGGGATAAATCAGCGGTTGTGCCAACGGGCGAATGTATAGCCCCCGTTCCATTACCCCGACCAACCATTTCAACAGATAATTGCAATCAAACGCACCTTTATCAGCAAAATAGTGCCGTGGACAGCAGTTATGCCAGAGTGATTTTTAGTGATGTCCTTCTTCCTTTTTCCGTTGCTTTCAATGAGGTACCCACTTCTATTCAGGATAGTGCAACGATTTCGTTTGATTTCAGACTTAATATGTCAAATCCTTTGGTTAGACTCAATATTCGGGGAGAAAGAAATGAATTAATTGGTTCCATTCCCTTTCATGCCTCTGGTTGCAATATCAGAAGAAATATATCTTTTAAGATTGCTCCTCAAGTAGTCCAAAACTGGCTTTCCGATGGGAAAGTATCTTTTTCTATCCAACCTGTGGGACAAATTTTCCCTTGTGACAGTGTTGACATTTTTACAAAGTTTGATAATAAATCTTTCTTTACAGCTAATTTTAGCGTAAACAGGTTGAATCCTTACTTTTATATTAATGGCGTTACAACTTATCCAAATACAATTTTTGATCTGGATAGACCAGTGCCAGTGGTACAATTAAATCCAGGAATTTCTCAGGTTTATTATGTTATGCGGGATGCCAATGGAAATGCAGATACCTGTACGTTTAATATTACAACAATCGATGACCAGTTTCCTATTATTCAATGTCAGCCAGTGGTTAAAAAATATAGTCCCGGGGATATTTCTTTTCCAGTGATAACAACAGATGAAGTTATTCTAAGCCTGAGTGACAATTGTCCCATCGCCAGGAAGGAGCTTAATATTAGTAGATTAACTTGTGAACAAACCAATGGGAATATTCCACTAATACTAACAGTTTTTGATCAGGCTGGAAATAAAAAAACCTGTAATACTGTGGTTAGTGTCCAAAAGGAGACTCCGAAACCCGATTATAAGGTAAATGTTTGCGGTGGTGATACCCTTTTTCTTTTTGCAAATCCACCATCTCAGGCTTTAGGAAATGTATTTCAATACAGATGGACGGGACCAAACGGTTTCACTTCAACGTTACAAAATCCAAAAATTCCATTTAGCCAGGGCATACATAGTGGAAACTATACCGTCGAAGTAACAGGGACGATGGGATGTAAGTCGAGTGGAACAGTTAATGTCTTCATTGCTGATTTACCTTCAAGAGCTATCATTCAAGGAGCACAGATTTATTGTGTTGGTTCTACGATTAATATGCGTTCGGGAGCAAATCCAATAGGAACAAATATCAAATACCATTGGTATAAAGGGACTTACCCTACGGGAAATTTGCAGGCAATCACCGATTTACCTCTTTATAGTATAGTTCAAAATCAAGAAACAACCCTTTCCTATTATTTAATGGTGGAAAATAGCGGTTGTTTTTCTGAGCCTTCCGTTGCCAGGAATATAAAGGTTTATGCTCAGCCAATAGCAAAACCATTACAAGATTCGTTACAATTATGTGTTGGTGGTACCTTAAATCTTGGTACCGATGTGCAAGGAGAAGGGATCTCGTACCTCTGGACAGGTCCGGAAGGATTTAATTCTACACTTAGAATTCCTCCCGCTTTGTCAAACGTAACATTGAAAAATGGAGGAAATTATAAATTAGCTGTTTCCAGAACGGGATGTTCCACCTCAGAAACTTTCATAAAAGTGGCTGTATCTGAAGTTCCCGAAAAACCCTCCGTGATAAGCAATAGCCCCATCTGTGCGGGAGATACCTTGTTCCTTCAAAGTACGTTCTTCCCTGGAGAATACACCTGGATAAGGCCAGACCGTACTGAGGTAAAAGTGTCCTCACCAACGTTGACTATTCCAAACGCAAGTACTCTTTTTTCTGGGGACTGGAGACTAAAAGCATCCTTTTTATCTTGCCCTGACGTTTTTTCCGAATTTGTTCCCATTACAATAAATGCTTTTGAAAAACCTCAGGTGGTATTGCCAGCTCAGGAAGTTTGTGTGGGTTCCCCTGTCAGATTATCCATTTCTAACCCTCAATCAAGCGGAACATATCAATGGAAGGGTCCATTGAACTTTCAACGCTCAGGTGCCAATGTTCTAATTGATAGTATTCAATTAGAACAGAAAGGAAAATATACCGTTCAGTTTGTAACTCAAAAAGGTTGTCAGGGAGAAGCGGTTACAGAACTTTTCGTCAAGCAGTCTGTCTTGATTACTTCCTTCGACTTGACCGGTGATGCCTGTGCAGGAAATAATGCAACCTTGATACTAAAACCAAATTTACTGCCTTTGGATAATGGTACTTATACCTACTTTTGGTCAGGACCCAATGGATTTGTTGGCAGGAACAGTCAGGTTAATCTTTCAGGATTAGGAGCTGCAGCAAATGGCAATTATCAATTATATGTAACAGCGGCAAATAATTGCCAGTCGAAAGTAGCCAACTATCAGATTAAGGTCGGTGAGAGACCCCCAAAACCAACAGCACCCGTTAGTAAAGATTTAGGTTTAAATGGATGTCTCAATAATAAATTTATTTTAAGCACTTCCCCATTCTCTGGCACAGGGAGTACCAGCTATCAATGGCAATTACCTGATGGACGCAAAGTGGAAACCATCTTACCTGAATTGGAAATTGAGAAACTGGCCTTTTCGGATGCTGGTGATTATCAGGTTATGATTCGGAATAATGGTTGTAATTCTGAAATCTCAGCAGTATCTAAAATAGCTGTAAAACCATTACCTACGCTTTCCGTTTCCCATAATTCTCCTGTTTGTGCCGGTTCAACCCTTCGGTTGAATGCCAGTCAGTTTGATGGAGCTATCTACAAATGGTCGGGGCCTGGTAATTTTTCTTCTAACAATGCAGGTATTGAAATTACCCAGTCTCAAAAAAGCACAAATGAAGGAAATTATTCCGTGATTATGACTTTAAATGGTTGTACAACAGTTCCTGTTGTTATTCCCGTTACAGTGCTTCCTGCAGAAGTGATTCCAACACTTGAACCCATCAATGACGTATGTATAGATAAACAATCAAGTATTTCATTGAAAATTTCTCCAACAAATTATCTGGAAGGTTCAACTTATGTGTGGTATGCCGATGGAAATCCAATTGATTCAGGAAAGCAATCCTTGTTAACGATCCAGAATTTAAATCCTTATGTAGGAAAATCAATCGTTTTTTCTGTTAAAAAGAAAGGTTCCTCTTGTACTTCAGAGGTGAATGCTTCCTTTCCAATAAAAATAACTTCTATTCCCAGTGAAAAAGCGGTGGTAGAAAATGATTTTTCTGTTTGTCCCGCAACTTCTATTAATATTAAAGCACAGTCAACTTCTCTTAGTACCGGTAGCTGGAGACAATGGCGGTCCAGTGATAATACGATCGTGGAAATTAAAAATGCCAGTTCACCTGTTGCCAGCGTGGAGGGTTTGAGGCCAGGTGAAACTTATTCCTTTATTTATTCCCTTTCAAATGGCGCTTGTTCTCAATTTTCTGCAGATACACTAACCGTTAGCCTAAAAGTCCAAAGTGAATCTTATGCTGGTCTGGATGTTAAAATTTGTGAGGCCACTTCCTTTTCTTTAAATGCTAAAGAGGTTAATCAACTAAAAGGATTATGGACCCAATCTGCCCTTCAGGCAGCACAGGGGGTTAAGATTCTTTCCCCTGAAAAGGGAAATTCTGGGGTGTCAGGTTTGCAGGCTGGTAATAAATATACCTTTACCTGGACCCTTAATGGTGAATGCGGCACTTCTTCTGACGACGTATCTATTGTCATTTCTCAAAAAAATCCATTCGCAGGCGTGGACAAATCTATTTGTTTAAAAGACGGTAAAATTCAATTAGATGCAGAACCTGTCAATGAGGGAAGTAGTGCTCATTGGAAAACAACGACTCCAGGTGCCAGGTTTTCAGATAATGAATCAGCAACCTCCTTTGTATTTGGACTAACCGGGGGGAGCCATTCTTTTATTTGGGAGGTCGATGAAGGAATTTGCGGACAACTCTCCCGGGATACGGTAAATATTAATATACTTAATCCGCCTGTTTTAAAAAGAGATACTTTTAAAATGGGTTTCAATACCTCTTTAAATACCCCTCTTTCGATCACAGCGAACAAGGATGAACGCTTAACGTATAATTTGTTAAATAATCCTTTCCGCGGTGAAGCAAAAATTAATTCGTCGGGGATATTGGAATATAAACCTAATGCTCTTTTTAAGGGAAATGAATTATTGGTTTATCAGGTTTGTAATAAGGACTGTGGTTGTAGTACCGGTGAAGTTTATATTGAAATTGGGGACGATAAATCCTGTTTGGCTCCCTCTATTATTACGCCAAATGGGGATGGGGTCAATGACGTTTTTGCCATTCCTTGTTTGTTTGGGTATAAGTTTCCAAATAATAAAGTGACTATATATAACCGGAGAGGAGATGTAGTTTTTAAGTCACAAGGGCCCTATCAAAATGATTGGGGCGGAAAATATGCAGAGGTCGCGCTTCCCGGTGGAACTTACTTTTTTGTTGTGGACTTTGGTGATGGCGAAAAACCACAATCTTCCTTTTTAATCATCCAATATTAAAGCACAAATGATGAATAGGTTTACCTTTAAATTTTTCATTCTTACAGGGTTGCTTTTTATACAGTGGCAGCAGCTTTCCGCTCAACAGGAAGATGCTTTTGCACAGTTTATGTACTACAAGCAGGCAATAAATCCGGCAAATACAGGGAGTAGTCCAGGTATTAATATTACCGGATTAGTCAGAAATCAGTGGATAGGGTTAAACGGGGCACCAAAATGGCAATCGCTCTTGTTTTCTATGCCACTCTTAAATAACAGGGTTGGCGTTGGTGGAAATATCTATCGTCATACCATCGGCATTACCCGAATTACAGGTTTAGATGGCTCTTATGCCTATCGGATTCCAGTACCTAGAGGTTTTTTAAGCCTTGGTTTACAAACATCGGTTCGTTTTATGCAACAAAATTTCGGGCTGGTCACTGGTACACAACCTATTGAACAGGATGAATCCATTCCCATAGGTCTCCAGTCAAAATACCTACCCAATTTTGGCGCAGGCATTTATTACGAAACTAAACGTGCTTACGCTGGTATTTCAGTTCCCCGATTGTTAAGGGCGAATATTGATTTTTCTGATAAAGGTCAGTGGATAACCAGAGAAACACAACATTATTATTTTATGGCAGGGGTAGCCATTCCTTTAGGGGAAGCCTGGGAGTTGAATCCTCAAACTTTATGGAGGTATTTGCCGAATGCACCTTTTGATGCAGACTTAAATCTTTCCGCTATTTTCAAGAGAAAAATTTCAGGGGGAATCAGCTACAGAATTGGAAGTGAAACGGCCATTTTATCAACAGGTCTTCAACTGGGAGATCATTTACATCTGGGAATGGCTTTTGAGGCTTCATTTACAGAGATTCAAAAATATAACAGCGGTACTGCGGAGGTCATCATTCGTTATTTTTTAGCCTCTAAAAAAGGGGAAAATGCAGAAGCTGTTACGCCCCGTTTTTATTAATTCGGAAAAATAATTCGGTTATGTTGAACAAACGCTCCTTTTTCATGCCATTTTTGCTCTATTTCCTTTTCGGAGAAATGACTGCGTTTGGTCAATCAGGCGATAAAGAAAATAAAATGAATATATTCCCCCTCTCCATGATTAATTCAGATGAAAGGGAATTTTCACCAAACCTTTATCAAGGAAAACTGGTCTTCGTATCCTCTCAGTTAAAAGTGGGATTACCTGACCCGGTTTCAGGCGAATCCTATTATGATTTATTAACCATTGATATAAAAAAGGGATTACCTTCAGGCAAATCGAAAAACTTTTCTATCGACTTAAATACCCCCTTGCATGAAGGGCCCTGCAGTTTCACTACAGACGGAAAGAAAATATTTTTTACCCGTAGTAATCAACTGAATGGTGCACCCATTCTGGATGATGAGGGGAAAATACAACTCCAGATTTATGAAGCTACTTTTAACGGGACAAATTGGAGTAATATTAAAATACTTTCTTTTAATAAGGGAAATGATTCCTTTATGCATCCTTCTATCAGTCCCGATGGTGAAAAACTTTATTTTGCCTCCAATAAATCAGGTGGCTATGGGGGTTATGATATTTATTTTGCCGAAAAAGAAGGCGATAACTGGTCTGAACCTATAAATATGGGGCCTGAGATTAATTCCAGTGGTAATGAAGGCTTTCCCTATATGCCCCCAAATGGAGTGCTTTTCTTTGCCTCAAATGGACATAAAGGATTAGGAGCCATTGACTTATTTATGATAGATATAAGTAGTAATCGCTGGGGCGCATTGCTCAATCTAGGTGAACCCATTAATTCTCCATCTGACGATTTTGGTATTACCCTGAAGGATTACACTACTGGATTCTTTTCTACCAACAGACCAGGTGGCAAGGGTAAGGATGATATTTATGCTTTCGAAAGTCAGTTTCCGTTGACAGGAGTTCTTTTACAGAATAAACCAGCAGTGCCTCAATTACAATTTTTTGACCAGCGCATGGGATCTCCAGTCGAAGGTGTGCAGGTTAATTTTTTAAATGTGGAAAATGTGGATAAATGGGATCAGATATATACCTCCAATAGCAATGGCATTATTCAGTTCCAACCTTTTTTTGATGAGGACAGATGGCTGAATATCCAAAAAAATGGCTACAGAACGCAAGAAATTTTATTGGAAAAACAAACCTTAGGGCAAGAACCCCGGTCTATTTTCATAATCCTCGATTCTTTGTTTTCCGTTCCATTACCCGCTGTTGTCCAGGATTTACCATCAACTCCCCCAACAGTTATTCCAAAATCATTTACGCTCGATAATCTATATTATCCATACAATGATTTTAATGTGCCAGCTAACCAAAAGGAAAAATTAAAAGTACTTGCGGAGGCCTTAAAGGCGAATACTTCAATGAGAGTTAAAATTTCTGCCCATACAGATGCAAGGGGTTCTTTTGAATATAATAAGGCTCTTTCTCTTAAAAGAGCAAACGCTATTCAACAGTTTTTAATTCTTCAGGGAGCAGCTGAAGTTCAACTTAAAGTGTTCGGCTATGGGGAATCTCTTCCCAGAAATCGTTGCGTTGATGGAGTGGTTTGCCCTGAATCAGAACATGCTTTTAATCGAAGGGTTGAATTTATGATACTCGAAAATTAAGGCAAAAAAGCATGAAAAAGATTTATTTTGCCTACCACTTTCTTCGAAAATTTACCTTGAGAAAGGCAATAAATCTGTTAGCTGTCTGGATTTCTTACCAACTGACTTTACTGCTAAAAAGGCCAGTTCATTGGGGAAATGTAGTTTCATTGTCTATAGAACCTACCACTGCATGTAATCTGCGTTGTCCGGAATGCCCGAGCGGACTCAGACAATTTACCCGAGATACGGGAACATTAAAAATCGATTTTTTTAGAAAAACCATAGACGAACTTTATAAAAATTTGTCCTTCCTTATCTTTTATTTCCAAGGGGAACCATTCCTGAATCCTCATTTTCTTGAAATGGTCGCCTATGCCAATGAGAAAAATATATTTACTATCACTTCTACAAATGCTCATTTTTTATCACCTGAAGTGGCTAAAAAAACAGTTCTTTCCGGTTTAGACAGATTGATCATTTCTATTGATGGAACAACGCAAGAGGTTTATGAGCAGTACCGGAAAGCAGGTATACTGGCTAATGTATTGGAGGGAACCAGGAATATAATAGCCGCCAGAAAATCGATGGGGGTAAGTCACCCGGAAGTCTTTTTTCAGTTTTTAGTAGTTAAACCAAATGAACATCAAATGGAGGATGTCAAATCCCTGGCAAAAGAAATGGAGGTAGATGGAGTTCTATTTAAGTCGGCGCAGGTATATGATTTTGAAAATGGTAATCCATTAATTCCAACCATAAATCGTTTCTCCCGGTATAAAGAAATTCGTCCAGGTAAATTTGAGTTAAAAAATAAACTGGAAAACCGATGCTGGAAATTATGGCATGGTTCGGTGATTACCTGGAATGGCCTGGTCGTGCCCTGTTGTTTTGATAAAGATGCTTCATATATCATGGGTAATTTAAACCAGCATTCTTTTAAAGAAATCTGGTCCATGAAGCCTTACATCTCCTTTAGAAAACAATTGGTGGCTGATAGAAAAAAAATAGATATTTGTCAAAATTGTACAGAAGGGTGTGCTAAAGAAAATGCCCTTTTTTCCTCCGGTGTATTCACATTTGTCAATCCCTCAGGGTCAAGCGCTGTTACTAAACATATTTGATTATGGTTTAATATGTTTATCAGGCTATAATTTCCCTCATTATATTGTTCTTGTATGAGGGGAAATGCGGTCGCTTCCCAAATCCCGGTTAATGGTTCCGGAAGGTTATTTGTTGTCGATTTAAAAACGGTAGCTATAGCATTGGGGTCTCTTTCAGTGATGAGTTGCTTGATATTTCTGGCGGAAAACAAGGGTAAGTCACAAGGAACTATGAACCAGGCAACTTCCTTATGGAGTAAGAAAGCAGATAATAATCCACTCATAGGACCTTTAGATGGAACCTGATCGGTTATGGTATTAAAATCGATAGTATTTTTTGAAATCTGTTCTTGCTGGCAAGAAATATATACCTTTTCGCAAAAAGGAGCTAGCATTTTGGCTAAAAATATACGGTGCTCTATGCCAAAATAGGAAATTTGACTTTTATCTTCCCCCATTCTGATACTTTTTCCTCCGGCAAGAACTAATCCATAAAGGGGATTCATAGGGTAAGATTATTTTGACAAATAGGATGATTTTCCACCTGTTTTAGAGAGCAGATATACTTCTTTAATGATCATTTCCTGAGAAAGAGCTTTACACATATCATAAATAGTGAGCGCAGCCAGGGTTGCACCAGTTAATGCTTCCATTTCAACGCCTGTTTTTCCAGTGACTTTGACGGTGCAGTCTATCCAGATTTCATTTTCCCCCTGAACATAAATATGGACATCACATTTTTCAACAGGTAAAATGTGGCATAGTGGAATTAAATCGGCTGTTTTTTTTACCCCCATAATGCCAGCTAAAATGGCTGTTTGAAAAACGGCTCCTTTTTTTGTAGTAAAATTATTTTCCTTTAAAAAGGGCATCACGCTGGATGGTATAAAGATTTTTGCCCTGGCGATGGCCTCGCGTTGAGTAGCTGATTTGTTACTTACATCGACCATATTTGGATTATCATTTTCGTCAAGATGGGAAAAAGACATATTAGGAAGATTTAGGGTTATCATTTAATTGGCCAGAAAGAGAAAAAGTGACCCGCATGAAATTCATTTTCACTTTCGGGCAATTCTATAAATCCATCTGCTTCCAGCAAATTGGTAAAATCTCCCGATCCATTTCCAGGGAGTGGATCGGCTTCAAGTATATATGTTTCAGGATGAATGGTTAGCCTGACAGGAACAAAATAAGTTAAAGGTGCTTTAAAGTAAATGGATTTTAGTAGTTTGACTTTCTGTGAAGCAATCTCTTTTAAACCGAAACATGCTTTTATCCACGGAATTAAGTACCTGGTAACACATAAGAGAGTTGAAACCGGATTTCCAGGTAAGGCAAAAATTTTGGTTCGCTCATTGCCACCAAAAAAGAACGGTTTTCCGGGGCGCTGTGAAACCTTATGGAAATATGAATTTATCCCTGCTTCTTTCAATGCTTTTGGAATATAATCAAATTTACCAGCTGAAACTCCGCCACTTAAGATGATTAGTTCATAATTTTCTAGTAATTCATTCAATTTCTTTTGAACATATTCCTCATTGTCAGGTAAATGAATCATGTCGGGGACCATGCCCCATTTTCTCAAAAAACTAAAAATAGCATAAGTGTTTGAAATTCTTATCTGATGCATTTTAGGTGTAGTAGTAACGGGAACCAGTTCGTCTCCTGTTGAAATAAGAACGGTCTTAGGATATTGAACTACCATTAAGGATGATTTTCCCACGGATGCAGCAACGCTCAATTCGACGGGGCCTAAAAATACACCTTTTTCCAGCAATGAAGCACCAGCTGGTTTATCAGAGCCACAGAGATGAATATTTTGTAATTTTTCTACTTGATCTATATTAACTTTTGCCATTCCATCTGAAATGGAAAGATCTTCATAGCGAACAATAACATCAGTATGTTCAGGTAAAATGGCACCCGTCATAATTTCCACGCAATGATTTTCATTGGCTAACGAATATAGCTCATCGCCAGCGGCTACTGTTTTTTCAATAGGAAATATTCTAATTCCAGATGAAAAAGCACTGAAATTTAGGGCAATCCCATCCATTGTAACCCTGTTAAAAGGTGGAAATGGTCTGTCCGCCACAATATTTTCATCGAGAACCCTGCCAAATGCTTCAGTTAAAGAAACTTCGGTACTACTTAAAGGCAGTTTGTTTGCCAGTACGAGCTTGTAAGCATCTTTTACCTTAATCATGAAGCAGGCGAAACCTTTATTACAGTAGATTTATAAATGGGTGTTTGACTTGTTTTAGCGGTATGTTTTATGGAAATGAGGGCATTAGCTTCTGGAAAATAGGTGGCAATGCAACCCATAGGAATCGGATATGGAACAACGCTAAATCCTGATAAACATAGTGTTTCAGGGGAAACGGGGTTCTCGAGATTTACTTTTTGTCTCGATTTTAAACCTAATGACTCCATATCTTTTTTATTCATCATCACAATTTTCCGATCATTTTTAATCCCCCTGTATCTGTCTAAAAGACCATAAACGGAAGTATTAAATTGATCGTGGCTTCGTATGGTCATCATTCGGAATGAGCTAAATGGTAATGAAAGGTCTGGCACCTGGTTTATAGTAAACAGGGCTTTTCCAGCAGGCGTTGGGAAAGTATTTTCCCGTAATGAATTAGGTAAAACGAAACCTCCTTTTTTTCTTAACCTGGTATTAAAATCTTGAAAGCCAGGTATTATTTTTTCAATGACTTCCCTAACTTCATCATAATTAGATGCCCACGATTTCCACATGGTTTTTGACTCTGGCAAAGTGTGTCTGGCAATACCTGCCACTATTTCAGGTTCACTTTTAAGATGTGGAGAACATGGAGGCAAAACGCCTTTAGATGACTGGACAACACCCATCGCATTTTCCGTACTTATCAGTTGAATTAATCCGTCGGATATATCTTTTTCAGAACGGGACAAGCAGGGTAGAATTAGAGCTGTTTCTCCTGTTTCCAGGTGACTTTTATTTAATTTAGTAGAAATCTGAACAGTTAAAGTGCATTTTTGAAGTGCCCGGGCGGTAAAAGTAGCATCGGGAGCAGCACTTGCCAGATTTCCCCCTAAACTAATCAATACCTTTGCTTTTCCGCTTTCCATTGCTTTTATAGCCTCGACAACCGTAAAGCCAGCTTTTTTAGGTGGTTGAAATCCAGCTACTTCTTTAAAATTTTTTAAAAATGTCACAGTAGGTGTTTCTGTTATTCCCATGGTTCTGTCACCTTGTACATTGCTATGACCCCGAACGGGACATGGCCCGGATCCTTCCTTACCAAAGGCACCTTTTACGAGAAGAAGATTAATAACTTCCTGTATATTTTCTACAGCATTTTCATGTTGGGTTAAGCCCATAGACCAGCAGACTATCATCTTATTTGCTTTGCGAATCATCTCTGCCGCTTGCTTAATCAGCGAGCGTTCCACACCAGAAGCATCAGCAAGGGTATTAAAATCCTGCTCCAGTAAGTGATTGGCGAATGCTTCATAGCCTATCGTGTTTTCGGAAATAAAAGGGATATCAAAAGCGGAATCAGGTCTTTTTCTTTCTTCATAAAACAGGAGCTGAAGGATGGCCTTCAGGAGAGGGATATCTCCATTGATCGTTACGGGCAAATATAAATCACTGAGAACGGTTCCTTTTCCAATTACTTTGAAAAATTTTTTAGGATTTTTGAAAGAGGTCAGACCTGCTTCAGGAATAGGATTAATACTTATTATTTTCCCACCATTCTTTTTACATTTTTCTAAAGAGGTAAGCATTCTTGGATGATTACTACCTGGGTTTTGTCCTAAAATGATAATCAGATCTGTCTTTTCAAAATCGGCCAGGGTGACACTCCCTTTTGAAATGCCAACCGTATGCAACATTGCTTTAGCAGATGATTCGTGGCATAAATGAGAACAATCGGGTAAATTATTCGTACCAAATTCTCTGGCGAACCATTGATACATAAAAGCAGCTTCATTGCTTGTTCGTCCAGAGGTATAAAAAACGGCCTCGTTGGGAGTAGAAAGGGCATTCAGATTTTTTGCTATGAGGGCGAAAGCATCCTCCCACGAAATAGCGGTATAATGTGTTTCTCCCGGTTTTTTGATAAGAGGTTCTGCGATTCGGCCTAATTTACCGAGTTCCATTTCTGTTTTAAGCTTTAATTCCTTAATGTCATGTTGTTTAAAAAAATGAGCATTTATCGTTTTGGAATCAGCCTCCGCAGCGATAGCTTTAATACCATTTTCACAATATTCACCAAACGGCGTTCTCTCATCATCTGGATCAGGCCAGGCACAACCAGGGCAATCAAATCCATCAAATTGATTCATTTTTCGCATGAGGAGGGTTGACTTCCCTGGACCTAAGTCAAAAAGACCCATATTTAGCGTGGATAATATAGCAGGTAATCCTACGGCTGATTTTTTTATTTTTCCCAAACCTGGACCTTTTTCTTTATAAATTTTTGTCATTTGTAATTGCTAAAAATTTTGCTTACGAAAATAACAACCTTTTACCCACCAATGGTTGACATTGATTCGGTAGCGGGAAAAAAGGCAGCTCTATTTTTTTCTGCTTCCCAGCCATCTTTTGCTCTATGGGAAAAACTTTGTATGAGCGCCCCTTTAATCTGCTCATCTGTCGCCTCATTGCGCATCAAATCTCTAAGATTAAAAACACCATGGTCGTACAAACAAGTCTTTAAAGTTCCTTGAGGCGTGATTCTTATCCGGTTGCAAGTACCGCAAAATGTCCGGCTATAAGCAGCAATAATACCAATATCGCCGCGATAACCAGGTATTTTATAGTTGCTGGAAGTAGCATATTTGGGGTCTTCCAGTTTATATAAGTCCGGATATTCGTTTTTGAGATAGGCTAAAATGTTAAGATGATTCCACAACAACTGTTCATAATGGCTTCCTGTCCCGTTAAAAGGCATTTCCTCAATAAAACGAACACTAACAGGGGTGTTTTTAGTCAGTTCACAAAGGGGTATCAGGTCGTCAATATTTTTATTGGCCATGACCACTGCATTGATTTTCGTTGGAATACGATGCATAATTAATGATTCCAGCGTATTATAAACCGTAGAAAATAAATCTCTCCGAGTAATTTCAAAAAAACGCGTAGCGTCTAAGGTATCCAGGGATAAATTGACCGATTTAATGCCAAGTCGTTTAAGCTCCGGTATAATATCAGCCGTATGTGTGCCATTGGTTGTAATATGAATTTCCTCTAAATGAGGTAAAGCATGAATGCTTTCTATGAATTTCATAATATCTTTTCGAACAAAAGGTTCTCCTCCTGTTATTCTTAATTTTGTAATGCCCAGTTCGGTAAGAATTTTTGTAAGCCTTTCTAATTCTTCAAATTGTAATAATTCCTTCTTGGGCATATATTGAATACCCTCTTCAGGCATACAATAAAAACACCTCAGATTACAGCGATCTGTAACAGCAATACGTGCATAATTGATGATTCTACCGTGATTGTCAAACATAGATGCTGCCATATTAATAGCGCCATGATTTTAAATCTGCTCCTTTAGGGGCAGATTTTATTACCCTGTCAGTCCATTTTGGAATAAACATGCGATGATAACGCAAACGAGAAATATAATTTGGCTGGGTATGATCACCATTCCAGCAATGTTCCGCCCGGTCGCCATAATCAACTTCTCCATTATAGTAGGGTTCCTTTGTTTCTTCCAGCATTTGTTCAGTAAAATAAACAGCGTTATTTAGATAAAAATTATCCATATCCCCGCAATAGATGTATATTTTATCCTTCCAGTCTTTTCCATTTTTTGCCCAGTCCCTTTTTAAAATATAGGATAAGTCATAATTTTCTTTCCAGTATTTGGCTACTTCAGGGAAAATCTCACCGCTATATTTATCCCAGATTCTTTTTGGATACCCATCTTCACCAACAGGGGAATATACCGCTTCCCAGATATCCCATTGTTGTCCCGACCGTGTTTTAGTACCTAAAGCCAGTTCTTTGTGATTTGTTTCCTGAATGGTAGCGGAAATACGTCCCAAAGAGTCCCGGTGGGCAGGTCGGGGTGTTCGTTTAAATTCAGATTCAACGAAATATGCATTTTTGTCTTCGTATAAATTAAACACAGTATTTGCCCTAAAATCAATCGGGTCAGGACAAGCGGCATAAGAACCGTTATATTCTGTCGGGTATTTTACCTGAACGGCAAGTGCTTCCCATCCACCGGTAGAACCACCATAAGTAAAACGGGCCCAACCTTCACCTATTCCACGAAACTTTTTTTCAATATAGGGAATTAATTCATATGTTATCGCATCACCGTAAGGTCCCAGATTTTCAGAATTTACTGCATAAGAGTCATCATAAAATGGATTTGCATGCTGTATTTCAATGGCTATAACTCTTGGAAAATTGGCTCCAGTCCACAGTTTATAAAACTGATATGCTTCCTGTTGAACGATTCTGTTGTAGCAATCAACCCCAAATCGCGAAGAATATTCACAAGGAATGGTGGTATCGGGGGGCGACGTCCTGAAACCTCCAAAGTCTGCAGGAAAATGTCCGTGGTAAATGGCTAATGGGTACTTTGCCTGAGGGTGTGTGTCCCAGCCTTCTGGTAAAAGCACATGGGCTCCAAGATACATGTCTCTTCCCCAGAATTTGGAAAGCAGTTCGCTTCGTATCTTAATATGCTTTACATATTTGGTGTCTTCAGGTTCTTTAATGGGCGGAATAATCTTGTCTAACGAAAGCGAAATGATTTTTGCACTTTGGGGGTTAAAATTAATTTTTTGAGGAGTTGAATATAAATTTCCAGGAGCCAGATTCCATTGCTGACCCTCCCCCCTGTCCATAGGAAGTTTGACAGTATATCCATCCGCTTTTTTAAATGTTTCGTATTTATGTAACAAAACCTGAACAAAATAATCTCCAGCAGGTACGTCAGATAAACTTTCGACAGGATATCCAAACGCATTTGAACCATCAGCAATAACAGGTTTTCCTGCTTCCCATTCCTCAACGTCTAGGCCAAAAATTAACTGAGACTCAGGTCCGTCAGCAATTTGAAAACGGGGTTCTGCTTTATCATTTTTCGATAGCATAATCAATAATCTGCCATCCAGTTTTTCATCAATTCCCTTATAGGTAACAGAAAAATAGGGGGGCTTTCCTTGGCTAAAGGAAAAATTAGATATACATGTAATCAGAGTCAGGATGTAAAACAGGCTTTTCATTTTATTCAATTTTTCAAAAAATGCTTCTTTTCCAGGAATCCTTTAAAATTAATACTATTTAGGAATATTAGCATACTTTTTAGGCTATTACCTTTTTTGAATGTATTTTTGCCAGCTACTTTCTGAAATTTTAATTATGACACCTAGAATTATTTCTTTCCTTGTATTACTAGTTTTTTTTGTAATCACGGTAAAAGCGCAAACCCCTGGTATTACCTATGAGGCTCAACCTGATATGTTGGTCTCCTTTACGAATGAAAAACCTGTTATTGATGGTAAAGTAGTTGAGGAATGTTGGAAAAAAGGAAGGGGGGCCAAAGATTTCTGGCAACTTTTTCCTACAGACAGCGTAAAAAATCCTGTGCAAACAGAGATTTATATGACCTATGATAAATATAACCTATATGTTGCGGCTATTTGTTATTCAAAGGGAAATAAATATATTGTTCCATCCTTGAAACGTGATTTTCGGGCAGGAGGTAATGACAATGTTACTTTCGTTTTCGATTCTTACAATGACAGAACAAATGCTTTTGTTTTTGGTATTAACCCATTAGGGGTTATGAGAGAGGCTGTTATTGCTAATGGAGGCAGAGAAAGATCTGATTTTAATGAAAACTGGGATAATAAATGGAATGGGGAATCTTATATTGGTGAAAATTACTGGTCAACGGAAATAGTCATTCCTTTTGCAGCACTGAGATTTAAGGAAAATTCATCTTCCTGGAATTTCAATGCTTATCGTTTTGATACCCAGTCTAATACTCAATCAACGTGGAATCATATTCCCCAAAATCAATTACCCATGAGTTTAGCGTTCATGAGTAAACTGGCATTTGAGAAACCAATCGAAAAAACAGGCTCTGCCTTTACCGTTATTCCATATGTTTCTGGCGGAAGTGCAAAGAATTTTACAGAAAATTCACCCACTAAAAATACTTTTGGTTTTGGAGGAGATGCTAAAATAGGCCTTTCGCCATCCTTAAATCTGGACTTAACCGTTAATCCTGACTTTAGTCAGGTTGAAGTGGACAGACAGGTTATAAATCTGGACCGTTTTGAAATCTTCTTTCCAGAACGACGTCAGTTTTTTTTAGAAAATGCAGACTTATTTTCAGGCTTTGGAGATCAAAGAAGCAATCCTTTTTTCTCTCGTAGAATAGGGATTGCAAAGGATGCAGATGGAAATAATTTTCAGGTTCCTATCCTCTATGGGGCACGACTAAGTGGTAAATTAGATAATAACTGGAGGGTGGGTCTCTTGAATATGCATACTCAGTCTGATCCTGAAAATAAACTGGCGGGTTCAAATTATACGGTTGGCGCCATACAACGAAAGTTATTCTCTCGGTCAAATATTGGATTTATATTTGTAGATAAGGAAAATTTTACCTCCGATTTAACTTTTGAGCCAGTAGATAAAGAGAGATTTAATAGAATTGTTGGGGTTGATTACAACCTGGCTTCTTCTGATAATCGCTGGAATGGACGAACTTTTTATCACCAAATGTTTAATTCCGATAAGAACGGCAAAATGGCCGATCGTTTTGCACACGGAACCACTCTGGTCTATCAGGACCGCAAATGGAATTTTACGTATCAGCACCAATGGATAAAATCTGAGTATGCCCCAGCGGTAGGTTATGTACCAAGAAACAACTTTTTCTCATTAAATGGAGAAGTAAGCAGATTTTTTTATCCTAAAAATAGCCCAATTAATCAATATTCTTTTGGGATAAAAAGTGGGCAAACCTGGCAACCAGAAGATGGCAGGACAGATCAGGAATTTTCATTAACATTGGATGGTCAACTTAAAAATTCTGGTTTTATAAACATTGAACTCAATAATAATTTTGTTTATTTATTTGATGAATTCGATCCTTCCCGTACAAATTCTAAAGCTCTTCCTGCAGGTTCGCAATTTAGAAATACCTTCCTCACTGCTTTTTTATGGTCTGACCAAAGGAAAGCCATTAATTATAGATTAGAACCATTTTTTGGACAGTATTTTAATGGGAATATAGCTGGTATTTCAGGTAGTTTAGTGTGGCGTTATCAACCTTATGGATCTATAGAAATGTCTTTCAATTATAGTGATATTAAACTTCCTGAACCTTATGCCTCTGCAAAATTAATATTGGTAGGACCACGAATTGACTTTACTTTTACCAAAAAGTTATTCTTAACTACCTTTATTCAATATAACAATCAAGTAGAAAACTTAAATGTAAACGCTCGTTTACAATGGCGTTTTGCTCCTGTTTCCGATTTATTCCTCGTTTACACCGATAATTACGATACATTTAATGGAAAAACTAAAAATAGAGCGCTCATTGCTAAATTTACTTATTGGCTGAATTTATAAAATGAGCTTTTGGAGTTGGGTCTCTTGTTCAATTAAAGATTGAAATAATTTCAATTGATTTTTGGCTCTGATCAGGTTATGTTCGGGATATTTTATTTTATAATATTTGTCACCCCAAAGATAGTCTTCCAAAAATCGAACGGCTTGTTCCAATATTAACCAATGGGCACCCAAAAGTAGATTTTCTCTTTCCAGTTTCGTTAATATGGAACCAACGCCATCTAACCAACCTGTGGTAAGGGCTTCAAAACGTTGATAATCAACATATACAGACGAAAAGTCCGGATCGTCTTCAGCTGTAGTAGTTGAAATGGTTCTTACCATATCGCCAAAATCACTTAATACAGACCCGCGCATGGTAGTATCCCAGTCGATTACAGCACAGGCTTGTCCATTTTTTTTATCAAAAAGAATATTGCCAATTTTTGCATCATTATGAACAGCTCTTTCTGGTAATGACAATCGGGTTATTTTGATGAAGATTGCCTGGTGATCTCTTACCCATTGTATCTCCTTATATGCCTCTTTTACCCTTTCAGGAATACCTAATCTAACTGCCTGAGAAAATGAACGGGTTCTTAACAGGCTATTATGAAAGTTTGGAATGGTATCATATAGTTTATGCGCAGGTAAGGAGGATAATTCACGTAAGAATAAACCAAGGATTTTTGCTGAAGGATAAATCTGATCTACTGTATCTACTGATTCAATGGCATAGGTATCTGGAATATAGGAAACTGCCCTCCAGGCATTTCCAAGGTTATCCTTATATAAATATTCGCCATACTCATTTTTAAGCGGTTTCAATAATTTTAATTGGGAAGGCTGGGTGATTAAATGGTTATAAATGGTAAGGTGATTTTCAACTACTTTTTCGGGTTCCTTAAAAACATGATGATTGATTCTTTGTAACACCAACGGGGTTCCAGAACTTTTGTCAGTAACTAAAAAAGTATCATTGATATGTCCATTTCCAAGAGAAAAGATTGTATTTTCCGCAGGGAAGCATAAAAAGGCATTGGCAACAGCTGAGACAGAAAAAACAGGGTTCACTATTATAGATTTATGAATTAAGAAAGAATCATGTCACTGTAGGAATTTTCAAACAAGTCTTCCTTTTTGACTTCAAGTAAATCCATGTAAAAGGCACATAGTTCTTTCATTTTAGCAATATCCATTTTATCGGTAGCATCAATTACTTCAATTTCAAGAAAGGAACCAAGATCCATCAGAGAATCAATGTGAAATTTTACCGAATGTATAAAATAAATTTCTCTTTTCTTCTCAACAACTGTAAGAAGGGGAAGAGCTGCTGTCAAAACGGCTTTTAAAGATGAAACATCAGTTGGTTTATGTAAAATAACATCTGATTTTTTTGCGTCTTTTTGATTTTCCCTGTCATAATAAATCAAACTGTTTTCGATATTTCCCTCCCTGAGTTTTAATCTTCCTGAAGGTATTTTGAAATAGGTGTCCGTTTGTGAATCAATACCTATAAACTGTATTTCAGGTTGTTGCATCAGAATACTGCGAATTTTCGACGGGTCAGCACAACGTGCCTTTATCTCAATAAGTTTCATTTTCATTTTAATTAAGGTTTGAAATTACCTAAATAAAGAAAAGGTAGAAAAAAATCTTTTCCATTTTCAATAATAAAATTTGTAGTTTAGTGAATCAAACCTTTTTAGAACCTTAAAACCTGAATATGAATCGTTTTAGTAGATTTAGTTTATATGTTTTTTTGCCGCTTGCATTATTGGCAGCAAGTTCCTATGGTGTTTTTAATTATGTGCATACTTCTGAAGAAGCGGAGGTTGTAAATATTAAAGTACCAGAAGGTTTCGCAGCGGAACATTTATATAGCTCTTCGGAAAATAACAGAGGATCATGGGTCTCCATGTGTTTTGATGATAAAGGCAGAATGCTCGCTTCTGATCAATATGGGGGTATTTATCGCTTGACGATTCCTCGTATTGGGGAGAAACTGGATACCCATAAAATTGAAAAAATTAAAATTGAAAATGATACTTTAAATTTTGGTGCTGCCCATGGCTTGCTATATGCTTTCAATAGCCTTTATGTAATGGTCAATAACAGGTCAAGTAAAAATTTGCCTAAAACAAGTGGTTTTTACAGACTTCAGGATACCGATGGCGATGATCAGTTCGATAAACTGACTCTTTTAAAAACACTCGTGGGTGAAGGAGAACATGGTCCACATAGTATCAAATTATCTCCAGACAAAAAATCGCTTTTTGTCATTTGTGGAAATTATACAGATCTCCCTGAAATGGATAGTTACCGACTTCCTAAAACCTGGAAATACGATAATCTTTTTCCTGAAATTAAAGATCCTAGAGGTCACGCCAATGACAGAAAAGAGCCAGGTGGATGGGTGGCCAATGTGGATCCTGAAGGTGAAAAATGGGAGCTAATCTCTGCGGGTTACAGAAATCCTTTTGACCTAGCTTTTAATGACGTAGGGGATCTTTTTGTGTATGACGCAGATATGGAATGGGATTTCGGCCTTCCCTGGTATCGCCCTACCCGTATTTGTCATGCAACCAGTGGTTCGGAATTTGGATGGAGGACAGGAAATGGAAAATGGTATCCTCATTTTCCTGACAATCTTCCCCCAGTAATCAATATCGGGCAAGGTTCTCCTACCAACTTATTGTATCTCAAAGAGGCTAAATTTCCAACAAAATATAAACAAACTTTATTGGCATTCGACTGGAGTTTTGGCATCGTTCATGCCATTCATCTTAAGCCAAAGGGTTCGAGTTATACCGCTACCCAAGAAGAATTTTTGTCGGCAGCACCTCTTCCTTTAACGGATGGAACGATTGGACCTGATGGATCTCTATATTTTTTAACGGGCGGACGAAGACTGGAATCTAACTTATACCGGGTTTATTATAAAGGAACCGAATCGACTTCCGATGGGGCAATGACGGAATTAACTCCCGAAAATAAGTTGCGAAGACAAATTGAAAATTTTCATGGCCAACCCAATGCAGATGCTGTTGCTTTTGTATGGCCTCATTTAAGTCATCCAGACAGGCACATACGTTATGCGGCCAGAATGGCTCTGGAGCACCAGCCATTAAGTTCATGGAAAGATAAAGCATTGAGTGAAAAAAATGCGGTTACCCTGATAAATGCAATGATTGGTCTCATCAGAACAACTTCTGCAGAGGATAAATCATTGATTATTGATGCTTTATATAATGTAGATTATGCTGCACTTACTGCTTCTCAACAATTGGATGTTCTAAGGGCTTACGAATTGGTTTTTGCAAGGTTTGGTATGCCTGGAGCCGCGCAAAAAAAGAAATTAATCGCTTTATTCGATGCACAATATCCTGCCAATACCAATGATTTCAACAAAGCGCTAAGTAAATTACTCGTTTTCCTGGAAGCACCTTCCGTTTTACCCAAAACCTTAGTTTTGATGGATAAAAAGGAGGAAAAAAATCCAAATGAGGATTTGGCTATGAGTTCAGAGGATCTTATTTTAAGAAATCCTCAATATGGCTTAGATATTGCTAAAATGTTGGAAAAAATGCCTGAACCTCAACAGACTTATTTGGCAATCATGCTTTCAAAAGCAAAAAATGGCTGGAAACCTGAAATGAGAGAAAAATATTTTTCCTGGTATAGAAAAGCTTTCTCTTACCGCGGTGGAAATAGTTATATCGGTTTTATTGACAAAGCCAGAAATTTTGCCTTGAATAATGTGAGCAAAGGAAAACGTAAATATTACGATGAACTATCAGGAGGAGATTTGTTAACCGATTCTGGGAACGATCTTGAACGGGAGGATTATCCTAAAGGACCAGGTAAAAACTATCAGTTAAAAGATATGGATACCCTATTCGCAGCAGAATTAAAAAACAGGAATTTTAAAACGGGTAAATCGATGTATATCGCTACTACTTGTATCAGGTGTCACGCGATTAAGGGTGAAGGGGGAAATGTTGGACCCGATTTAACACAAATTGGTACCCGCTTTAGTACTAAAGATATCATGGAGGCTATTCTTTTACCTAGTAAAACAATTTCTGACCAATACGCAACAACAGAATTTCAACTTAAAAATGGAGAAAGTATAGTGGGTAAAATTACCAACCAGGATGAGGAGAATTATTACATTGCTCAAAATCCTTATGTAGCAGATATACTGGTAAAAGTTCCCAAGAAAAATGTGCTTTCCAAAAATTATTCTACCGTCTCTTCCATGTTGCCAGGATTGGTCAATTCATTAAATGCGGAAGAGTTGAGGGATTTAGTGGCTTACCTGAAATCAGGTGGTGATGAAAAAAATCCTGTGTTTAAAGCAAATTAAGTATATAAATGGTAAAAATAATTCTCTAACAGATAAAGCGAGATATTAAAAAAGCACGTGAGCGTTATCGCTCACGTGCTTTTTATTTAATCGCTAAGAGCAAATCAGATCAATATCCAGGATTTTGCTTAAGATAATCCTTTAGATTCGACGCACCATCAATGGCAGTTTGAGGAATGGGGAAAATACGTTTATTTTTATCTGTATTTGTTTTTTCTGTCCAGATACCTTCGTATTTTCCAAAGCGAATCATATCTGTTCTACGAAGCATTTCCCAGTAGAATTCAAATCCTCGTTCACGAAAGAGTAAATCTAAATTCATGCTAGTCAAGGCAGGAGGTGCTTTTCTGGCTGTACGAGAAGCACGAACCAGGTTTACGTCGGCAAGTGCGCCTGCTGCGTCATTACTTTTACGAAGTTTTGCTTCCGCACGCATGAGATAAATATCAGCTAAACGTAAAATGACAATATCGGCTTGACCTTTATTCCTGCCGGAATCTGAAATTCTACTAAACTGGTATTTTTCAACACGGTATCCACTTGGGTAATCACTACCTTGTGGCGTAAAATCAACTCTTTCCGTATGATTTACAGGCAGGTTAAATTTGTTTCTCGTAGCATGAACCAAAGGGGCTATTAAAAATTTACCACCGGCACATTTTATAAAACCACTTGCATTTTTAACCAGACCATATTGCTGACCCCTTTGTATTCCTCTGTTTACCTCATAGGTTGCACCATCTACACAAGTATCTGCAGGATTGGTATATCTTCCTACATTTTGTTTGTGAAAACGGGGATCGACACTGGGATCCTCAGGCGCATAAGCTTTAGCCCAGGTTTGATAAAAATCGGAGGTAATAGCCGGCCCATCCGTGCCATTGGCATTTGGAAAGGCCGCTAATGGAAACATATCACCTGATAAAGAGAAGTAAGCCATACGATTGTGACCATTTAAATCACCTCTTTGATCAACTGCGAAAATGAGCTCTTTATTTGAGTTATTATTGTCATCAAAAATGGAAAAATACTCTGAAGCAAGGGCATATTGACCCGATGAAATTATTTTATCACAGTATTTAATCACATTATCCATATCAGAAGCAGTAAAATTAAAAGTAGAGGCATAAATGTCTCTATAAACAGCTGCATTCAGGTAAAGTCGAGCTAATAAACCCCAAACGGCTCCCTTAGTAAGTCTTCCTGGTCCTGCTGTAGTTCCTAAAAGGGGTTCAACATCTAAAAGTTCTTTTTCAATAAATTTAACAGCGGCATCACCTCTTAAAATCTGGGAACCAGCATCTGGATTATCTTTTACAAAAACCAGTCCAAAAAGATCTAAGGTCATCATAGAGAAATAAGCTCTCATACCTCTAGCCTCTGCCAGATATTCCTTGGCAACTGGATCTGTGTTTAGGGGCAATGATTGCAGCGCTGTAACCGTTCTGGAAACGGATTGTAACAGAGGATTCCAGGTATTTCTTACGTTTGCATTATTAGGATCATAGGTTTGTCTGTGTAGTGCCAGATAAATACCGTTATCTCCCCAGTCAGTTCCACCCCGATAAGGTAAAATAGCCTCATCAGTTGTTATTTCCTGCAAGGCAAAATAGGTGGTGTGCTGAAAAATAGTAGGTAGTAAGGCATAAACAGGAGCAATTAATCCGTCAGCAGATTGTCTGGGTGTAAGATTTCCTGCGGAGGTTTCATCTAAAATGATTTCTTCTAAATTGGTGCAACTGCTGATAAGCATTACAAACAAAAAGGAGAAAATATATAGGTTTGTCTTTTTCATGATAATGATATATTTACTTGACTTAGAATGATAGATTTAATCCAAAAAGAATCGTTTTTGCCCTTGGGTAACTGAGGTAGTCTATCCCATAGGAAGAAATGCCATTGATGGTTCTATCTGTATTCACCTCAGGGTCATAACCATCATATTTGGTCCAAACCATTAGATTCTGTCCGGTAACATATACTCTGAACTGACTGATCCATTTATCAATACCCAATTTAGAGGTGTTTAAATCATAAGCTAAAGAAAGGTTATTTAACCGAAAAAAGGAGCCATCTTTCAAATATCTCGTTGAAATAGGGGCTGCATTTGTAGTAGCTTCTTCTGGATAAAGTATAGCTTCAGGCGTAACGTTAATTCCTTTAGATAATCTCAATTTATAAAAATTGGCGTTTGCTGTATTATCATAAACTTTGTTACCAGATATTCCATTAAAATTAACAGAAAGTGAAAGTCCTTTATAACCTAAATCGCCATTAAAATTATACATGGTACTTGGAAGCGCTGTACCCGCTGCAATTCTATCAGCATCCGTAACAATGCCATCATTATTAACATCGCGGAATTTACTTTGTCCCTTTTCATCAAATCCTATATGATCTTTAAGATAAAATGTACCGATAGGTTGCCCATTAATATAACCGTTAATAGTGGCTGAAGTAAGACCAGGACCAGAAGCTGAACCAGATGGAATAACAGAATAAGGAGAATTTTCTACTACGTTGTCAATTAAGGTTAAATTTGCACCTAAGGCATAACTCCAGCCATTGTCTGAACGTTTTTGATAATTCAGTTCAAATTCAACCCCCTGGTTTGTAATGGTCATGTCTTTAACGTTGGTCCAAAAAGTAGTAGCAGGTTGAACAGGATCAGCAGGGATCACTTCTAACAATATATTGTTGGAAACTTTATTGAAATAATCAAAAGTACCTGAGAGTGCTCCGTTAAATAAGGAAAAATCTACACCTAAGTCTATTTGTGTAGAAACTTCCCATTGTATGTCTGGATTTGCCAGCCTTGCAAACGAAATACCTACTGGGTAGGCACCCGTAGGAGACAATGGGTAGCTGGTAGTTCCAGAAACAGTATTGGTATATAAAGGTTGTGTTATTTTTGAAGGAATTTCCTGATTTCCAGTTTGTCCCCAGCCTGCTCTTAATTTTAAATCACTGAATATTGAATTTTTCAAAAATGATTCTTCTGAAAGTCTCCAGCCAGCTGAAAATGACGGGAAAATTCCATACTTATTGTTCGCACCAAACTTGGAGGAACCATCCGCTCTTACCGTAGCGGTCAATAAATACTTGTCCTTGAACTGGAAATTTGCGCGAGAGAAAAATGACTGTAATTCATTTATCAAGGCATATCCACCTGGTTTATTATTAGCTATTGTCAAGTCCTGGCCTAATCCTGGATTATAAATGGGTTCTAAATCTGAAATTGGGAACCTGTTAATACTGGAATTTCTTCCATGTAGAAATATTCTTTGATACGAATGACCAGCAAGAAGATTTAAATTAATGTCTTTGTTTACAAATTTATAGGTAAGATAATTTTCCATTAACTGATTGTCGTTTTCACCAATCTCAGTATCTAATCTTCCTTCTTGTCTGGGAGTTGCTGATGCCAGGGATTGTACATCACGCACAAAAGTTGAATGGTCAACACCCAGATTAAGTTTGTATTCAAGTCCTTTAAATAAAGTCAGTGAGGGTGAAATATTTCCCATAACTCTATTGGTAGTCGTAATGTCTTTTTCCAAATTGAAATAAGATAATGGATTAACAAAAGTACCCTGGAAGACATTAATTCCGCCAGAACTATTATATGCCGCATACGTCGGATTCATAGATAATGCAGTACCAAGTAACGTTCCAATGGGAGGTCTGTTTGCTTTCACCTGGCTGGCATTTAAATTCATTTCAATATTTAAACGGCCATTTAACGATTTTTGGTTAATTTTTACTCTACCCACGTATTGGTCTAAGTCACTTTTTTGAAGAATTCCCTCTTGATTTTGAACACCAACGGAACCAAAAAAGCTGGTATTTCCACTTCCACCACTAAAAGAAAGATTATGATTTTGGGTTTTAGCCGTTCTCATGATCACTTCCTGCCAGTCTGTATTACCACCTAAATCTTCCAGCGTACCACCTATAGCTTTAACCTGGGTTCTATATTCGTCAGCGGAGAAAACATCTAATTTTCTGGCGATATTTGAAATACCCAGGCTCCCAGAATAAGTGACACTTGAAAAACCTGCTTTCCCTTTTTTAGTCGTAATAAGAATGACGCCATTGGCACCTCTTGCACCATAAATAGCAGTTGCTGATGCATCTTTTAATACGTCAATCGATTCAATATCATTAGGATTCAAAAAAGTCAGAGGATTCGTAGCTCCACCTGTACCAGAATTGTCCAGGGCAAAACCGTCAACAACAAATAATGGGGTACTACCTGTTCTTACGCCTCCTGGACCACGAACGGTAATATTTTGTCTGGCACCAGGTTCCCCGCTCACTCCAACTACGTTTACACCTGCTACTTTACCTTGAAGTAATTGCTCAGGAGAATTAATAATCCCTTTGTTAAAATCATCTGATTTTATAGATTTTGCCGCTCCAGTGATATCTTTAGTTGAGGTGGTTCCGTAACCAATAACTACAACCTGCGATAGTTCCTGACCATCCATTTCAAGGCTAACAACCATATTCGTTTGATTCCCGACCGTAATTTCTTGTGTCTTATATCCAATATAGGAGAACACTAAAATTGTGGTAGCGTCGGTAACTTCAATACTAAATTTTCCATCCATGTCGGTAACTGTACCACTGGTTGTACCTTTGGTGGAAACACTGCATCCAATAAGGGGTTCACCAGAGGTCGCATCTTTAACTAATCCATTGATTTGTAGTGCATTTGTTGCAAATACGCTAACGTTCAAGGAAAAAGAAAAGACAATGAGTGCGATTCCTTTTTGACCAAATGTCCATAATTTCTTCATTTGTTATGGTTTAAATTTATGAAATATAATTTAGTGGAAATAAATCTACTAAATTGTGCAAAACAAACGAAAATAGTTAAAAATATGGACTTAATTATTAATTAAATGCTTGTTAATTTTATCTTTATAAGATTATATTTAAGAATTAATTTTTTATGCAGACAGCGAAGGCCATCTATGTTAATTTGCCCACAAGAGATTTGGACAAAACACGAATTTTTTGGACTAATCTGGGTTTTTCATTTAATGAGCAGTTTAGCAATGAACAGGCACTCTGTTTAGAAATGAAAAAGGACACCATGTATGCCATGTTGATTTCTCACGATTTGTTTAAAACTTTCACTCATAAACCAATAAGCGATAATACTACCACTCAAGTGTTAATAGCTATTGAGGTGGAAACGAAAGAAAAAGTCGATCAACTTGTTTCGCTTGCTTTTGAAAATGGGGCTACCCGATACAGAGATTCAGCAGATCATGGCTGGATGTACTACGATAGTTTTGCAGACCTGGACGGCCATCAATGGGAGATTCTTTTTTCGGATATGACCCTAATAGGATAAAAAAACACCTTAAGTTCTAAATGACTTAAGGTGTTATAAAAAGACTAAATATAACTAATTATCAGCCAATTATTCGTTCATTTTTATTACTTTAAATACGTCCCATTTATGATCTCGGGAAACTTGTAAATAATATACCCCAACAGGTAAGTCAGAAACAGACATTTCATAATATCCCGCACCGCTTTTTGTTTGCATGGTTCTTAAAACTCTTCCATATTGGTCAGTCAAACGTAGTGTTTGCCCTTCAATGCTTTCTAATTGAATATTCAATAGGTCATTTACTGGATTAGGATAAATATTTACTCCTTCTTTGGCCTTTACAGGCGATTGGATGTAATTTTCAACCACCGCTACAAGGGGTGTTTCATTCACATCTTCCCCAGTTTCTCCAGGGCAAGGATTAGTGATAAATACATTTGACTGTAAGTTGGTAAGTGTTGTATTTCTTTTAATTACGTCAGATAATTTGGTATTGGACACTTGTGTTTTGATAGCTGCTGGAAGATTTGGATCTGATTTATAAAAATAAAAATCTCCATCTCTTAATTTTTCAAACTGTGCTTTTAACATGGCGTGCATGGTTTTTCCCACCGATTTACCAGGGAGTAAATCCTCAGCCAGTATACCTATCCATAGATCAATATTATCAATAGTGCCATACTGTGTTTGAAGAGCTGCTGCCAAAGTGGTATTTTTTGTTATGTCAGCAAAAGTTCTGGCAGGAGTTCCTGTATAGAATTTCCGGATATCATTATAATCAGGTAATCCGTGATCTCTTCCTCTTTGAATATTTAGCGCGGCTAAATCTAGACCAAATCGAACAGGGGCGGTAGGACTACCAAATAAGAAATTCCTAAGTATGCTATTAATTTTAGTATCCGTCTCGTACTGTTTGTGTGTCGCAAATCCCTTTAAAAAAGATTCCAGTCCAAATTCATCCATTAGACTAAGATTAAAAAAGGCATCTATTAAATCGACTCCGCCACCGCCAACAACAGCACAATTATTATCGCGCATTGCCAGTAAGTCAGCAACCTGGGTATGCCCGATTCTATATCCGGCTGTAGCAAAAGAATTTAATATATCAGGTTGAACGGCACCATTATATTTTGAATAATTGGATAAGGTTACACCCATTGCAGGAAGAAATTCCTGATAGGTTATAGCTTGAATTAAAGCTCCGATTTCTTTTCTTGCCTTTTGATAAATTTCTTCATCGTTGGTCAGTCCTTGCGTTCTTAGTCGGTCACAAATTCTATTATGCTCTCTGACAAAAATCAAATGCAAACCTGTAATTCCAGGATGCTCAGCACCTCTGACATCTCCAGTTACGATTGTTTTAATGGTGTGGTTTCCATCATTTGCCATGCTTGGGGCCGACGCATCTAATGCGCCTGTAGATTCCCCGTTTACCGTATTCCAGGGAAGATTATTCCCAGCGGAAGTTTTTAACTTGCCATTTACTTTTGTTCTCAACCAGGATGCCCTCACACTATCTGATCCATAAACGACAGATCCATCAATCCATGCTGTATTCAGATTCATTTGCTGACGAGGTGTATTGATGCCACTACCAGGGAAAATAGTACTCCTTGAAAAGGAAATAGGCACAGTAAAAAGCGTTTCATTTGCAGGTAAGGCAATGGGTACTGATTCCGTAGTACTACTTGGAGTTAATACTATATCATGATCAAGAAATTGTCCCCAGACATATACATAAGTACTTAAATTTTTTGAGCTAAAGGTAGTTACAGGTTCATCGCATATTGCATTTGAAATCTGTCTTGCGGAGGGACGACCTGTTCCTCCCATGGCATTTTTGGTATCTGTGGCGCCATATTCAGCTGGAATTTCTCTGACCAGCGCTATATTTGTAGCACCCCATTCTGCCTTTGTTCTCGCAATGTTGTTGTTAGTTCCATCAATAGAACGAAAGGCGGGTTGTGTGCTGACAGTCCTTGGTGCATTTCTTTTATTTTGGTCAAACCGCCCTGGTAAGCCATCTGATAATTGTTGATTTTGGGCTTGTAATGAAAGGATGTTAAATAAGAAACACAAAGTGCTAATTCTTACAAGGAAGTTAATTTTCATGGGTTGTTTTTTTTACAGTTGTTGATTAACGGAATAATCTATAAAGTCTGCAAACAACCTTTTGTACTCAATTTCCTTTTTTATTTTCCTCTGGCTTTTTGATTTGGTTTTCTTCCCCAATTTTCTGCATCAATGTCCAGGTCATCATTTGTTGCAGCCATTTCTTTTCTCAGTTTATAACGCATACTTAAAATAGTAGATTGGTAAGATGGGTTATCAGATAGGTTCATCGTTTCCATGGGATCTTTTTTTAAATCAAATAACTGAGTCATTTTAGTTCCATCTACATTATAAACGATTAGTTTCATTCCGTCTGCAGTTTTAATACTACGGCTCCAGTGACCATAAACATTGTATATATTTTCCCGAATCTTTACTTTTTGATTCTTAATGACAGGCATTAAAGATTTAGCCTCCACTGTCTTAGGTGCTGGTATGTTTAAATATTCATAGACAGTTGGGGCTATATCACTTAAATAGACAAACCCATCGGCCTTTTTATTTGCAGGTATGCCCGGGCCTGAGAAAATCATGGGTACACGTATGCTATGTTCGTATAGATTTTGTTTACCTAATAAGCCATGCTGTCCAACGGCTAACCCATTGTCACCGGCA
Source organism: Bacteroidota bacterium (assembly GCA_041159865.1). Lineage (GTDB taxonomy): Bacteria > Bacteroidota > Bacteroidia > Chitinophagales > Saprospiraceae > BJGN01. Next base: position 53,620 of record JBEAXK010000064.1, read on the forward strand.
AATATGATAAGGGTATTTTCTCTTAAGCCTTCCTTATCGAGGGCATCTAAAATCCTGCCAACTTGTGCATCCATTTCTGAAATCATCCCATAATAAAGGGCTATTTCTTTTTTTATAGCTTCAGGTGTCCTTGGTGTTGGCAATAATTGTTCATCGCGAACATTTAAATCTCCATTATCAAATGGATGGACAGGGTAGAAATTTTTTGGTAAAGGAATTTTTGTCGGATCATATAACCTGTCATAAGGTGGAGGAGGTGTTCTCGGGTCATGTGGAGAGGTCAAAGCAATATAACACATAAAAGGACCCGATTTTGCTTTGGCACTTTGTAGAAATTCAAGCGCATTATTGGCATATAAAGTACTGCTATAAATACCACTTTTTCGTTTTGTGGATTCAGGAAAAATGCCAGTTGGGTCAAAAGCCTGAACAACAGGATTAAATTGTCCCCCATCCTTTTCAAAATGCATTCCACCAAAATATACATCTCCTCCTTCACTAAACATTCTATGATGAGATGCTTTATCACTATGCCATTTTCCCGTATGAAAGGTAAGATACCCTAATCCTCTTAATACCTCGGGCATGCTGATGAGACTGTCAGGTATTGTACTGCCATCAGAGGGAAGCCGATTCACATATCGACCCGTCATTAACATAGCTCTGCTAGGTACGCATATCGCTCCCTGATGACCTCCCATAACATGCGCCTGCGTAAACATAAGTCCTGATTTTGCCAGTTTATCCAGATTAGGTGTGGAAATAATTTTATTTCCCATGGCACCCAAGGCTTGAAAAGTATGATCATCGGAATACATAATGAGTATATTCTTTTTACCCATCGTTTGCGTTTGCCCATTTAAGGTATCAGGTTCAAAAACAAGGGAAAATAAATAGCTTCCAAGCCACAATAGAAATTTTAAATAGGGCAATTTTTTCATATGGTGTTTTTTGTTGCTCCTAAGATAATTAATTTGACGCTACTTTGCTCCTGAGCATATTCCTTTCGCTTTTTTATAAAAAGGGTTTGTTAAATTTTTTATTAAGTAATAAATATCTTTAGTATCTTATTTTGCTAAATACTTACTTTATGAGAATCCTTTTGCTTTCCTGTCTTATAATCATTTTCAAAAGTTATCTGCTGTCACAAACAACAGGCAGATTAATACCCAAAAAAGGTTTAATGCTCGAAAGCCAGGGCATTCAGTGGTCTATGGGTTCTGAACTAAATTTTTTCAACCGGGATAAATCAAAACACCATTATTACTTTACCTGGTGGGAACAGGATATTGATTCAACGCTTAAAAACAGGGATATTCTTTTTGTTGGCTCTGAAAATACAGCTGTTTCTGGAACCTACTCTTTATGGCAGAACATGGAAAATATTCATGTTGACATAAAAGGTAAATGGAACAGAGCAGATACTGGAAGGATAGATTTAGTGCATGCCAAATTATGGATGCCTTTCCTGAAGGGTGCTACATTTGAAAGCAATGAAGGGTTTATTTCAAACGATTACTTAAATAAGTTTAAAGGTAATTTCCTTCGCCTTCATACAGCATGGGGGTCATTTGAAATAACAAGTTCGCATTCTTTTTCTCTTGTTGATCATAGTCAACAGACGGTTAAAGAGGATGATTATACGAAAAGAGATCATTTTTTATTTCTGGAAGAAAGAAATATTCCCATTTATCCAGGGGATTCTTTGCTTCGATTTGTTCATATTAAAGAAATAAAAACGATTCCTATTCCAGTTGGAAAAGTACATACCCTGACCAGAAATCCTATTATTTTAAAAGAATCCTGGATTCCCCCTGTTATGGAGGATTTTCCACTGGTTATTCCTAAACCAAGCCGTCTGGATTATGGAAAGGACTATTATGTATTTCCCGAAAATCCAGGAGATCAGCCCGATGCTCTTCAATGGAAATTTCTGGAATTATTTTCATCAAAATGGAAATCGGAGAAAAAATATTTACCTGTTATTAAGCATGAAAAAAGAGATTTGGGCAATGAAGAAGCCTATCAAATTGAAGTGAATAAAGAAGGTATTTTTTTGGTACATCAATCTTTAGCGGGCCTTCAACATGCCCTATACACGCTTTTACAATTAACAGTTATAAAAAATGAACGACCACAAATTCCAACTTTATTCCTCGAGGATAAACCTAAAACAACATGGAGAGGGATTCATTTATTTACAGGTCCCACCTCATTGAATTTTCACAAAAGGCAATTTGAAAAAATTTTACTGCCGTTTAAAATTAATAAAGTGGTCGTTCAATGTGAACAAGCTTTATGGAAATCATTTCCAAATATTCAAAATGCTATTTCCATATCTTTAAAAGATTTAAAGGAATCCTTTGATTTTTTTCGCAAAAATGAGGTTGAGCCCATTCCCCTTATTCAAAGTCTGGGGCACATGGAATGGTTTTTTAAACCTATGGAAAATAGGTTTATGGCGGTTAACCCTTCTTATCCCTATACGTTAAATCCTACTTTGCTTGCGTCAAAAGAGGCTGTTTTATCTATTTGGAAGGAGGCGATTTCTCTTCTTTCACCTAAAACAATACATGTTGGTTTTGATGAAATTGGCATGATTGGCTTTCATGAACCTCGTGAAAATGAGATCAAATATTGGGATATTCAGCTTAGCTTGTTGGATAGTATGGCCAAAGCCAATAAACTGGGATTAATGCTCTGGGGAGATATGGGGCTTTCTCCTTCTGAATGTCCTGATGCTTGTAATGGCCTAAACGATGAAAGAGCAAAAACTATTAGAAGTACCATCCCCAAAGGTACCTATGTCGCAGACTGGCATTATCTCAATAATAATGATCCGTCTGTTTATTTACCTAATTTAAATACCTGGTTGAAAGATGGACAATTTCCGATTGCAAGTACTTGGTTTTATCCCAATAATATCAACGGATTTATAAAGGCGGCTCAACAAGTAAATGCAGGTGTTTTACAAACTACATGGGCCGATTTTGAAAGTAGTGAGAAAAATATGTTCCTCAACATGGAACAATTTGGGGCTTATATCATGGCTTTAGATTACGCATGGAGCGGAAGAATGGAGCTTCCAGAGGAGTTGCCCTATCGACCTGTTGAAAAATGGAATGCTTTATATTTTGATCAGGCAAAACCAGTACATATTCTTTCCGGTTCATCTTTTTCTTCAATTAAAGAGCAAAAGGATTTTCAAAATTTAATGGTTTTTGAGGATCAATCTTTTTTATCAACAGGTTTTGGTATTCAGTTAAGTTCAAATATAATACTGCCAGAGGGTACGCCTGTAGGTGAAATTTCTTATCTGGAAAATGGAAAAGAAAAAAAGATTTTGTTGAGATATGGTGTTGAAATTAGAGGTGAATATGATTTTAGACCTATATTTGCCCGTTTCGAACGGAAGGAAAGAGATGTTTTTTATTGTTTTTTCGATAAAAAAACAACTTTAACTCATTTTTCAGTCAAAAGTATTCATCCCCTCGTTCATTTAAATTCGCAAAAGTTGCATTTTTTTAATTAAACAAACCATTCTTGTATGAAAAATGGGATCGTTATTCTTCTTGCTTTTCTTCTCTTTCAGCCATTAAAAGGTCAGGATACTTTGGAATTAATCGCCCCTGACAGACCTGGTTTTGGCGATGCAGTATTCATAACGCCAACAAAGTATTTAATGATAGAAACTGGTTTTTGGACTGAAAATCAAAAAGAAGTTGGTTCTTCAATTCAGAATACCAGGGGAACTGGCCTTAATTCTACCCTTTTACGATATGGTGTTTCAAGAAAATTTGAATTGCGTTTTGATTATACCCTTTGGCAAGAAAGATTAAATATGGAAGCATTGAAAACAGGTTTTCAACCTGCAAGGGTTGGGTTTAAATATGCTTTATTAGAAAATAATGGTGCAATTCCTGCTGTAACCCTCATTGGGATGACTGGATTTCCTTTTTCAACGTCGTCCTATTTTAGAACAAATGGTATAAATCCAAGTCTGGAATTATCCTTTGCCAATTCATTGACTGATTGGATGACCCTTTGTTATAATCTTGGTTCAGCCTGGGATGGGGATAATAAAAATCCCGCTTATTATTATGCTCTTTCGCTGGAAATGGCAATTTCTAACAAATTTGGATGTTATTTACAAGGTCATGGAGATTCTCAGAAAATAGAATTGGATGGAAATTCAAATCAAATCAATCAGACTTTTATCGAAGGTGGAATTTTATATTTCCCCAAAAATAATATCCAGCTGGATATTTCAGCAGGACGAAGTGTTGGAACTATCCATACCTATTCATTTTTGACCTGTGGATTCAGTATAAGAATTCCAAATTAAAGTTATATTTGTTATATCACATACTATAACCCTAAATTTTAATTCAATGAGACTTAAATATTTCTTTTTGTGTTGTTTCGCTCTCGTTTTCTATAACGCCAGCAAACTATCTGATGCTGCTCTTTTGCCTGAATCAACCCTAGCTAATGACCCTGAAATCACGGTGACAACTATCGTTACGGGCAATGATGTTATCTGGGGAATGGAACTTTTACCAAATGGTGATTTGATTTACGGAGAAAAAAAGGGAAAAATCTATATTAAAAGAGGTGAGCAGACAATTCCTCTTGAAGGGTTTCCAACGGTAAAATCAGTAGGTCAAGGTGGCTTTATGGATTTGAAGGCTCACCCGAATTATGATAAAAATGGCTGGATTTATGCCACTTTTACTTCTCTTGTTTCTGAAAAAAACACGGAAGTAAAATTGGTTCGGTTCAAAGTTAAAAATGACAAAATTCAAAATGTAGAAGATATTTTCGCTACAGGTGGGGGAAATACTTTTAATAATCATTACGGAAGCCGAATTGCCTTCGATAAGAATAATTATTTGTATGTAAGTATTGGAGAAGGGGGAGGATCTAGTTTAGGTGGCCCAAATTCTACGAATAAAAATGCCCAGGATACCAAGTTAAACTGGGGAAAAGTACACAGAATGAAAGATAATGGCGATGTGCCTAAAGATAATCCTGTACTTCCAGGTAATACAAAGCCCACAACTATTTTTTCTTATGGACATAGAAATCCACAAGGATTAACTATGAATCCTCAGACAGGTGATATCTGGGAGACTGAACATGGCCCAAAAGGAGGTGATGAGATAAATATCATTTCTAAAGGAGAAAATTATGGTTGGCCAACTTATTCAATAGGAATAAATTATAATGGAACCACTGTTTCAAACGATCATAAGGCAGAAGGAATTAAAGAACCTATTTTTACCTGGACTCCCTCTATTGGTGTTTGTGGTATTACTTTTATCAATTCCGACAATTTTAAGTCGTGGAAGGGTAATTTTTTAGCCACAGGTCTTGCAGGTCAAAAGCTTTATCGTTTTGTTATAAAGGATAATAAAGTGGTGGAAGAAAATATCTGGATGGAAAAAATGGGTCGCTTTAGAAACGTTATTCAAGGTTCTGACGGGGCAATTTATATTTCATTGGAAGGTCCGGGAAGAATATTAAAGGTTACCGCTAAATAATAATGGAGGTAAAAGATTTAGTTGAAAGGGCTGTCATTTTTTTTGACAGCCCTTTTTCCGTTATATGGTGGTAAATGGTACAGAAAAGCTAAGGTTTTCCCACTTGAAAATGAGTTCTCCTTCTTTTTTAGAAGTTTCTTTTAATTCAAAGGTTAATCTCTGGGTCATTTCTGTTTTTATTGGCTTAATATCAAGTCGGAAAACATCGTCTTTTGCGTCGTAATCGTCGGACAAATGTTGCTCATAATTCGTATTGAGTATGAAAGTCCATTTTTCTTTCCCGGGAATGGTGAATAATCCGTAAATGCCAGCCTTAATGACCTGACCGTTGATTTTTATATCATTACCAATTTCAAATTTGTTGGCGCTGTGCGCACCAGTAACCCAAACCTGATCAAAAGGGACCAATCCACCCCAAATAACTCTTCCTCTTACGCCAGGTGAATAGTAGTTTAATCTCAATTGCGTCTTTCCTGCTGATAAAGTGGTTACTCGGGGAGTACTTGCTTTTCTAAGATCCTCTTTTATCAGACCGGAATTTACACTGTCGGCGTAGGTAAGTTTGACGTTTTTTGAAGATGTTTGAGCATAAGCCGAAACTTGCATAAAGCAAGATATGGTTAAGGCAAAAATTAGTTTTTTCATTTTAGTTATTTTTTGAATTTAAAAAAGGTGTACTCGAAGTTAAGATAAATACCATTTGGTGCAGACCTTAACATGTTACTAAACAAAGATTTCCTATAGGCCAGATCAATGCGGCTTTGACTGTTGACGATAAATTGAATGGCCGCCGTACCGTCTATAAAGGTCTTTCTGTTATCACTCAAGGTTTGTCCTAAAAATTCAAACATTAGATTGATATTAGTTTGCTTATAACTTTTATAAGTCTTCGGGTACATCAAACGTCCCCATGAAAAGGAATAATTAAGGGCAGTATTATCCTGTGTTTCAGGAAAAACATAACTGGGGTTGTTATCTGTTGCTTTTTCCAAACTTATAGTACTACTTAAGGCCGTTTTATGGACCAACTTTGTGAAAATAAGGCCAAGTTCATAGCCGCTGTTGTGACCCATCGTTTCAATTTGCTCCTGATGAATATCAGCCCGGTTTTTACTCAATCGGCCATAAGCAGCCATCCTGAAGTGACTATGGATATCGTCCGATGAAAAAAATCGGTATTTTACAAAAAGGCTCCCTCCTTCCAGATACAATTTATTGCTTCTGTTGCTTAAAAAACTGGCAGCTCTAAACATTAAGTTTTTATTGATTCCGTAAGAAACTTCGGGCATGAAGTGATAGTTGTAACCTTCCTCTAAAATTTCTTTGAACAGGGACTGAGTTAGTCGTATGTTGGTGGATCCTGCAGGCATATTGCTGGCAGGATCCGTTACAACAAATAACTCTTGTGCACCTAAAAAAGAACTACAGAAAAAAAGACCTATCACAAATAGGTATTTTTTCATTTGTTCTCTATTTTAAAATGAAAAATATTTGACTTTTTAGAGGAATACGTTTCAACGGATGCCAGTGTTTTTGACCATTTTTTGTACTCCTTTTGGGTGATATAGCCCTCGTCAAAGATCTTTATAGCTAATTCCTTTTCTTCACCTGGTGAAAATTTACCAATGGGTATAAATTGAGTGGCATTTTCCTTTACCACAGAAGCAGGCATAGTAACAATCAATGATCCAATAAAAAATCCAGCCTTTTCGATATTCTCTTTAAAAATGTTTGGCGCATATTTATTGTCTGGTTTAAGAAAAACCGTAAAGGTATTCGTGTTTAAATCAGTAAGAACACTATCTACACCCGTAATTGAACTTAGTTGTTTGTAAATCGCATTTGAACACATGGAACAAGTGAGACCAGTTGCCAGTATTTCTGCTTTTCTGACCTGGGCAAAGGATGCATTCATAGTTAATAAAACATTAACTATGGCAATAAAAAATATACTTTTCATGGTTAAATTGATATTAGTCTTTAATTGATAATCAATTAAAGAAGTTCGAAATAAAAATTGAATAAAAAAATTTGATTTAAGCTATTCTTGGCGGCTGCCAAATGTCTAAATAGTTTGTATTAAAATATCCATTCAAATAATAAAAAGTAGCTTTTCCAATTACTTCTGAAAATTTAGAACCAGGGTCTAAAACGGATGGAGGTAGAGATATTTGAAAATCAGTTAAGGGACAATTGCAAAAAGGATCGCCACATTTGCCTCCACATCCTTTGTCCTCACATGAATGTTTATTTTTTTCTAAACAACAGGAAGCTGTTTTTTCATTTGCTTGATTTTCTTTCATTTTACAACATACCCCCTCATTTTCCATAGGCACACTATGAAAACTGGCGGTGAAAATGTGAATTAAAATCAGAAACATCATACTTAAATTTCAAAAATCAAATATAGCTTAAAATCAGATAAAAAATTGAAAAAAGGATATGATTATTTATTTATTTCTTAAATTTTATTAACTTGTAAGTAATCTTTTAAAATATTTTGATATGGAACAATTAACACAAAACAGAAGAAAATTTCTTTGGTCAATGGGTGCCCTATCCTTTTCTGCAATGACAGGTTCATTAGCCTTTTATTCACCAAAAATTAATAAAGATAAAAAGAATAAACGCAATGTCATTTATTCCTTGATTGAAGGAAAATCGAATGAGGATTATATACCGAGTGCTTTTTTTGTTCATTTTGGAGAGGGCTTTAAAACGGGTGATGCTGCGGTAGAGCGACATTTAGAATATTTTAATGCCATCGATATGGATTTTGTAAAAATCCAGTACGAGGCTGAGTTCCCTCTTTTAAACTCTATAAAGAAACCAGATGACTGGGTGAAAATGCCTTTTTATAAAAAAGATTTTTATGAGAAACAGCTGTATGTGGTGAAAGAATTAGTAAAGAAAGGTAAAAAACTGGCTCCTGTCATTGCAACTCTCTATTCCCCATTCATGAGTGCAGGACACTCAGTTACAGGAGATGTGCTGACGGAACATTTGAAAACTGATCCTGAAAAGGTAAAGAAAGGAATGGAAATTATTACAGAAAGTACCCTTCTTTTCGCAAATGAATGCATTAAACTGGGTGTTGATGGATTTCTCGCTTCCACTCAAGGGGGTGAGGGCTTCAGATTTAAAGATCCAACTCTTTTTAAGGATTACGTTAAGCCTTATGACTTGACAGTAATGAATAGAATTAATGAGGCCTGCGAATGTAACGTTCTACATATTTGTGATTATGTAGGTGATTATGATGACCTTTCTCCTTTCGTGGATTATCCTGGTCAAATAGTAAATTGTTCTATGAAAGTGGCAAATAAGATGCTTGAGCCAATAGACATTTATCGTCAATTTAATAAACCTATTTTTGGAGGTCTTGAAAAAAGGGGTCCAATCTCTCAAAATAAGCAAAATGATCTGGTAGATTCTGTTAAAAAGGTTTTAGAAAAAGCACCAAACCGATTTATTCTTGGAGCAGAATGTGCCTTATTAGGAAATATAGACTGGAAACAGGTTCGAAAGGTGGTGGATATAGCCCATGGTAACATCTAAAAATGTAGTCATCTAGGTAGAAATGCATTCTATGGAGCTGTTGCCTCCCAAAGTGGGGATGACTCTTATTTGTGTGGTTATTCGTTCTTTTAGTTCCGACACATGACTGATGATTCCGATTCTTCGTCCTCGCCTGTATTGTATTTCTTCTAACATAGAAATAGCACTCTCCAGGGTGGCTGGATCTAAACTACCAAAGCCCTCATCGATAAATAAATTACCAAGTTCGGCTTTGCCGGAGGCTAAATCACTAAGCCCAAGTGCCATAGAAAGGGAGACTAAAAAAGATTCTCCACCCGATAATGTGCTTTTTGCTGCCCTTCGGTTATTTCCCATGTATTGGTCTATAACATATAAATCGCTGTCGCTTTCCCCCTGTTGAGGCATATCCAGAAGGTATCGGGCATTAATCAAGGCTAAATTTTGGTTCGACGCCTGCAGTAATCTTTTTAAAGTCAATTCCTGAGCATATTCATTGAATTTTTTTCCTTGGGCATCTCCAATCATCGTATTTAATAATTCATAAGGACGAAGTGCCTTTTTTTTCTTTTCAATTTCTAGCAATTCCTTTTCATATTTGATTCTTGCAAGTTCATTGCTTTCCATGATATGTCCAATACTGCCTTTTTGCGTAAAGAGGCTTGAAATGTTTTTTTCCAGTTGATCCAGATCTTCCAATACCTGAGAAAGATTTAAATCAGGATTATCTTGTATTTCCAGATTTTTAAGCTCCTCCTTATAGTTTTCTTTGTTTGTTTGATGGGTATGAAAAAGCTGGTCTAATCGATCTTTTTGGGAGCGAAATTCTTTTCTCTCTTCGGAGGTAAGATGGATACTTTCCAATGCCTCAGGAGAAGGGAATCCAGCTTTCTGAAGATTTTGCATAAAATGGCTGTTTAGGCTGGATAATTCCGCCTCGATTTCTTCTTTTTCTATTTTGTGCTTAAATATTTCCCGGGTTAAAGCTGCTGAATAAGTAAGGTACTGCTGCATAGCTCTGGGCTCTTCCGTCAAATGATTTAGCGGATTTTCAATTTGTGGCAATTGGTCCAGCTTTTCTGTGGCTTCCATTAAAAGTAAATGTGCCTCTTGTGCTGCACGTTTTCTTTGTTCTAATTCTTCAAGATTCCTTTGTATATTCTTTATGATTTCATGAAGACCAGTTTTAGTTAAATCCAGATTCTTTTCCAATTGTTGGTATTCTTTGTCCAGCTCCTTATACGCTTCGTGTTTTTTCGACATACTATCCAAATAAGATTTTATCTCAGTGAAATCGGAGATATTAAAATTTTCACTAAAAAAGGAAAGGATTTCATTTTTTTCAGCCTCAAGTTTATCAAAATGATATAGTTTGTCCTTTTCTTTTTGCCATTTTTCCTGCAAACTATCCAATTGATTTAGAGCTGTTTTTATAGATTGTATATCTTCTTTTTGTTTTGAGTTTTCTAAAATTAATGTATTTAACTCTTCCATAGAAGTGTTAAGATTTTCATTTTCATTTAAAAATTTCAACGTTTGTTCGGAATGAAAGAAAACCTCCTTTTGATAGGTTATATCTCCAATTCTTGATTCATTACTCACAGTTTCCGCACTTTTCTGAGATATTTTTTTTCCTACTTCTTCTTTAGTGGCGATTAAATTTTTGAGGGATGTATCAAGAAAGCTGCGTTTTGAGGATATAAGTTGATCTGATATTTCAGTAATTCCAGGATGATGAGTGGAGCCGCACAAAGGACAAGGCTCACCTTCTATCAGGTTTTCCCTGAGTAGAGCTAAATCTTTTTTCTTTGATGCTAAAGCAAGAATTTTTTCAATTTCTGACAATGCATTTGTATGTTGGATTATTTCGTCTTCCAGGTTAACCATTTGATTTTTTAAGGAAGTTAATTCCTCATTTAAAGAAGCATTATTTTGAAGTAACTTCTGTAAATCGTTCTCAAGACTAAGGATATGTTTAAGTTGGACCATAACATGACCTAACTGGTGCTCAACTTCAATAATTTCATCAAATGCCTTTTCAATCTTACTTCGTTCGCCTAACTTTCGAATATCCTCTATTTGAGCAAATAGGTTTCGTTCTTCCTTTATAACCGTATTCCTTGCATCTTCCAGTTTGGTATGAAGGTTTAAGCCTAACTCCTGGAAAAGGGTATTTCTATGGTTAACTAAGGAATGATAGGTTTGTTGCCCTTGAGGAAGTTTTTCGAATAAAGGTATATCCGCTTTAAATATTTCTATTTTAATCTTGGCTTCCTTCTTTTTTTCCTCAATTTGGCGGACTAATTTCGATTTATCATTTTTTTCATTTTCTGATTTAACATAATTCTGATGTGCTTTTTCTTGTTCGGAAAGAGCAGACCGATAGCCTTCATTTTTCTTGTTTTTATCGTCCAAGGCAGCATGAATGGCTTTCAGTTTTTGTGACAGAACCTCGATAAATGAATCTTTCGACAGTGAGACATGAAACAGGCCTGACCAGTAAGATATTTTATCCTCAATCAGTTTTTCATTAAGTTCTAATGAAATGTTATTATTAATTATTTGCTGATTAAGTTCATTAACTAAACGATTCTTTTGATTTATTACTTCCTGGTCATTGAGCAAAGGATGAAAACTATCATAAAGATCCAGTCTTTTTCTATAGGGTAAAAAAGTACTGTTTTCCTTGTCCCATGAAATTAAATCTGCTTCGACCTTGTTTAATAAACGTGTAAACTTATCTATATTTTCTTTTGTCTTTTTCAAGGAAGATTTAATCCCTTTTTCTTCATCCAGCAGGACAAACTCTTTTTCGAGGGCAACTAATTTTTGTTGATAATTTAAAGTTTCTTCCTCTGTAAGCAATGGAATGTTTTCCAATGCTTTTTTGTCATTCTCCAGGTTATTCTTTAGGTTGGTATATTGTTCAAATACTTTTTTACCCACTTTCCTATAGATGTCATCTCCCGTTATTTTTTCCATTAAAGCATATCTTTCCTCTTTGCCTGCATTTAATAAAGCAGAAAATTGACCTTGGGCCAACAGTACACTTCGCGTAAATTGAACGAAATCGAGGGAGGTAATCTGAGTGTTTCTAATGGGGACTTTTGTATTTGTCTCAATTAAATCCCAGTCATTTTTGGAAGGATTAAAGCAAGAAAGTTCCTGTTTTCTGTCATTTAAATTACCATTTCGGTTAAAGGCAATGGACCATTGACTTTTGTAAAGAATATCTTCCTGCATATATTCAACCATAACAACTGATTCGGTTGCACCTTTGCTTATTAATGCCCCCGATTTAGACAGCGATGTGCTGGTTATGGTATGATCTTGTCTGGGTGATGCATTATAAAGAGCCAGACAAACGGCATCTAAAATGGTACTTTTTCCAGAGCCGGTGGGACCTGTGATGGCAAATAAAGGGCTATCAGCCAAAGGTTTTTTATTAAAATCAATATGATGTTCACCTGCCAGGGAGTTCAGGTTTTTGATATAAATTTTTTGAATTTTCATGTTTTATTTTTCAGTTTGAACTTCTTCTATCAGTTGATTAAACAGGGTAAAGCAAACTTCTTTGTCCTCCTCATCCCAAGGATTTGAATTTAAAATATTTTGGAAAACCTGGCTGGGGTTTAAATCGGCCAGCGATAAATCGGACAAACCAGAGAGAGGCTTTATATTATTTATAAAAGTATATCTATAATTTGCGATACGTAAATCCTCTTTTTTTTCCTGTGCTAATTCGTCAATAAAAGCAGCAATTTCTCTTCCGATGGCAGGGTTATAATTTTCCTCTAAAATCGCAATATCTACCAATAAAGGCAAAGGTTTGTTATTTTTTAAATGAATCAGCTCGTTTTTCACGGTTAAAAAATCACCTTCCACCCTTTTCAAGTCCCTAAAAACGGGAATTTTTATGGCTTCGCTGGTTACTTGATTTCCCTCAATGGAAATCAGACGCAGTCCTTTTTGTTGTTTTCTTTCCGAAAAGCTAAGAGCTATAGGCGAACCACTATACCAGATATGCTTTGACCCTTGAACGTTTTGTGGTAAATGGATATGTCCCAGGGCAACATAAGCAAAATGTTCGACAGGGAAGCTTTGGGCACTAATACTTCCTAAATTTCCAACCTGTATCTGTCGTTCGGAATCCGATACTGAAACTCCACTGGCAAACAGGTGTCCCATTGCAATAACAGGAATCTCTTTTTCCTGATAGACCTGACAGGCTAATGCCACCTGTTCATAAAATTTATGTATACCTTCTCTGACAGCTTGTTGAATGGATTCATTACTTTCATCTAATCGCGGGGTCCGAATATCCTGATCTTTTAAAAAGGGGACGGCAGCAACGACCACGCCAGGTTTATTCTCATTATTAATGAAAACAGGAATTAGAAGATTTTCAATCTCTGTACTTGCATTTCCTACAACATGTATGTTTAAATGATGTAAAATTTCCTTTGGTGCTTCCAGCATAGCTGCTGAATCATGATTTCCAGCTGTGATAATCACTTTTTTTATGCCCATCGGAATGAGTTGAGCTAAAAACTGATAATATTGTTGACGGGCATAATTGGGAGGGTTGGCTTTATCAAAGATATCTCCTGAAATAAGAATAGCGTCAGGACGATACGCAGGAATGCAGGTTTCAAGTAACCATGCGATAAACAATCGGTGATCTTCTTCTAAGGATTCATTATATAAATTTATTCCTAAATGCCAGTCGGCGGTATGTAATATTTTCATTTTTAAGCTAAATTAAACAAAAAAACCACCGGAAAACAAATCCCGATGGTTTTTTTTAAACGACGAAGAGCACCAGTTATTTTGGCAACACAACAGAATCAATAACGTGAATGACACCATTGTCTCCTTTTAGATCAGTCACTAAAACAGTAGCAACACCACCATTTTCGTCTGTAAGGATTACCTTTCCATCCTTTAAACTTACGGTAAGTTTACCACCACTTACGGTGGTAACTTCTACTTTTCCACCGCCATCTGTAATAGCTTTCACCACCGCAGCTGCATCCAGATTTCCAGCGATAACGTGGTAAGTTAATACCTTTGTTAAAGTAGCTTTATTCTCTGGCTTTAATAAAGTAGCTACAGTTCCTTCTGGCAGTTTAGCAAAAGCTGCATTTACAGGAGCAAATACGGTAAACGGACCTTTACTCTGAAGCGTTTCTACTAAACCAGCGGCAGTTACAGCAGCAACTAAAGTGGTGTGGTCGTTTGAACCAACTGCAATATCAACAATTGTTTTTTGTGCCTGAGCGGAAGAAAACAAAGCGCTTACTGCTAAAAATACTAAACTTAAAAAATTGGATTTCATGTTTTTGTGTTTATTTGTGACAGCATAACGGGATTGTTCATAAATAGTTGCGAAATTTGTGTTTTTCACACTTTTCTATTCATCTTTGTGTCAATGGAAATAAATAATAAAATAAAGAAGATATTAGAAAACCTCGCTATTCCAATGCTTAATGACATGCAGGTAGAGGCATTTCAGGCAATAAAAGAAGAGTCGGAGGTCATTTTATTAGCACCAACAGGTTCCGGAAAATCGCTTGCTTTTCTTTTGCCTATTTTTGAACTGATAGATGAAAATAATAAAGATATTCAGGTTTTAATTCTGACGCCCACCAGGGAATTAGCCATTCAACTGGAACAGGTATGGCAAAAAATGAAAACAGGCTATAAGGTGAACACTTGCTACGGTGGCCATACCATGTCTGTGGAGGTTCAAAATCTGAGCCAGCCTCCTGCTGTTCTCGTTGGTACGCCAGGACGATTATTGGATCACCTGGACAGGAGGTCATTCGATCAGAGAAAAATTAAATTTCTCATTTTAGATGAGTTTGATAAGTCTTTAGCCATGGGTTTTCAAAACCAGATGGCTCATATTATCAAAACGCTTACCGGTTTGAAAAAGAGGATTCTTGTTTCAGCTACTCAAAAATTGCAAATTCCCGATTTTGTTGGGATTTCAACCCCAGTTACTTTGCTTTTTTCATCAGTTGGTGAAAAAAAGACAGAAGGCTTGAATCTTAAGGTGATTTATGCACAGACTTTTGATAAACTGGACCTCCTGTTTGATTTGTTGTGTTACCTCGGTTCATCTCCCTCCATTATTTTCTGTAATCTTAGAGGAACAGCCGATGAAGTTAGAGCCCGATTAGAGGAAAAGGGAATATCAAGTGGTTGTTTTCATGGTGGTATGTCACAAACTGACAGGGAAAAGACACTTATTTCCTTTCGAAATGGCAGTATTATTTTTCTCATTTCTTCTGACTTAGCTGCCAGAGGGTTAGATATTCCCGAGGTGAGAAATATCATCCATTTTGAAATCCCATCTAAAAATACAGATTTTATACATCGTAACGGTCGAACCGCCAGAATGCACGCTGAGGGAAATGCTTTTCTCTTGATAGGCAAAAACGAAAAATTACCTGTCTATTTATCTGCTCCTCCGGAAACATTTGAAATCCCCGTGGTCGATTCTCTTCCTGATCCCTCTCCTTGGGTCACGCTTTATATCAGTGGAGGTAAAAAAGATAAAATTAGTAAAACAGATATTGTTGGCTTTTTCATGAAAAAAGGCGGACTCGATTTGCATGAAATTGGTAAAATTGAGGGTTTGGACTTTATGTCTTTTGTTGCCGTAAACAAAAGCAAAGTAGAGGATTTGTTAATTAAGGTAAAAAATGAAAAATTAAAAGGTAAAAAATACCAGGTTCGATTGGCCAGATGACCTGACTTAAATGAATGATAAATGTTTAAGTTCAATTTGTTTTGTATATTTTTAATGACCAATGTCTTCCTGTTTGGGGGAGATACTACGCTGTATAAAATTGTCACTTCGCCAACATCTATTAGAATATTGACCAAAGTAAATGGGAAAGTGATTGTTTCCCGTCATGATGGTGTTTTTGAGTTTGATGGGGAAAATTTTATTAAAACCAGTATTGAAGAGAAAAATTTAAAAATTATTCATAAGCCAAATTTAGAGTGGGCCAGATTAGTGAATCCAATTCTGAATTATGCTCAGGTTGAACTATCCAGCGATGGTATCTTTTGGGTTTTGATTAAAAATAGATTTTTTTATGGATTCAAAGTAATGGATAAAATAAAAAGGTCGTTTCCTGAACATGCTGTCAGAGGTATATTTTCAAAGGGTAATACACTGCTTGTTTCAACATACAGTGGCTTTTATTTAAATTCAAAACGTATATACACTGATTCGCTTTTATATTCAAATAGTAATATCATTGAGGAAAATGGTTATTTTTATTTTGTTGCAAATGACGAAATGATTTATAAAATGAAAAGGGATGGATCAGAACTTGAAAAAATCATTGATAGAAAAAGATTAACTAAAATAAATAAAGCAGCTGTATTGCATTTTTATAATGGTGCTTTATATATTGGAGGAGAAAAAGGACTGGCAAAATATAATAAAAAAAAGGAAGTTGAAATTCTTAAGGAAGGATTTCTAATACATAATTTGAATGTAATAAAAGGTAAACTTTGGCTAGCAGCTGAAAATGGAGTTTATATATTGGAAAACGATAATTTGAAAAAAAGCTTTAATGTTTACCATAGTACAGGTGTTTTTGATGCAGGAAATTGGATTGTTTCCACCAGTTATGAGGGACTTTGGTTTTATAATCTCAGTACAAACAGATTAAAAAATCTGTTATCCGGTTCAAAATATGAAAAACTGGAAACGGTTGCTTTTTATAAAGATAATTATGGAAATTACTGGATTAGTACCATTAACGGATTTTTAAAATATGATGTGGAAAATATGTTTATCTATACTTTTTTAGATGGGAATGAATTTAACCGAAGATCTTATTATTTCAAAGGCGATACTATTTATTTCGGAAGTAATGCTAATGGCTTGATAAGTTTTGATATCAAAGATTTAATATCAGATGATAAAATGGATGTATTTGAAAATAAAATCAGTAGATTTTTTTATATAGGTTCCATTGTTTTAACTATTTTTTTGTTATTACTGCTTTTTTTAAAAATTAGATCCATCAATGAGAATGTTCGGGTAGGTTTACCCGAGGAACTTGAAAGCAACCAAAAATTAATTTTTCAGGAATTGGAAAAATATATAAAAGATCATATTGAGGAGATAAATGTAGACCTTATCAGATACAAAACAGGTTTGACGAAATATGCTTTTTATACCGGATTTGTGCAGTATTTTGGAAAGAAACCAAAGGAATACCTTTCTGAAGTTAAAAAATCCATTTTAAAGGAAAGGCAATCTATCAGGAATAGGAAATGAGATAATTGTATGAAAAGGTTGAAAAATTAATATTTTGTTATATTTGAATTTACAAAATTTAGTATGCGCAAAATTATAACCTTTAGTGTATATTTCTTTAGTTTTTTTGTTCTGCAAGGAAGAGATACTACGCTTATAAAAATAATGACCTCTCCTATTCCCATTAGACACATGAATAATTTGAATGGGAAAATTATCGTAGTTCGATATGATGGTATTTTTGAATTTGACGGAGAAAATTTTAAAGAAACAAGCTATAAGTATGAAGATATAAGAGCCTCTCTCGATAAAAACGAACAGTGGGCAAGATTAGCAGATCCTAAAATGGATTTTGCTCAGGTTCAACTGTCTAATAAAGGGATATATTGGGTGTTAATCAGGAATAAGTTTTTATATGGGTTTAGAATTATAGATAAAATAAAAAGATGCTATCCGGAATATTCTATACGGGGAATATATAGCAATAGGGACTCAGTTTTTGTTTCGACCTACAATGGATTTTATCTAAACAATAAACCCATATTTAAGGATACCCTCTTTTTTTCAAATTCAAATTTCTGGATTGATAAAGACTGGATTTATTTTTCAGCAAACTTTGAAGATCATATATATCGGGTGGATAAACACTTTTCCAACCTGGAATTAGTTATTCACGGGAAAGAAAAATATCGGGAAATTGCCCATATTTCAAGTATCACATTTTTTAATGGATATTTTTATTTGGGGGGGCAATATGGATTTGGCAGGTATAGTAAAAAATCAGGGTTTGAAATAATTGAAAAATCGATAGATGTTACGAATTTTCATATAATCAATGATAAATTATGGCTGGCATGTGCTGATGGCATTTATATGCTGGAAGATGATAAACTGGTAAAAAAGTTTGATACAGGAAGTACAAGTCTTTTCCAGGTAGGAGATAAAATTTTATCTACAGGTTTCCAGGGACTTTGGGAATGTGATTTAATTTCCAATACAATAACAAATCTATTTGAAGGAACAAGTTATGAAAACATAGAAACAGATGCGCTCTACCCAGATCAATATGGTAATTATTGGGTAAGTTCTATTGATGGGATTCTTAAATATAATTTAAAAGATAAAGTGATTAAGACCATTTTAGAAGGCACAGAATTTAATAGGAGATCCTATTTTTTTAAAGGGGATACCTTGTTTTTCGGAAGTAATAATCATGGCTTAATTAGTTTCAATATAGAAAATATGATATCTGATGATGTAATGAACTCAATAGGGCCTAAAAAGAATAAATTTATTTATTTCTTCTTTTGCCTCCTTTTAGTTGGCCTGTTAATTTTTCTTTTTATCCTTAGAAGGCAGGTAAATTTTGTTCAGCATGAAAAGGTAGAACATAAGAAAGATTACAATAAATTATTCTCTAATCTTGAAGTTTTTATTACAGAAAATATAGACAATATAAATGTAGACCAAATAAGATTTCATACAGGGCTAACCAAATATGCTTTTTACACAAAGTTTCAGGAATATTTTGGTAAAAAGCCAAAAGAATTAATAGCTGAGATAAAAGAGAAAAAGTTAGCTGAAAAACAGGGATTTATAAAATAATAAAAAAAAATTCTGACGAAAGTTTGAGGTAATTCCGAAAAAATTCCGACTTCATTCAAAATAATTGGACATTTTAGATCATTTTTTTAGTCAATAGGAAAAATAAATTTTCAATAAAGCTATATTTGTAAATGAAATTTTAAAGACTAAAAATTAATAAGAAATTATAAAGATTTATAACTGGGAGTAATTTTGGAATTAGGGAAACAACTTAGGTTGGCTTCCCTTTTCTTTTTCGGGAAATGTCTATATTTAGGTTAAAATGAAATCAACAACTCAAATCTTGACGGTGTTTCCAACAACTTTAGAGCGTGCGTTTAAAACGCCAATGCTCTGTGATGTGACTAAAATTCATACGGGCTATAGCATAACACCCAAAGTTACCCATTGCACGGAAGATAAATCGTGGGGAAAAAAGGGAGGAAGCCGTAAAATATTTATGGCTAAAACTTTTAATTTTAAAGGGGGAGAAGCTTCTATGGACAAAGTTCTGGAAAGAGTCGAAAATGAATATTGGAAAATTGAAATTTCTGACTTCAAAATGCCCTCTATGGGTTTTGAGAAATTTCAGGGGAATGGTTTACCAAACAACTTAAAGAGGGGGAAGTGGAAGTCATTTATAAATATACCATGTTCTCTAATAGCCCGCTGCTATATCCCTTCCATTGGCTTTTTACCAAAATAATCTGGAGGAATTATATGGGACATGTGTTGGAAAACGTTAAAAAATTAGCAATTTCTGAAGCACCTTATTTGCACGATTAAGTAGGCTTTATTCAGAACATTGGAATAAAATTTTTTGAATATGAATGATTCTTCGAATGTGCAACACTTGGGCATTCAATCCCTGCACCATATTGCTATCATTTGTGCTGATTATAAAAAATCAAAACGATTTTATACAGAAATTTTAGGCTTCCAGATAAAAAATGAGGTCTATAGAGAGGAAAGACAATCTTTTAAACTGGATCTCTCTTTGAATGGGCATTATTTGATTGAACTATTCTCTTTTCCAGATCCTCCTAAAAGATTATCCAGACCAGAATCAACCGGATTAAGACATATTGCCTTTGGGGTGAATAACATAGAAGAGGCATGTCTTTTTTTAAAGGACAACAAAATAGAAACAGAAGACATCAGAATAGATGAATATACGGGCAGAAAATTTACCTTTTTTGCAGACCCTGATGATTTGCCTATAGAATTATATGAAATGGAAACAGATTAGTAGGTGTTCAACACGACTTCTTCCAGATTATCAGATTCTTCTTCTGTAAACAGGCGATAAATTACCTTGAATGTTTTACCATAAGGTGTTTCTATCGAAATACATCCGGCATCACTGCCATATGTCACCTCAAGGGTGAAATGGGTATGTTTCCAGTACTTAAATAGGTCCTTGTCTAACCAAAATCAAAGCCCTTTATTTTTCAAAACGCACTAGAAAGCTTTTCAAATTCTCCTCCGATTTATAGTCCACCCTGATTGACTTTTTTTCTTCGCGTATGTATGCTCAATATTTTGCGACTCTCTTGCTCAACCAATGCATGTTTTCGGTGTGACCATATTTGTTCCCTCGCCATTTTCCCTGCTTTTTCTACATCTATAATGGGAAAAGGGTAGTCACAACCTATTTTTACCCGATAAATAGATTGTTCTATTAAAGTCATTTTGTGCGGTTCGTGAATAAGCTCAACAGGTAAATTTGAAAGCTCAGGTACCCACTGTTTGATGAAAATACCATCCGGGTCATGGTCCTTACTTTGTTTAACAGGATTATACATTCTCACAATGTTAATACCCGTTGTGCCCGCTTGCATTTGAAATTGTGGATAATGAATGCCGGGCTCATAATCTAAAAATAATTGGGCTAAATGATGTGTGCCATGTCGCCAATCCTGGTACAAATGATGACAAAAAAAACTTACCAGCATGGCGCGCATCCTGAAGTTTATCCATCCCGTTTTTTGTAAACATCTCATGCACGCATCAACCAGTGGATAACCCGTTTCACCCCTCTTCCATGCTGCAATATATACTTCGTTCGTTTCGTGTTCAAGTAGCTCATAACCAGCATTGATACATCGGTTCTCATAACTACAATCGACCTCAAATTTTTGGATGAAATGACAATGCCATTTCAGTCTGGTTAAAAAATTCAGATAGGAGCCTCGAAATGTTTTGCCTTTAGTTTGCTCGGAAACAAACTGGTAGACCTGTCTGATGGTTATGTTTCCCCAACTAAGATATGGGCTCATCCGGCCACAGGAAGTTCGGCTGGCTAATGGTTTACTGATCGATTTACTATATGTTTTCCCCCTTTCTAACACAAAACTTTGCAAATATTTCCAGGCATATCCCTCTCCCGCAGGCTGAAATGTGGAAGGATAGGTTAATAACCTGTCCTGTAATTCCTTAGGCACAATGAAGGGATGTTCAACGGTTATTTCAGGGCCAATACCATAAGTATTTTTTATGATGGGTGTATGCATGGTGATGAACCAGTTTTTATCCCAGTTTTCCCTGTTTTTTATTCCTCTCAACACGCCATCCCGCTGCGATTCATGCCATATTATTTGTTGGGATTTGCAAAAAGCGGCTATTTTTTTATCCCTTTCATAAGTAAGGGAAATCCCTGATTCCTGATAACTGAACAGGTTTCTTATAGAAAAATTAGCGGCTAAATGGTTAAATACGTCCAAGGAATCTCCATAAAAAAGTTGGGCTTTTTTATGAAATGGCTCCAGCGTTTTATTGATATCTTGTAAGGAATAATACTGAAATTGCAAATGCCTGTCGCTCGTATCGCCATAGCTAATATGCTCTGGTTCTATGATAAATATAATAATATAGGGCAATCCCGCTTCTTCTGCCCGTTGAAGGGGCTGGTGGTCCTGAGTTCGAATATCTCTCTTAAGCCAAACGACATTTATGCCCGACGTTTTCATATTGGATAATTTCTTTCAAGGCAACGTAAAATAAAGAGCAATGTTCTGAGGCTAACCGTTTACTTTTTTGTTTCTCTGAATCTTTTCTATGATTTTCTCTAAGAATGCCTGAAAAACCTTACTTTGCATCTAAATAGTCGATATTACCAACAATTCAAAAATTAAAATAGATGAGGTTAAAAGGACTGTGTATTATCCTAACCATAGCATCATTCTCACAGATATATGCTCAAAATGAGGTTACCCTAAGTCATAGAGACTCTATAAGAATTTCTCAGTTCGTCATCAATTATGTAAACTCCCTGAATAATTATGCCCAGAATAATTATCCAACCGAGGAACGGATAAATATTGAAAAAGAATATTTCCTATATGAAGGCGAGGGAAATGTGGTGCTGGATTTTCCCGATATACAACATCAGGAAAATTATTTGATCAGGGATTATTTGACAAGGATGAAAAATGAATCTATCATTTTACAATATGAAATAAATCAAATAGATATTTTAGATTGTACTTTCAGAGGAGATCATTTTTATGCAGTAAGAATTAACAAATTCGTCGTAAATAAAGGGACAAATAAGATTTTGTCTGCCAGGGAAATATTTAATTTAAAAATAGGCGATGATGGAAAAGTAAAAATTAATTATATTATTTCCTCCGTATTTCCTGAAATTTTTGCATCGGCAACAGGTATAAAACCACTTGTTTTACCTCCTTTTGACATACAAATAATAACGGGGAAAGCCACTTTTATGGAAGATGGGAAGATAGGTTTTTCGGGGGATATTATGGCAAATCGCCCAAGTGCCATTACTGAAACAGGTATCGTTTGGAGTTATCTCCCCAACCCTGCCTATAAAGATTTTAAAATACCTGCCACCAATTCTATTGATCTGCTTTTCTTAAATGTAACAGATCTTGATCCTGGGAAAGAGGTTTTTTATACAGTGTATGCAAGGGCAGAAAATGAAGTTTTTTACGGGGAATCTAATTCTTTTTTAGTGCCAAATGAGGTCAAAAAATTGATTATTGATACGGCGGTAGTGGCACCCATTCAGGTTCCTTCTCCTGCAGCTAAACCTGCTATTCAATGGGTGGAGATTCCTGGAGGCACTTTTTTAATGGGTAGCCCCGCCAATGAACCTGGCAGGCAAGGCGATGAAGATCTGATACAGGTTGAGGTCAGCGCTTTTAAAATGTCTAAATACGAGATTACTTTTGCACAATATGATCTTTTTTGTGAGGCAACAGGCAGAGCTAAACCAAAGGATAATACCTGGGGAAGGGAAAACAGACCCGTTATCAACGTAAACTGGGTGGATGCCGATGCTTTTGCCAAATGGTTGGGCTGCAGATTGCCTACCGAAGCAGAGTGGGAATATGCTTGTAAAGCAGGAAGTGATACCCCTTTTAATACCGGAAATAATCTGACTACCGACCAGGCTAATTATGACGGAAATTATCCCTATAACGGAAATGCAACAGGGTCATATAGACAGAAAACCTCCCCAGTAGGTAGCTTTTCGCCTAATGCATGGGGTTTACATGACATGCATGGTAATGTTTGGGAATGGTGCAGTAACTGGTATGGTGATTATCCTAATGCTCCCGCAAATAATCCGAAAGGTCCATCGGAGGGACAGGTGAAAATTTATAGAGGCGGAAGCTGGGGTAGCGACGCAGAAGTTTCTCGCAGCGCTTATAGAAATCACCTGAATCCAAATAATAAATCGGACTTCATAGGTATAAGATTGGTTTTAGTAGAATGATGGCAGCAGATAGATTTGATGTATATATTAAACTCATTATCTTTGATATAAATCAACTAAAGAAATGTCAACAACTGATTTAAACAAAAAAAAACTTGATTTGATTGCCTGGATTAATCAGCTATCGGATAAAAATACGATTGAGTTTCTTGATAACCTGAAAAGGGCAACATCGAAAGATGATTGGTGGGATGAACTATCAGATAATGAGCAAATAAAATTACAAAATGGAATGAATGATATTAAGAAAGGAAATGTAATTTCGTCAGCTCAGTTTTGGAAAGAATTGAAAAATGTCTGAGAAAAAAATACGAATCGTTGAATATTCTAACCAATCAATAGAGAACGCAAAAGAAATAGTTTTTTACTTAAAGACAAGATTTGCTAAAAAAGAATTAGATAATTTCTTTAAAACCTTAATAATTTTTGAAAAAATAGTAATCTTCTATCCAAACATATATCCAGTTTCTCTCTATTTCAATTGCCAAACCCGGACATAATCGGTGGAAAAAACAGAGGGGAGATCTGCCACGTCGGGAAGTCCCATCCAGTCTTCCATAATTTCTGCATCTAAAACAATGTACAGGGGTCGGTGAAAATGATCGTTAACACGTTGAAAAACTTCTTTCCCATCGATATACCAGACTAGTTTTTCAGGGGTCCAAAGTAAACCATAAACATGAAAATCACTGTAAAAATCAAAAGGCATAAGCTGGCGAAAAGAATAATCAGGCAGCTTTGTTTTCTTCTTATTTACAATCGATTCTACATAAGGGGTTTCATACCTGTGTACCGTAGCCCAAAAAGTTCGCTGTAACTGAGGGTCAGGTAGTTTACCAAAAAGTTCGAAGATGTCAATTTCTTCAGAGGCATCCCCTTCCCGATATTTTTTATCGGCATCGAGCGGGTCATATAACCAAAAGGCATTACAGACACCTGATCGCATGGAACGGCTCCGCGCTTCAAAATAACCGTATAAAATTCTCTTTTTACTTTTTACTATCGCCGTTGAAAACTTGTCCAGTCCTCGTGCCTTGTTTTCCACGCTTACTTCCTCTGGACGAAGACTTTTGGCATAAAGTTCAAGATTTCCATTTTTTACCATCACATTTCTTCTGTCAAAGTAGGCAGGTTTTCTGCCCACCCAGGCTGGATTAAAATCCCACCATTTTTCATCATCCAAACTTGCGCTATCAAATTCATCACTATATTCAGGTATCCATTTCCACTCATTTCCCAAAGGGCATAAGGGGGCAATTTGTTTGGATTGAGCCGAAACATGAACCACCAAACAAAAAAGAAACATGAAAAATAGAACATCTCGTCTCATCCTACTATTTTTTTAAAGTAATATCCAACGTTCCCTGAATATTTTCAAATACCCATTTATCATTTTTTATGGAGGGTGAAATTTTTGTCCCATTGATAAGAAGGCTCTTTATATCTTTCCGAAAAACAGGTAGTTCTAAATTTGCCTTCATGCCTTTCGGAAGAATCAGTCTGACCTGATACATCATATCATTCTGGGTTATTTTCTCGACAATCTCTCCAAGACGGGTCGGCACACGAATCTCAGCCTGGGTTAATGTGCCAATTTCAGGTTTAATTAACGCGCTGGCAAAACCAGGGCTTCCGGGTTGAATGCCCATCAATCTAAAGGCAATAATATTAGATGGAGCGGCTCCCCAGGCATGATTCCAGTCCAGATTGGGCTTGAATTTTAAGTCCCACGCCTCCATGGTCATACCTGCGCCAACCTCAATCATGTGATACCAGCCTCTTTCATCTTTTTTTGTAAGCATTTGCAGAGCGTAATCCCCCATACCTTCATTGTACAACGCATCCATAAAAAATTGCGATGCGTAAACACTGCAAGCCATATCCTTTGACTTAATAAATGCTTTCACGCGCTCTTTATTTTCCTCTTTTACCAATCCAAAACAAAGCGCGAAGAAATTGGCGTGAAAGGAGCTGTGAGAAGTAGAATCCCCGTCCTTCATCAGGCCTGTTGAAGGGTCAACAAACTGATTATTATAATGTTGGAATAAGTTTTTAACTTTTTGATCATAATATTTCACATCCTCCTGGCGACCTGTAATTTCAGCAAAAGACTTCATCAGGACGAGCGATTTATAGTAATAGGCATTTACCACACTGTTATAGTCGCAAAAAACAAAATTATCCGATTCACCGATATATTCAGGTCCTGCCACCTTATTTCCCCTTTGCGGCCAGTCCGTAATGTCCCGAAGACTTTCTTTTCTATCAAAAGTTACATAATGAATAGAATCTAAAAAGGAGGGTCGCTGGGGTTTTGCCGTCGTACTTATAAGCCCGTTAGGTTGCTCAAAAGCTTCCAGTGTTTTAAGTTTAAGCAAGTCATAATACTTTTTGATGAGTTCTTTATTTCCAGAAAACTGATAGTCATACCAGGCAATCTGGTGCATTTGTAAATGCCATTCCGTAGGCCAGGTAGGATGTTGCATCAAATACTCAAAGGTATTCCGGGCAATACTGTACTCCGTGTCTAACGCATAATGAGAAAGCTGATTAATCAATGCATCGGCCTCATAAGGAATCCGTTCTCTGTCACCATCTATATATAAACCCATAAAAGAGGTCGCTTTAATGGAGTGTTTGCATAAATCCCAGATAGCATTTAACACCTGATCATTGCTTTTAAAAGAAGAGGCATTATCATTAAATTTATAGTGAAAATATTCCCTGGAAAGGCTTATTTCACCCGAAGAAGGTCCCTTTTCTATCTCAGCATACCTGAATGGCGCCACAATCCCCATAGAAATGGGTAGTCTGATGGCATTTCCTGAGGTATTTTTCTTATCGGGTACATCGGGCAGATATAGATAATTCTGGGAGTTTTTAGCAATGGCGTATCGATAAAACCGGATATTACCTCCAGGTTTTCTATCTATTTTACCGGATTCATCTAATTTTTCACCTATAAAAAGAACGGCTGAATCACCAGGCGAAAGCTTTGAAATATCTACTTTCAATTTTCCAAAATAATCCTTTTCAAAATCATATAAGATATTTCCGTTGGGAAGATTTATTTTTTTTGCATTAGCCTGCACCTTTTTTTCAATGAGAAGACTATCTATTTTAGCCTGAGAAAAGCCTGAAATAGAAAGGATAACACCAAATGAGATATAGAAAAATGTATAAGTCTTCATCATATTTTAATTTTCAAATGAGGTTCTTGTTCGTAAGATAGATAATAACCCTCATATCAAAAAAATAAGATTAGCTTATTTTTACTTGCATAACTATAATTATTAAGGCAAAATGAAATCCAATGTTTAGGAAACTTTTGGATTACTTGTTAAGGTTATTTGCTATTAAGAATAAAAAATAAACTATTTTTAAAAATGGAACAACAATGTCACATGGAATAATTCCAAAAGGTCTTTTAATTCGTGAATTATCCTTCTATCTTCACCTAAAATGTATGAAAAATCTCCTCTTCCTATTGCTTTTTGTTTTTATTGGGCATGTTTTGCCTGGTCAAAAAACGAAAAAACCTAATATCATTTTTATTCTAGCTGATGATTTAGGTATCGGTAATATCAGCTGCTATGGGTCGGATCAGTTTAAAACCCCAAATATTGATAAACTGG
The DNA here is from genome assembly GCA_041159865.1 of Bacteroidota bacterium. Taxonomy (GTDB): domain Bacteria; phylum Bacteroidota; class Bacteroidia; order Chitinophagales; family Saprospiraceae; genus BJGN01. Next base: position 80,947 of record JBEAXK010000064.1, read on the forward strand.
CAAGCACTGGCATGCGCTTTACCCATGGCTATACCGCCCCCTTGTGTGGACCTTCCAGAGCGTTGATACTGACCGGACGCCAACCTTTTCGCACGGGAACAACAAATCAGGATAGGGTTGGAAAATTGGAACCTTCTAAAGAAATATGCTTGCCAAGTGTGTTGAAAACAGCAGGTTATACCTCCTTAATGGTGGGAAAATGGTCACAATTTCCCTTGCAACCTTCCGATTTTGGCTTCGATCAATACATGCGATTTCAGGCCAGTGGTAAATATTGGAATACCCAGCCTTCAAATAAATCTTACACAAAAAATGGGGAAATAGTACCTCTCTTGGATGGAGAATATCTACCCGATCTGATGCATAATCAAGTGGTTGACTTTATTTCAAAAAATAAGAATAAACCGTTTTTTGCCTACTATTCTATGTCGCATATTCATGGTGAAATTTTACCTACGCCCGATAGTAAACCCGATAGTAAAGATCTTTATACCGATAATATTAATTATATGGATAAATTGGTCGGTAAATTGGTAAAAGCACTGGATAGTTTAAAAATGAGGCAGAATACTATCATCGTTTTTATGGGGGATAACGGTACAGCGGCCGAAGGTGCTTCGCGAGCTACCGTTCAAGGGAAAAAACTGTCAGGTAAAAAAGGGGATATGCTCGAAGGTGGTAGCTTAGTTCCGTGGATAGTTAACTGGAAAGGGGGAGGTCAATCGGGGAAAGTGATTGATGATTTGGTTGATGCAACCGACTGGATGCCTACTTTTGCCGCTTTAACGGGTGCTAAATTACCGGAAAATGTGATATTAGATGGCAAAAGTTTTGCGCCTCAACTCAAAGGTGAAAAAGGAACGCCCCGGGAATGGATTTTTATGGAACTTGGCAATCAATGGTATGTCAGAGAGGAAAAATGGAAATTGAACAGGGCAAATGAACTTTTTGATATGAGAAATTCGCCGTTTGAGGAAATATTGATCCCTGCTGATTCAAAAGACGAATCAGCTATGTCTGCCAGAAAAAGACTTTCTGATATATTAGCTAAAATTAATCCACAAGGTGGAATATTAGATGATGCCGATGGAAGTGGCAGACATAAAAGTAATGTGGACAAAAAAAATGCACAGAAAAAAAGTACAGGACTTTAATCTTTAAAATCATCCATCGCCAAAATCGACCTTATGACAAAAATATTTTTCCAGCTCACTGTTGTCTGTATTTCCCTTTTTAATATCAACTTGTTTGCCCAGAAGACCAGACCAAACGTGCTTTTTATCGCTGTTGATGATCTAAAGCCCATGCTTCATTGTTATGGAGAAAGTCAGATGATTACCCCAAACATTGACCGTCTGGCCAAAATGGGGACCGTTTTTATGAATAATTATTGCCAGCAAGCCGTATGTGCTCCTACGAGAGCAAGTCTCCTAACCGGACAAAGACCAGATTATACCAGAATATGGGATTTGAAAACACAAATTCGGGATATGGTGCCAAATATTGTTACGCTTCCCCAGTATTTTAGGGAAAATGGCTATGTCACCGCTACGATTGGAAAAATGTTTGATCAACGTTCTGTCGATAAAGGCATGGATATTCCCTCCTGGTCAGTGCCTACAGGTACTTATGGTAAAATGTCGCCGGAAGATTATGCTAAAGGGTACGAAAATCCAACAAATGGGTATCAATCAAAAGAAACAAAGGCCAAACTGGCTAAAATTGAGGCTGATGCAAAAGCAAGAGGGCTGGATGGGGCAGAATTAGTGGAATTTCTTTCAAAAAACAGGGGTCCTGCCGTAGAATCTGCCGATGTTCCCGATGATGCTTATACGGATGGCATCGTCGCTAAAAAAGCAGTGGCCATGATGTCTCAATTTGCAAAAGAAAAAAAGCCGTTTTTCTACGCCGTGGGCTTTGTAAAACCTCACCTACCTTTTATTTCCCCAAAGAAATACTGGGATCTTTATGACCGGGCTAAAATAAATATTTCACCTGTGCAGCATTTGAGCAACGGTGCTCCTTCATTTGCCGCTCAAAATTCCGGCGAATTAATCAACAGCTATTTTAAAAGTAATTTTGAACGATTTAACGAAGGTACCATACCCCAGAATGAGGATGTTCAAAAAGAACTGATTCATGGATATTATGCAGCTGTCAGTTATATGGACGCTCAGGTGGGCAAGTTATTAGATGAATTGGAAAGGTCTGGTCTGGACAAAAACACCATCATTGTTCTTTGGGGTGATCATGGATGGCATCTCGGTGACCATGGCCTTTGGTGCAAACACGATAATTACGAACAAGCTACACGTGCCCCATTAATTATTTCCTCTCCAGGCTTCAAAGGAGGTCAAAAGGCACAAGGTTTGTCGGAATTTGTTGATATTTTTCCAACGTTAACCGATTTAGCCGGACTTACACTACCTGACGGATTAGCGGGTAAAAGCTTGGTTCCCATGCTGAAAAACCCTAAAGCAGAGGTGAAAAGCTATGCTCAAAGCCAATATCCTCGTAATGGGGATAAGATAATGGGGTACACCATACGAACAAAGCAATATCGTTATGTCGCCTGGTATGAAGAGAATTTTAGGAAAAATAAGATTCTTGGTGATGTGAAACCTGTCGCTGTGGAGCTTTATGATTATAAGAAAGATGCCCTGGAAAGGGATAATCTGGCAGAACGTCCGGAATACAAAGAGGTGTTGAAAAACCATGAAAGATGGATGAATGAATTTTTAACCACCCAAAAACATTCCTGGTAAGGTTTATTTCAATTGAAATAAATGTATCTTCCATTCATTAAACCTTATTGAAATGTTTACCAGATTTATAGTCGTTTTATTCGTTTTTACCTTAAGTTTAAACACCTCCGGATTGGCCCAAAAGGCCCCTTCAACCTTACTTCTACATGGGGAAGTATTACTGAAAAATAAACAAGCTATTATTAATCAGGAGGTAGAAAAATTAAAGGCTTTAAAAAATATAAAGGCAAAGGCAGATCAAATAGTAAAAGAAGGGAAACTTTATTCTGTCATGAATAAAAAAAGAGTACCACCCAGTGGTGATAAACACGATTATATGAGTCAGGCTCCTTATTGGTGGGCAGATACTACCAAATCTGATGGGCTTCCATACATCCGAAGAGATGGGGAGCGTAATCCGGAATATTATGATATCAGCGACTCAGAAGAAATGGATTATATCATCGATGATACAGAAATTTTAGCCCTCGCTTTCTATTTTACAAAAGATGAACGCTATGCCGCTCATGCTGCCCGATTACTTAAAACCTGGTTTTTAGATCCTGAAACCCTTCAAAATCCCAATTTGAATTTTGGTCAGGGTATCCCTGGTATAAATACGGGCAGAGGCATCGGTATCATAGAAACACGATCCTTTCCCAGGCTCATTGATGCCACAATCTTATTGCAAGAATCTAAAAATTGGTCAAAAGAGGATCATCAATCCCTTAAAAAGTGGTTTGCAGCCTATTTGTCGTGGCTTACAGAAAGTCCATTGGGGAAAGATGAAGCTGATGAACATAATAATCATGGAACCTATTACGATGTGCAAATTATGGCTTACGCGCTATTTACGGATCAACCTGAATTGGCTAAAAAGCAAATTGAAGTGGCAAAATCCCGCATTAAAAGTCAAATGAAACCAGACGGCAGCCAACCTTTCGAACTGGAACGGACGGTTTCCTGGGGATATACCAATATGAATCTTGCCGGCTTTTTTAAAATCGCCAGGCTGGCTGAAAATGTGAAGGTTAATCTATGGAATTATGAAACGACCGATGGTAAAGGTCTTCAGAAAAGTCTGCAATGGCTTATTCCGTATTTGAAAAATGAAAAAGTATGGGAATTCAAACAGATAAAAGAAAAGGAATACAATGATACCTTCTGGCTACTGAAAATGGCTTCTGTCAAATATGCTAATCCAACGTATGAGGTTTTAGCCAGAAAAATTTGCCAAAAAGATTGTATGACGGATGTGGAACGGCTGACCTTCTGAGCTTTGAATAGGGCAGTTCTGTAGTATAAATATACCTGAATTTAGTTCCAGGCCTACCAAATTGTATTTATCAGACAGTTAAAAACTCGAAGCCGTTGTTCGAAGCAATGGTAATAAGGGGTTGTATGCTTTCCCGGAATTTTTCTTTGGAAAAATGCGTGGTTAAATCAGGAAAAATAGTCAGATAATCCTCCAGTAGCTTATTATTTGGACTCTTGGTGCTGATGATTTCGAAAGCAGTTTTTTGTAAATCGTAAAATGGATTGAAATAAAGGTCCATCGGAGGCAGTTTGTCGCTTTTTGAGCTATTAAACGATTTGTTTGCAGGTATTAAATTCCAGATTAAATCGTGAGAAACAAAATGATAAGGGATGAAATGTTCCACAGCATAGTTTCCTACTGTCAAATGCTCGCCTGTATAAATACATGATATGGAGCCGAGTTCATTCAGTACAACGTCCCAATATTTGGTCCGTTGCAAATTCAAACTGTTTCTAAACGCCGGTTTTATTAATTTATTGGGAATATCAGGTACGTTTGGATTTTTAGATTGTAAAAAAAGGGCAAGATTCCAAACACAAAAATCTTTCAGCATCCTGGCATTGGCCATCAAATAATTTCTCCATAGAGGATTGATTTCAATAGTGTCGTCATGCAAGGCATACAGGCAATTTTCGGAAAAGGATTTTGACAACCTGTATATGTCGTTTTTATCTTTTTTCTGAAACCAGGGACTAAGGAACCAATGGGGCACGTTTTTATTGAAATGCCAAAGCTGACTTTCAGTTGTCCTATTGGTTGTAGTCGATAATTTATGAAATACGGAGGTCTGCTTCTCATCTATTGGAATCTTCTCCACCGCGTTTACCAACTGGATCGTTTGTTGAATTAAATCTTGTTTTCCGAAGGAGACATGGAAATAATTAACGGTGAACCAGGCATTTGAAATCATTCTGGCAAATAGGTTCCTTTTTTGAATAACCAGATGATTCTCCTCAACTTCCTGAAGAATAGCCAATAGCCAATAAAATTTATAGGTTGAAGTCGTGTTGTTAAAACACGCAGCCAATAGGTTTACAGGTAATTCATTTGAATTAGGAAGATGCATTTTCAGCGTACAATCAACGTTTCATAATTAAAGAAAAGGATTTGTAAATATAAATAATTATTTGTGAACCCCTAATTTTAAAATCATAACGACAAATAGGGTCGATTTTATTATATTTTTCGAAAAGGGGATTTAGAGACTCGAGGCATCATTTTTCTACATGTAAAAAACAGATGATACTCGATGTTGTGCAGATGCGAAGTTTCATAAACCATTTTTTATTTTTGCAGATAGATACTTTTCCTTATTTTTATATTAACAAGAAAATGAAATGAAGGTAGCTATCTAATTGTTGTTAATCCTTGTTGCTCTTATAAGTTATGTCAGACTTTTCCTTTTCAAAATCGTTTAGCCCTTTTCGGAGAGTATCCAACTTAAGCCGGGAAATAGAGGTATTCAAAAATATTTATTTTCGAA
>JBEAXK010000068.1:0-35082 GCA_041159865.1 Bacteroidota bacterium
CTAATTATGTTTCAAATAAACTGGACTGTGATGATAGCGATAATACGATAAAACCCTATCCGACCCTTACCGCTGTTCAAGATAAAAGCTATTGTTTTGGCATGTTAACAGACTCCGTCAATTTTACCAGGAGTGTAAATGGAATGGTTGTCAACTCAAGCAACATTATTTATCAATGGGTAAATAATAACACCGATATTGGTCTGGTGGCATCTGGAAGAGGGAATATTTTGCCATTTTTTACCATAAACAACAAAAACAGAAATGATACGGCTCAAATCATAGTTACGCCTGAAATTAATGGATGTTTGGGCATTAAAGATACCTTTTTGCTGATTGTCAAAGCAGATTCATTACCTCGTGTAAGTAGTCTTAATTGTTCATCTTATTCGCTTGCGACTATAGATTTACCTAATGTAAATGACCTGTATAAGAATACTTTGCGTCTTCCTTATGCAGGAGGAAATGGCATGCAATATGACTCAATGACAATAAAATCTGAGGGTGTTTCGGGACTAATCATGAAACTTAAATCGGGTATTCTTTCAAAAGGAGATGGCTATTTGGAATTTGACCTTAGTGGAGTTCCTCTTCAAAGTGGAATGGCAAAATTTATTATTGATTTTGGAAGAGCAGATTGCCATTTTGGGCCTCCTTGTGAAATTAACTTAGAGGTAGGTATCGAAAAGCCTAAGCTAAATTCAATATTATGTTCTCAGATTATTTTACTGCCAAGTAAGATTTATGCTAAAGTTCCTTATTATGGTAAAATAGATTTACCTTATTTAGGTGGGAACGATAAATTAGTCCAAACCCAGATTTTTCAAAGTGAGGGTATTAGAGGAATGAAAGCGAAATTTAATGCTGATACACTTAGACAGAATGGTGGCCTGTTGAGGTTTAATTTTGATGGTATGCCAGAACAAGCAGGAACCTTAAGTTTAACGGTTGAATTGGGGGGTAAATCCTGTGCATTAAACTTTTTAATTGAAGAATTCCCTGTTATTTTGCCTAAGTTTTTCTCCCCTAATGGCGATGGAAATAATGAACGATGGGAAATACCCTATTTTAATATCCTATATCCACATGGAACAGTCATTATTTTAGATCGTTTTGGGAGGAAACTTTTGGAATATAAAGGTAATTTTGAAGGTTGGGATGGTTATATAGATGGATTTAGTGCTAATACTGGTGTTTATTGGTATATTGTTCAACTTGAGAAAGATTCAATCCCTCTAAAAGGGAATTTTACACTTGTTCGTTAATTTGAAATAAATTAGCTTTTTTATGTGCCTTTATTTTCCCGTACCCTGAATCAGTACAACCACGGTGTAAAAGATAATCTTAAAATCCAGTGCAACAGATCTGTTTTCAAGATAAAGGATATCATATTTAAGTCGTTGAATCATTTGATCCACATTTGATGCATAACCATATTTAACCTGTCCCCAAGAGGTTATACCTGGCCTCACTTTAAGAAGATGCCGATAATGGGGTGCTTTTTCCATTATTTTATCTATATAAAATTGTCGCTCGGGACGTGGTCCTACTAAACTCATTTCTCCGATAAGCACATTCCAGAATTGGGGTAATTCATCGAGCCTCCATTTTCTCATAAATGCACCAAAGGGGGTACAACGAAGGTCGTCATCTTTAGATAACTGCGGGCCACCATTTTCCGCATTTTCATACATCGATCTGAACTTGAAAATAATAAATGGAACCCCGAGGTAACCTATCCTTTCTTGCCTGTAAAAGATAGGCCCATTCGATGATTGCCTCACTTTTATAGCCAGATAAATAAAGAGTGGAGATAAAATAATAAGGCAAATACCAGATACTGCTATGTCTAAAATACGTTTAAATATTATTTGCCATGCAGGCATGATTTCCTGATTTATTTCAATAAGAGCAGTGCCAAATACCTGATTCATTTTTACTGTTCCCAGCATTATGTCATACATATCTGGAATTATTTTAATATGTGGCAAAGGCCTTAAATCAAATAAAGAGGTTATTAACTGCTTAAGTAAATTATGTTCTTGCGTTTGTATGGCAATGATTACTTCTTCAATCTGATATTCCTTTATAATACTCTCTAAATCTTTAATATTTCCCAGATATTTTATTTCTGATTCAAGAGGAGATATTTTTTCTTTATTACTTCTTATAAATCCAATAAAATGGTAACCATAAGAACGCTTTTGAGCAATAATTTCTTTGTATAAGGATAAGGCATCGTCATTTCCTCCTATTATAACGGTATTAAATTTAACCAGCCCCATACGAATTCTTCGGGATGCGGCAGTTAATAAAATCATTCGAACGGTTACAGTCAATGTAAAATGAAAGCTAAAAAGAGCTATAAAAGATTGATAATAAGTGGTATAGTTAGTAACAAAGTCGTCAAGAATCAAGGTAAAAAAAAGAATTAAGACACCAAAAAAAGACAGGAAAAAAGTCCTAGATAAGGTTCTAAATCTTGAATTTCGATGAATATCTCCATATTGATCAAAAAGAGAATAAACTAAAAACCATCCAATGGGTATAATCAATAAGCCATACCAAAAATTGATATCCTGAAAAATAACAAATAAATCATTTTCTTTTTCAATAACTTTTTTTCTGAAAATAAAGAATAAAGCCCAGGCAAACATGGCACAGAAATAATCAGCCCATTTGTAAAATAAGGTATGATTATTTGAATGTTTTCCCATGTTTGAAATTATTAAAAGGAAATTAATTTGATATTGTCCATGAGGATAACTGCATTTTCTTTTCCTTCAGGTAAAGATGCATTTAAAATAATCCGATAATAAACAGATTTTCTGGCTGCCAGCATATTCCCTAAATTAAAATAAATTTTATTCCACACAACAGATTCTTTAAATCCTGCTACGGGTACTATCACGCCAGTATCTTCCACGTTCTCTGTATCGTAAAATTGAATTCCCACGATACAAGGTGCTTCAGCTTTATAATCCATTTCTATAAAAACGGGTTGACCTGGATTAAAAGTATTTTTGAACTTCGCATTTGAACCCACAGTTACCGTTGGAGCTGATTTTGATAATATTATTCTACCTGAATGTTTACCTTCATAAGCGCCAACTCCCGTAAAAGGTATGACCCTGTTTTCAGGCAATCCGTTTACCAAAAAGGAGAAAAAAGAAGAATTATTTTCAAAATTCTCTATAAAATGAAATTTAACTGAAGGTAAATAAGTGGTTTCTGGATTTAAACTTACTGTTTCTAAGGGTTTCAGATTAATTTTCGCTTTTATTGAATTGAAAAATGGATAATTTTCTGGAGTTGATCCAATTCCATTTTCTTTAATTCCTGCCTGGAGGGTAAGCGTATGTTCCCCGACTAATAACAATGGAATATTTGCCGGTAAAGGAAACATTCCCAAAAATTCAGTATCGTTAAAGACCCAGACATCCGTTATTTTTTGAGAAGAACTACCCTGATTATTGGTCGTTTTAAAGCTTATAGATTCAACGTTTAGATAACTTGGCTTAGGTTCATCTTGATTTAAAAATGAACATGAGGGAAGAAAAATGAACATTACATAACCTAAAAAGAATAAGTTGTTTCTTTTGTAATTCATCATTGTAAATAAATGGCAAATTTAGTTTCTAATGTGGTAAATTTACGGAAATCAAAGCGACTGCCTCATGAAAAACTTATATTTAATTATTTACCTTTTTATTCAATCTAGTTTTTTTGCTTATTCTTTAGACCTGGAAGAAAATCATTGGTATGATTTTCAAGGTAAACTTGGAAGTCAAAACATACAACTTTCCTTCTTCACGCTTCCATCCGGAAAATTAGCTGGAAGTTATTGCTCATTTTCAAATGAACCAAAAGTGGTCTTAAATGGAAATGTAATGGGTAATGAAATTTTTTTAAATGCTTCTATAAATGGGAAAATAATCAGCGAATTGCGGGGAAAAATATTCACAGATGACCAGGATCGCCTTGAACTTACCTGGAAGAATTTGGCGAATAATGAAAAATTAATGTTCAAATCAACATTAATGTCAGTAACCTCAGGTACTTTTTCTAAAAGATATACCCATTTAGTTGGAACCGATGTTGCTTTAGAGGCATTTGTAATTGCTTTAAAAGGTGCATTGATGAAAAATGATAAATCTTGGCTAGGAGATCGCATATTCTATCCTTTAAAGGTAAGAGTTTCAGATAAATCTACCTTAGTTGCTAAAAACAAAGGCCAATTTATTCAAATGTATGATAAAATATTTACGGTTCCATTGAAAGAAAAAATGAGCATGACTTATTCCTACAACCTATTTAATAATTATCAAGGTGTTATGATTGGTGATGGACAGTTATGGATTAATAATGCTTTAAATGGAACAGAAACTAAACCACAATTTCAGATTATAGCTATAAATCCATAAAATACTGATATCTTCATTTGCATTTTCAGTATTCATTTTTTGTTCCTTTGTTTTATGAAAAAAGTTAAATATTTAATCGTTGGACAAGGGATTGCGGGTACCGTTTTAGCCCATACATTAGAGGATGAGAACATCGATTTTCATATTATTCATCATCAGCAACCAGGTGAATCTTCATCTATTGCTGCGGGCATCATTAATCCTATTACTGGCAAGTATTTTGTAAAATCATGGCAAGTAGATTTATTGTTACCCTTTGCAAAGAAAAAATACGAATATTGGGAAGAAAAATTACAAATTAAATTTTATGATTCGCGTATTATTTTGCGTTCAATTCAAGATGTAGCTGAACAAAACGACTGGCTTTCAAAAACTGCGGATCCATCTGTGAAACATTACATTTCTGATTATAAGGATGTTACAGAATATGAATGGCTAAATAATGCTCCATTAGGATATGGCCAGACAATCGGTGCAGGACAAGTAAAATGGCACGATTTTTTAAAGAAATCAAAGGATTACTGGATAGAGAAAGGATTTTATTCCATCGCTAAATTTAATTATGATGAGGTTAAATGGACTAAAGATGGCATAGAATATGGGCCTTTTTTAGCGGATCAAATCATCTTTTGTGAAGGTTATTTTTTGAAAAATAATCCATGGTTTAATTATTTGCCCTTAGACGGTGCAAAAGGAGAGGCCTTGTTGGTGAAAATAGAAAAGGTAAAAATAGAGGTTATTTTAAAACATAAATTTTTTCTGGCTCCATTTTCCGAGGATATTTTTTGGGTCGGTGCAACAAATAAGTGGGAGTTTAAGCATATTTTTCCAGATCTTGAAGACGTTGCTTATTTGCAAAATGAGGTGACAAAAATGCTTCGGATACCTCATGTTTTTATTGAACAATTAGTTGGTATCAGACCAACAGTGAGAGACAGAAGACCTATTATGGGCAGACACCCGGTTCACCCCAGGTTGTTAATATTTAATGGTTTAGGAACGAAGGGAACCTCATTGGCACCCTTTTGGGCTAATCATTTTGTTGAGTATCTAAAACTTAATTCAGAATTAAGTAAAGAGGTCAATCTTTCCAGATTCAAATATAAATAAGTAGGACTGTTTTTTCGTTATAAATTTAGTATTCAGGTCATAAAAATAGAACTCATGCAATTATTCCATCTCAAAGGATTATTATTCTTTCTTTTTTTGCCTTTTTTTGGATTGGCTACTTCTACAAATAAATCTATTGACGATTACAATACCCTAAATTTTAAAGGAATGAATTATAGTGATCTGTGGAAATCGGTAGATTCTCTTAATCAGATTGGTTTATTTAGAGAGGCTTATACAAAAGTCGAGTTCATATATAGACTCGCTAAGCAGGAAAATGAAACAGAACAATTCATAAAAGCGCTTTTTTATGTTGTCAAATATTTAAATGAATTAGAAACTGAGGGAAAAATTCTAGGTATAAAACGATTGGAAAAGGAAGCGAATGAAGTAGGATTTCCTGAAAATGCTTTGCTGCACAGTATCTTAGCTGAACTTTATGCCGACTATTTAAATATGAATTCCTGGACTTTAATGGATCGTAAAGGGATGAATGGTCCATTACCAGATGATATAAATTTATGGTCAGTCAGAAATTTTGAAGAGGCTATTTCTATTCATTATTTTAAAAGTATCTCTTATCCAGAGGCAAAAATTACGGCGTTAAAAAAGCTTGATGGATTGATTTTCAATCCAGATAAGGAGGATTATGTTTTTAATACTTTGTATGATTTACTGGTGTATAGAGCCACTTCCTTTTTCTCCAATAATTCAAGCAGATTAATTAAGCCTGAAGATTTTTTTTTACTCCAGGATCCCTTGTCGTTAGCTCCTCTTGATTCCTTTATTTTAGCTGATTTTTTTACGACTGATTCTTCCTCTTTTATTAAAAAGGCTCTATCCTTATACCAGGATATTTTGAACTTTCATAAATACGACAAGGATCCTGAAGTTTTAATTGATTTTGATCTTCAAAGAATACAATTTGTAAACCAACACCTTAACCATAATCAAAAAAATGAATTATATCGTAAACAACTAAATTATTTAATAAATAAGTATCCTAACCATTTAAAAACCGCTGAAATATATTATTTATTAGCTAATGATATGTTTCAACAATCGTCTTTAGTTAAGGCAGTGTCATTATGTCGGTTTGCTATTGAAAAATATAAAAAGAGTTTTGGTGCATCTTTATGCCAGCAACTTTTAAATACAATCGAAGAAAAGCATTTATCATTCATGATAGAAGATAATAATATGCCCAATATTCCTTTATTATTAAAAATAACATTTAAAAATGTGAAGTCATTTAAAGGGGGTATAATTCCAGTTTCTTTTAAAGATTTCCAGCAGAGTAGATTAATAAGCAGCGAGATTGATATTAAAAAATTCTTGAAAGGTAAAAAAACGACCAATGAAATAGAAGTTTCATTTCCTGATAGTATTGATTTCTTGCAACATGAAACGGAAATAGCATTAGATGGATTAAATGCAGGCACCTATATTTTCGTATTCAAAGGAGAGGATATGCTCCCTTCATTTATTCCATTTCAAATTTCGAAAATAGGCTATTTTATTAAAAATGAAGGTGTTGAAAAAATAGATTTTCAATTTTTTAATAAAGAAACGACCATGGCATTGGCGGGTACAAATGTTTTAGCAATTCCAGTCAGGTCTGAATATTTTTCTTCTATATTACCCCAAATTTCTTTTAAGGATACTTGGAAAATATGTGATGAAAATGGTTTTTTGTCCTATCCTTTACCAAAGGGTAGCTTTGATTTTAAAATAGTAAATGGAACTGACACCCTCTTAATTGAAGATCATTTTTATATCAATGAACCTTATAAAAATGTGGAGGGTCTTCAGTTGAAAACGAGTGTGTTTACAGACAGAAAAATTTATAGACCAGGGCAAACCCTATATTTTAAGGCTTTATTAATGGAAAAACAGGGGAATGAAAAAGCCATTATTTCCTCAAATAAAGAGGTTATTCTTTCATTGAATGATCCTAATGGTTTGTTGTTGTCGCAGATGACATTAATATCAAATGAAATGGGCTCTGTTCATGGAAGTTTTTCCATTCCTACGGATATTATAAAAGGAAATTATAGTTTAGTTAGTTCACATGGAGGTATTAGAGAAAATATTCAAGTCGAAGAGTATAAAAGACCTCAATTTGAGATCAAGTTTGAAAAATCACCAGTGGGTGTCTTAGGAGATTCCCTGCATATAAAAGGTTTTGCTCAATTTTTTAATGGCTTACCTATTGAAAATGCGCAGGTTAAATGGGAAATTACCCGAAAATCATGGTCTGAGGTTAGCCGTTACTCCAGCCGATATTTTCCAAAGGATGAGGGTTATTTTTTATCGTCGGGAGAAATTTTAACCGATGAAAAGGGTTCCTTTCTTTTACCTTTTCATGCAACACCTGATCTTTCTATTGAGCCTGAAAAAAGGCCTGCGTTTCAATTTATAGTAAAGGTTTTCATAACAGCACCCTCAGGAGAAATTCAGGAAAAAGTACTTTCTTTTCAACTAGGCTATGCAAAGCTGAATCTCAATGTTGAAATTCCTGAAAGTTGGGATAAAAAAGACGGGACTTTAAATTGGTCTTTGTTTTTATCAGATTGGAATGGAGATCAATCTAAAGGTGGGGTAAACGTTTCTGTTCTAAAATTGAAGTCTCCCCGACAACATTTTGTAAATAGAAAATGGGCTTTTCCCGACAGACCTATTTTAAATAGAGCAGATTATATCCATTTGTTTCCTCATTTGCCATATATGGGAGAAGAAAAGATGGAAGAATTAGAAATATTAGAAACAATTTCTCAAGAATATTATGATATTGAAGGCGAAAAAAGAATGAAAATTCCTTTTGAAAGCATGTCTTTAGGCTATTATTTAGTTAAAATGATTCTTCCTGATGGACTTTATAAGGGGAAAGATAAGGTAATAAATAAATTTATCTATATATATGATTCCAATGAAAAAAGAATTTCCACTCCTAAATGGGTTGATATTCATATAAAAAAGGAAATATTGAAAATGAGGGATACCCTTGAATTCAAAATTGCTGCTGCAAAAGAATTAAAAAAGGTGTTGGTTTTATTTACAACCCGCCAGAAAAGTTATAGAGAATGGGTGAATTTGGAGGAAAAATCGGAAATAAAAATACCTGTTTTTGAAACGGAAGAAGGAATTGGTAATTTAGAAGTATTTGCTTACTTCCAAAATGAGCCAATTTACATCCTTAAGGTTGTAAAAATGATTTATCCAATAGAAAAATTGAATATTACTTACCATAGATTCACGGATTTGGTTTCACCAGGGGAATTAGTTCAGTGGGAGGTAAAAATTTCATCTGAAAAAGGGGAAAATAAGCCTGTTGAGGTGATGGCGACTATGTTTGATGCTTCATTAGAATCATTTATGCCACACAAATGGAGTTTAAATGCTTTCCAAGCAAATAATTATCTGCCTTCTAATTGGATCATAACAAATCCTCATTTGCTTTCCATGATAGCTCAACCTACAAAAAGAAGGGATAAATGGAAAGAATATTCGAAATATTATCCTGTTTTAAATGACTTTGATTTTATCAGTGAAAACTCTTATTTAAGGGGATCAACAAAAAGTTATATGTCAATGCCTCTTCAGGCTGCTGCGTCCTTCAAAGAATTGGATAATGTTGTTTTAGCAAGGAATAACTCAAAGCCATTGACTTCAGATGAAGCGGTTGTAACAGATATTAAAACAGAAAATGAAACGGTCATTAGGAATGATTTCTCAGAAACTATTTTCTTTCAACCGACTCTTTTAGCAGATGAAAACGGAAATTTAAAGATATCTTTCAAAATGAAAGATGCTTTAACTCGTTGGAAGTTTATGCTTTTTGCACATCAATCAGATTTGAATCATGTTTTTTCCGAGAAATTTATTGCGTCCAGATTACCTATCATGTTACAATCAAATGCGCCGAGATTTTTAAGAGAAGGAGATGAGTTGAAATATGCAGTTATATTGACAAATACAACGACAGAAAATATTTCGGGTAAACTTAGATTAATCCTTGAAAATGAATCTAATGGTGCTGATTTGACAAAAAAAATAAGTCTTAGTGATAATATTAGAGACATAGTTGTCCCAGCTGGAAAGTCTATCTCTATTTCATTGCCTTTAAAAATTCCTTCTGACGTTAGTTTAAATAGCTTGGAACTTCAACTAAAATTTGAATCGGTAAATTATAGTGACGCCATAAAAGAACGGATTTCCATTTTACCTTCGAAGATATTAGTCACTGATTCAAGACCATTCGTTTTAAGAGAGAATCAAAAAATAAGTTTTAAATTGTCCAATGAGGAGGCATCTAAAACAGGTAAAAACTCTTTTGATTTTAAGTTGACCACCCATCCAGCCTGGATAGCACTAAAATCATTGCCCTATTTAATGGAATATCCATATGATTGTAATGAACAGCTATTTAATAAATTATATGCTAATATTTTGGGTACGCATCTTTTAACAGAATATCCATCTATTTCAAATGTACTGGATGAATGGAAAAACTCGGGAGGATTAGTTTCAGAATTAGAAAAAAATGAAGTTTTGAAAACAGCGCTATTGAAGGAATCACCCTGGGTTTCAGATGCAAGAAGCGAAAGTGAACAAAGGCAAAGCATATCCCGATTATTAGATGTCAACAGAATGACACAATCAATAAACCAAAGTATAAAAACATTATCAGAACGGCAGTCTTCCGATGGAAGCTGGAGTTGGTTTCCTGGTGGAAGAGGTAATTGGTATATCACCCAATATATATTGAGTGGCTGGGGAAAATTAAAAAAACTGGGTTTGTTAAACCAATATAGTAATGCTAAAATGTTAAATAATGCCAGTCAATATTGTGATGCACAATTGGTACAATTATATAAGGAAAGACTTGAAAACAAAAAAGAAGAAGATTTTTTGCCCGAAATTATTATACATTATCTATACACGCAAAGTTTTTTTAAAGAAAGGGTATTAAGTAGTAAAGTTAAAGACGCATTAGCCTATTTCAATAAGTTAGCCAAGGAAAATTGGTTAAAAATGAGTGTTTATCAGCAGGGTCAATTAGCTATTTACTGGTATAGAAGCGGTGATCTTGAAATGTCAGAAGTTGTGATTAACAGCTTAAACAATAGAGCCATTAAATCAGAAGAATCTGGTATGACCTGGAAACTAAATAATGGCCATCATTGGTATGAAAATAAGATTGAAATTCAATCCTTATTAGTGGAAGCTTTTGCAGAAACTGGATTTAAATCAAAATTTGTTTCAGAACTTAAATGGGCATTAATCCAAAATAAAAGAACCACTCACTGGGAAACAACAAAATCTACCGCCGATGCAATTTATGCTTTACTTGGTGGGGGAGGTGAAAAAATAGCTCAAATGGAACAATATCCTGCAACCGTGACTTTCTCTAATGATACCAAAAAAGAAATATCCTCTTCATTTCTGGAGACTTTGAAAAATTCAGAGGCTGCTACAGGCTCCATACATCGGCGTTGGGAGGAAAATGAATTATTAGGAGGAAAAGGTGAAATTAAAACTCAGAACAATCATTCGGGTGTCATCTGGGGTTCTGCTACTTGGCAATATTTCAAAGAAATTACCGAAATTAATGGTTATAATTCACCCTTTTTATCGGTTTCCAGAACCATATTGATAAAAAATACAGATAAATCGGGTGAAATCTTGTCACCCATAAGCAAAGAAAATGAACTTCATATTGGCGACAGGTTAGTTATAAGATTGACGATAAAGACGGACCGGGATCTGGAATATGTGCATTTAAAAGACAAGCGTGCAGCTGGCATTGAACCTGAAAAGGTGTTATCAGGTTATGTCTTTAAAGGTGGGCTTTACTATTACGAGAGTAGCAGCGATTTAGGGACAGATTTCTTTATTGATTTTTTACCAAAAGGAACCTACACCGTAGATTATTCCGTCAAAGTTAATGCTGAAGGTGCCTTTTCTTTGGGTACATGTACCATTCAATGTATGTATGCCCCTGAATTTGGAAGTCATACAAAAGGTGAAAAAATTTATATAGTAAAATAATGGCAGAACGTCGAAATTTTTGGGAAAATGAAAAGGGTAATTATATTTTTAAGGCATTCAAAAAAGCTGGAGAAATATATATTCATGGATTTTCAAAAGATAATAAAATGAGTCAGGATTCAGAACAGAATAAACACGCAGATACAATTATCCGCAATCATGTCATTTGGTCAATGGGAGCTGGTTTAATCCCCGTATTAATAGCAGATATTTTTGCCATTTCTGCCCTACAACTCGATATGATAAGACAGTTGTGCAAAGTATATCAGATTAATTTTGCCGAAACTCAAGGAAAAGCCATTGTAACCTCTTTAACAAGTTCAACAGTTGCAAGAATTACCGCTGGAAGTGTAGTTAAAATGATTCCGGGTTTAGGAAGTATCATAGGAGGCATAACCGTTTCTGTATTTGCGGGTGCTTCTACCTATGCCTTGGGAGAAGTATTTAAGAAACATTTTTCTTCAGGAGGTACCATTTTGGATTTTGATCCAGAAAGATTAAAAAAGTTATATAAGGAACAATTTGAAAAGGGTAAAAAAGTAGTAGAAGAAATTAAAAAGAAGGAAGATTCATCCCCTGCTGAAAAACAAAGTTCATCTGTAAAAAATGATGTCATAAACAGATTAAGAGAATTAGCAGAATTAAAAGACCAGGGTATTATAACGGACGAAGAATTCTCCTCAATGAAGAAAAAGATATTGGAAGAGTGAAATACTAAACAAGTGGAAAGCGCGCACTTGGGCTAACATCCTGGTTTGAAAATTCTCCTTTTTCGTATTTATAGTGGCCGACAATGCCAATCATTCCGGCATTATCAGTGCAAAAAGCCATTTCGGGCACGTAACAGGTCCAATTTAAAATAGAGGATCTTTCCTTTAAATATGATCGTAAACGACTGTTTGCCGAAACTCCGCCTGCTATGGCGATCTCCTTAATCCCCGTTAATTTGGAAGCTTCTTCGAGTTGATATAGCAATGTCCGGACAATTGTTTCCTGAATAGAGGCACACAAGTCGGGTAGATTTTCCTCTATGAAATGAACGTTGTTCTCTTTTTCTTTCTTTAGGAAATACAAAATGGCCGTTTTAATGCCACTAAAACTATAATTTAAATCTGCCATCCTGGGTTGAGGAAAGGTAAAAATGGGTTTTCCTGTTTGAGCGAGTTTATCAATAACAGGTCCGGCTGGGTAAGGTAACCCCATCATTTTTCCTGCTTTATCAAACGCTTCACCAGCAGCATCATCTTTAGTTTGTCCTAATATCTTCATTTCCAAATAATCATCTACCTGAACAATTTGAGTATGTCCACCACTTACTGTCAGGCATAAAAAAGGAAATTTTGGAAATGGAGGATTTGCAAAATGGGCTAAAACATGAGCAGCCAGATGGTTTACCTCTATAATTGGAATATTTTTAGCCAGTGCAAATGCTTTTGCAAAGGACACACCAACAAGCAAGGAACCCAATAATCCGGGCCCCTTCGTAAATGCTACGGCATCAATTTGGTTTTTATTGATTCCAGCTGTTGAAATGGCTTCATCCACTACAGGAATAATTTTTTGTAAATGCGCGCGCGAGGCAACTTCAGGAACAACACCACCAAACTCAATATGAGCCAGTTGAGTGGATACAATATTTGAAAGAACTGCTCCATCTTTTATGATTGCTGCTGAAGTGTCATCACATGATGTTTCAATAGCTAAAATGATTGCCATAGTAGTTTTATAAAATTAATTTGTAAATTTGAGCAAAGGTAACAACCTTATCGAAGGTAAGAAACCACACCAAAAAATAATATTTATTCGATTTTTATCATTTTGGTGTGTAATTTTTATAAAAAATAGTATAATTGCAACAAAACTGACCGACAAATGAGATTAATAATCAACCTAGCCCTTGTAGCCATCGTAGCAGTGCTTATTTATGCCCTATATGACAGTATTCGGGAACCTATTGCTTTCAAAGATGTGAAAGAATCCAGAGAGCAAATTGTGCAAAACAAATTGACTAAGATTAGAATTGCCCAAGAGGCCTATCGAGACATTACAGGTGTTTTTGCCCCAACTTTCGATTCTTTAGCTCATGTCCTTAACACAGCAAACTTTACTATTATCAACGTAAACGGTGACCCTGATGATCCTAATTTTACAGGTGAAGTTACTTATGAGACTATCTATCGTCCTGCAAAAGATTCAATGCTTGCCAAATTAGGAATTTCTAGTTTTGAGTCTCTTGCTTTAGTACCTTTCGGAAATGGTGCAAAATTTGACATGGAGGCCTTGGAAATTGAATATCAGGGAACAAAAGTTCCTGTAGTTCAGGTAGGCACTCCTTATGCCAGCTTTATGGGAGAGTTCGCATCTCTAAAGTATTCTAAGTACGATCAGAAATATGATCCGAAAAATCCTTTGAAATTCGGTAACCTGAATTCTCCCAATCTTGCGGGTAACTGGTAATTTATGGTTGAATTCATAGATCCTTCCTGGGAGAAAGAATATGCTGAAAATTTAAAACTGTCCATTCTGCTAGGAGTGGACAGTTTTAGTTTTAGTGTTATTAACTCCAAAAACGTAGTTCTGGTTTACCATGAATATGAATGGAATCTGGCTAATATTCAATCTCCGTCTGAAATTATATCACTGGCAAATGAAATTAGAAGAGATTTTCTCTATGATGCCCAGTTTGTTTCTTATACTTTCCAGATAATCCCTGGCTTTTTTACCTTCATACCAGCAAGACTTTTTGACGAACATAATATTGATGTTTATCTTGAACACCTCACTGGTAAAGGAGAAGACACAATTGCGAAATATATTGAAATAGTAGATTTGGATTTGGTTATTATTTATAAAGAACTTTACTTTCAACAACATCTTTCTCAATTACTATACCCAGACAAGTCATTTTTACCTGTTTTTAAAGCTATTTTACCTTTCTTGATGCAGCAGGATATCCACGATACACATATTTTTTGCAGAATTTCAAAAAGCAGCTTGATTGTATTCATATATAGGGATAAGTTTTTTCAATTTTCAAATCAATTTTATTGCCATCAAATATCTGATTTTCAATATTTTATTTTATTAGTTTGTAATCAATTTCAATTAAATCCTGCTCTCGAGACTTTGTATATATGGGGAGATGGTGATGAGGAAAGTGAAGTAGTTGTGAGTCTAAAATCTTTGTTTTCGAGGATTAAATTTTTAAATGCCCAATGGGTTATATCCCCAGACACCAAGACACGTATTATATCGGAGTCAAAGGTATTAGAGCATTTACTCAACATAGAATAAAACTTTTTATGCGTATTATTTCAGGTAAATTTAAAGGCCGTCGCTTTAATCCACCAGCGGACAAATGGCCAACCAGACCTACTACCGATATTGCTAAGGAAGGACTTTTTAATATGCTGGGTAATCTAATAGATTTTGAAAATACACGGTTTTTAGATCTTTTTGGTGGCACTGGAAGTCATAGTTATGAATTTATTTCAAGAGGTTGTACTTCCGTGACATATGTTGATAAATTTCCTCCTTGTGTTCAATTTGTTAAAGATATGGCCAAACAATTAGCCATTGAACCCTTTATTCAAATATATAAGGACGATATTTTTAAATTTATTCCGCGGAATAAAGAAAAATTCGATTACATCTTTGCAGGCCCTCCTTACGGATTAGTTAATTTGGATAGTATTCCTGATTTAATATTTAGATACGAGGTTTTAGCAGAAGAGGGGATTTTTGTTTTAGAGCATAACCCCAACCATCAATTTAAAGAACACTCATCTTTTTGGCAAATGAGGAATTATGGTGAAACCCAATTTAGTTTTTTTAGATGAAATAAGGGAAAATTTGGCTACTTTTGTGCTTGTTAAAAAATGATTTCCTTAAGAGTCTATGAATAATGCCACCTCGCTGATTCAGCAACATTTAAAATTAGCCGTAAAAGAACTTTATGGGCTGGATATTTCTGATGACTTATTGCCAATAACCCCTACCAGAAAGGAATTTGAAGGTGATTTTACTGTAGTTACCTTTCCTTTAACCAAAATTGCGAAGAAAAAGCCCGATCAAATAGGCGAAGAAATCGGTCGGTTCCTATTAGGTGGTTTAATTGAAATATCCTCATATAATGTCATTCAGGGTTTTTTAAATCTTTCTTTAGCTCCATTATTTTGGAATTCATTTTTATTAAGCCTTCTTACTAATCATAAATACGGAGAATTACCTGCGAATGGGGAAAAAGTTCTGGTAGAATTTTCGTCTCCAAATACCAATAAACCCCTTCACCTTGGGCATATTCGGAATATCCTAATTGGCTGGTCTGTATCTCGGATTTTAGAGGCTGCTGGTTTTGATGTACATAGAGTTCAGATTATAAATGACAGAGGTATAGCTATTTGTAAAAGTATGCTGGCCAGAAAAATATGGGGATCCGATAAAACACCGGAAAATACAGGCTTAAAAGGTGATTTTTTTGTTGGAAGTTATTACGTACTTTTTGAACAGAAATTTCAAGAGGAATTTGCTTCCTGGCAGCTTTCAAAAGAAGGAAGGGAAATCTGCATAGCCCAAAAAAAAGAAGGGCAGACAGATGAAGCTTTTTTTAAGTCTTTCAAAGATAAATATTTTAACAGTCATAGTTTATTAGGCATTCAAGCTGCTGAAATGTTGAGAGACTGGGAAGCAGGTGATAAGGAAACCCTGGCACTTTGGAAACAAATGAATGCCTGGGTTTATGCAGGTTTTGAACATACCTATCATTTAATGGGAGTTCATTTTGATAAACTTTATTACGAATCAGAAACTTACCTTCTCGGTAAGGATATCGTTCAGACAGGTCTCGAAAATAAGGTTTTTTATAGGGAGGAAGATGGTTCTGTATGGATCGATTTAACGGATGTTAAACTCGATAAAAAGGTGGTTCTGAGAAAGGATGGAACCTCTGTTTATATAACACAGGATTTAGGTACTGCTGAACTTAGATACAGCGACTTTAAAGCAAATAAAATGATTTATGTCGTTGCAGATGAACAAAATTATCACTTCCAGGTATTATTTGAAATTGCAAAAAAGTTAAAGGTACCTTATGCTTCTGGCCTTCATCATTTGTCTTATGGAATGGTAGATTTACCAACTGGCAAAATGAAATCAAGAGAAGGTACTGTAGTAGATGCAGACGATTTGATTGCAGAGGTAATAAGTGAGGCCAGAGAAAATTCAGAGGAGAGGGGAGTATTGGCCGATTTAAGTGAAGAAGAACGAAATGAAATTATTAGAAAAATTGGACTTGCGGCACTCAAATATTTTATAATTAAAGTTCAGCCACAAAAAAGGATGACCTTTGATCCTAAGGAATCAGTGGATATGCAAGGTCAGACAGGTCCATATATTCAAAACGCATTCGTAAGAATAAAATCGGTTTTGCGTAAGGCGGGTTCTTTTGATGCCGAACTGGCTAAAAATTACTTGAATTTTGTTTCGGAGGAAAAGGAGTTGATTCAACAGCTTTATCAATATCCAGGTATCATTAGGGAATCTGCTCTACAATACGATCCTTCTGCTATAGCAAATTTTGCCTACGCACTGGCAAAAAATTATCATCGATTTTACCATGAACATTCTATCCTTAAAGCCGATGATGCCTCCATGAGAAGTTTTAGATTATGTTTGAGTCAGTCAGTAGGTAATGTGCTTTTGCACAGTATGGATTTATTGGGTATAGAGATGCCTGACAAAATGTGATTTTTATAAGTTAAGTGATTATTATGTCGCAAATTGAAGAAAAAGAAGAAAAGTCGTTGCATTTTATCGAGCAGATAATACAAGACGATCTGTCCTCAGGAAAACATGAAGGCCGATTGCAAACTCGATTTCCTCCAGAGCCAAACGGTTATCTGCATATTGGTCATGCCAAAGCCATTGTTGTGAATTTTGGTTTGGCGGAACAATATGGTGGAAAATGTAATCTTCGTTTTGATGATACAAATCCAATCACAGAGGAAACATTATATGTTGACAAGATAAGAGAAGATGTTTCATGGCTCGGTTTTCAGGTGGCCGGAGAATATTATGCTTCCGATTATTTTGAACAACTATATCAGTTTGCACACCAGTTAATTGACAAGGGATTAGCCTATGTAGATGATTCTACTTCAGAAGAAATAGCAGAAATGAAGGGAAATCCCTCTGTCCCTGGTAAAAATAGCCCATTTAGAGAAAGATCTGTTCCTGAAAATAAAGCATTATTTACTTCAATGAAAAATGGGGAATATAAGGATGGTGAAAAGGTTCTTAGGGTTAAAATAGACATGACCAGTCCCAATATGCACTTTAGGGACCCTATCATTTATAGAATTAAACATGCTCATCATCACAGAACCGGAGATCAATGGTGTATCTATCCTATGTATGATTTTGCTCATGGTCAGAGTGATGCCATTGAAAAAGTTACCCATTCTTTATGTAGTCTGGAATTTAGGCATCATAGAGATTTGTATGACTGGTTGATTCAAAATTTGGGCATATTTCCATCCAGACAGATTGAATTTGCAAGAATGAATGTGGCTTATATGATTACAAGTAAGCGAAAATTATTGCGTTTGGTGCAGGAAAATCTGGTTTCCGGATGGGATGATCCAAGGATGCCAACTATAGCTGGTATGCGTCGCAGAGGATTTCCAGCAAAAGGAATTGTTGCGTTTTGTGACCGTGCCGGTGTCGCAAAAAGAGAAAATTTAATATCCATAGAGTTACTTGAATTTTCAGTAAGAGAAGTGCTAAATAAAGTCGCTTTACGGGCCATGGCAGTCCTTGAACCTATTAAAATTACAATCAGTAATTATCCGGAAAATCATTTAGAATGGTTGTCCATGGAAAACAATCCGGAAGACCCAGAGAGTGGTTCCAGGTTAGTCCCTTTTTCAAGTCAGATATTCATTGAAAAGGAAGATTTTTCTGAAAATCCTCCTCCAAAATATTTCCGTCTTGCTCCAGGTCAACTAGTCCGCTTAAAAGGTGCATACATTATTAAATGCATAGATGTAATAAAGGATAAGGAATCTAAGGAGGTGGTTGAAATTATTTGTACTTATTTTCCAGATAGTAAATCGGGGCAAGATACCTCAGGATTAAAAGTTAAAGGAACTTTACATTGGGTGGAGGCTTCACACGCAATAAGTGCTGAAATTCGTGATTATGAAAGACTTTTTACCGTGCCCGAACCAACGGCAGATGAAGACACTGATTTTCTTACCTTTGTAAATAAAGATTCCTTAAAAATTAATAAAGGAGCAAAATTGGAACCTTCTCTTCGGAATGCGGCAGCCGGTCAGACCTTTCAGTTTCTTAGGCAAGGATATTATTGTAAAGATAAAGATAGTCAGGATGATATGCCTGTTTTTAATAGAACAATAGGACTCAAAGATTCATTTGCCCAAAAATAATTTCCCAATGAATGAGGATGGCGCAGGAAGATTGATTATGGATAAAGAGAGGTTTTCTCTCACTATTGAAAGACTTGCTTATACCTTAATGGAGGAATACGAGCCATTTGAAAATATTTGCTTTGTGGCCATTCAACCCAGAGGTGTGATTTTGGCAAAACGTTTGGTGGAACGTATTTCTTTAGAACCAGGTATGAATACTCCTTTACTGGGAATATTAGATATTACTTTTTACAGAGATGATTTCAGAAGGAGAGATAAGCCATTAGAGGCAAATTATACCGATATGCCTTTTATCATAGAGGGAAAAAGAGTTATTCTAGTTGATGATGTATTATATACAGGAAGAACCACCCAGGCTGCTTTAACTGCTCTAAATCATTTTGGACGTCCCTCAGCTGTGACCCTTCTGGTTATGGTTAACAGGCGTTTTAACAGGCATCTTCCCATACAAAGTACTTTTACCGGAATTCAGGTTGATGCCTTGGATAAGGCCTATGTTCAGGTCACCTGGGAGGAAGAATCAGGGGAGGATAAAATTTTATTATTTGCTGATAAACAAGAAATTAAGCATTAAAAATGCCAACAAATAAGGAAGCACAACTCTCATCTAAAAGTCTTTTGGGAATAAAAGATTTAAATGATCAGGACTTACGGTTGATTTTTCAGACAACGGAACAATTCAAAGAAGTTCTTAACAGGCCTATTAAAAAAGTGCCATCCTTGAGAGATTTGACTATTGCTAATTTATTTTTTGAAAATTCTACCCGTACTAGAATTTCATTTGAATTAGCAGAAAAGAGATTATCAGCCGATGTGGTGAATTTTTCTGCTGCTTCTTCCAGTTTGAAAAAAGGAGAAACGCTGCTGGATACAGTAAATAATATTCTATCCATGAAAGTTGATATGGTGGTAATGAGACATCCTGCTCCCGGTGCCTGTATTTTCCTTTCTAATCATATTAATGTACCTATAATCAATGCTGGCGACGGGACACATGAGCATCCGACACAAGCTTTACTTGATGCTTTTTCTTTACAGGAAAAACTAGGTGACCTGAAAGGAAAAAAAATAGCGATTATTGGTGATATATTGCATTCCAGAGTGGCGTTGAGTAACATTTTATGCTTAAAAAAATTAGGTGCTGAAGTGGAAGTTTGTGGTCCGCCAACATTAATTCCTAATTATATGACCTCATTGGGTGTGAGCGTGAGTTATCATCTGGAAAAGACGTTGAAATGGTGTGATGCAGCAAATGTTTTGAGGATTCAACTGGAAAGGCAAAGTACCAGATATTTTCCTAGCTTAAGGGAGTATGCCACCTATTTTGGTGTTAACAAACATGTATTAGATACCTTAAATAAGGAAATAATTATTCTTCACCCTGGTCCCATTAATCGTGGTGTAGAAATAACCTCTGAAGTTGCTGATTCTGCAAATTCAATTATATTGGATCAGGTAGAAAATGGAGTTGCTGTAAGAATGGCCGTTTTATATCTTTTAGCTTCAAAAGGTTAATAATTTTAATACCTAAATCTTTTTTTTTTCGTTTTTTACAAGAACCACTAAACATTAAAATTAGACTCAATATGATACGCATATCTTTGATTTTTTCTGTTGTCCTATTTTTTGCCATATCCTTGTTTTCTCAAAAAACAAATGGTTACGAAATTAAAATTCAGATAAATGGATTTAAACAAAAAGAGATATATATGGCTTACCATCTTGGGGAAAAGCAATATATTAAAGATACCATAAGACAACAAGCAGATGGTTCTTTTTTGTTTAAAGGAGACGTTCCCCTAGAATCAGGTATTTATCTTGTCGTTTTACCGCCTGACAATAATTATTTTCAGTTGATTATTGAAAAGGGAGACCAACATTTTTCTGTATCTACCGATGCCACTGATCCAGCAAAGAATATTCAAACGAAAGGTTCAGTAGAAAATAAGTTGTTTTATGGCTATATGAATTTTTTGTCAGATAAAAGACCTCAGTCTGAGGCGCTAAATAATCGGTTAAAAGAAGAAAAGGATTCCCTTAAAATGAAGGATTTAACAGATGCTATTGATAAAATAGATCAGGAAGTCGAGGATTTTCAGGCAAGATTTGTTCAGGAAAATGCAAATACCTTTACAGGAGCTATTATTAAGGCAAATATGCCCCTCAAAATACCTGATTTTTCTGGAAGTGAAGAAGAACAACAGAGACAAGCATTTTATTATAATCGGGATCATTATTTTGATAATCTCGATTTATCTGATGCAAGGTTCCTCAGAACTCCTTTCCTTTTTGAAAGAATAAATTCCTATGTTTCAAAATTACAGGTTCAGGTTCCAGATTCATTGATTAAAGCCATTGATTTTGTCTTAGAACGTACAAAAAAAGCACCTGAATCCTTTAGATATTTTGCCGTACATTATTTAAATGAATATGCAAATTCTAAGTTCGTTGGTATGGATGCTGTTTATGTCCATTTAGCTGAAAAATATTATGCCAGTGGACAAGCGCCCTGGGTGGATTCTACGCAATTGGCAAAAATTGTTGAAAATGCTGTTTCGTTAAAACCTATCCTAATCGGTAAAACGGCTCCAAATATTAAAATGCAGCTTAGAGATGGCTCTCCTGTTACCCTTCATGATATCAAATCACCTTATATCGTCCTTTATTTTTGGCGCTATGATTGTGGTCATTGCAAAGAATCAACACCAGATATCAAGGCTTTTTATGAGGAATACAAAAACAAAGGGGTAAAAATATTTGCTGTATGCGTTAAATTTAATGATGAAATTGGAGATTGCTGGAAATATGTAGATGAAAATCAGTTGGATGGCTGGATTCATACAGTGGATCCTTATCTCCGATCTAAGTTTTATTCCCTTTATAATGTTAAAACCACACCTCAGATTTTTATCCTGGATAAAAATAAAAAAATTATAAGCAAAGGAATTGGTGCACCTCAGCTAAAAGAAGTGATGGGAAAAATTATGGAATATGACACTAAGAATCCTACTGAATAAAAGTAATGAAGGAATTATTTATACTTAGACATGCAGAAGCTGTTAACGGTGGAGGAAAGATAACTGACTTTGACAGACAATTAAGCAAAGATGGTGTTTCGGAAGCCAGGTATTTAGGTAAAAAATGCAAAGAAATCTCTTTATTCCCTGATATTATTTACAGCAGCTCTGCACGAAGAGCATTAACTACAGCCATTATTTTTGCAGAGGAAATAAATCATCCCCAAGATAAAATTGTCATCCTTCCTCAACTTTATGATATCTATCCAGACCAGATGATGGATATCATCTTAGGAACCCGCGAAGAACATTCCAGTGTGATGTTGGTTGGCCATAACCCCGTTTTATCTGTATTTTTAAATCTTTTTACCGTTGAAGGGGTTTATAACTTACCAACTGGCACTTTAGTTAAAATAACGTATGCTGATGTTGATACCTGGGAAGAAATTAAAGAAATTAAAGGTTCAATTACTGCAATATGGAAACCTCAATGGTGAAAATGACTGTCTTCTGTTTGTTGATGATTTTACTTTTTAGCCAATGTGCAGAAGATAAAAAGGAATATCCCTTGTCTGATAATGAAATTAAATCCATTTTAATGGATATTCATACCTCTGAAGCTGCTTTACAATCCGTTTTTGGAAGAAGAAAGGATAGTTTAAGACAAGTTTATATGCATACAATTTATAAAATTCATCATACTGATTCTCTCTTTGTACATACTTTATTAAACAAATTAAGAGAGGATCCGGAAAAAATTGAAGTTATATATCAACAACTGTTAGAGGAAATGGCGGCAATTCCTGATTAAATAAAAAATTAACATTAAATTAATGTCAATTATCCAATATAATTTTTTGTTGAAGTTAGCTTTACGCATTATTTATAATGGATAATTGAATGGAACCTGTTAAAATTTTAATTGTTGACGATGAACCTGATATCTTAGAATTTTTAAGATATAACTTAGAAAAGGAACAATTCATCGTTTTTTCGGCTGGAGATGGCATTTCGGGTTATCAGTTAGCGCAAAGAGAAAAACCAGATTTAATTATTTTAGACATTATGATGCCTAAGATGGACGGGGTTGAACTTTGCAGGTTAATTAGGAATAATGAAGAGCTGAAAAATACACTGGTTACCTTTCTTACCGCCCGGGAAGAGGAATATTCTCAAATTGCAGCCTTAGATATAGGGGGTGATGATTATATTACCAAGCCAATTCGTCCAAGAGTTTTAGTGAGTAGAATTAAGGCTTTGTTGCGTCGAAAGTACACCGGATCGATAGAAGTTCCTGAAGAAATGTGGCTGGAATTCGGTGATTTGAGAATTGATAAAGAAAAAGTGATGATTATTAAGCAAGGTCATCAGATTGATTTAGCGCGAAAAGAACTTGAATTATTAATGTTGCTGGTATCAAAACCAGGTAAGGTATTTACCAGGGAAGAAATATTCAATAAGATATGGGGGAATGATGTAATAGTTGGCAATAGAACCATAGATGTTCATATTAGAAAGTTAAGAGAAAAAATTGGAGATGATTTTATTAAAACTATAAAAGGTATTGGATATAAATTTGATTTTTAATGTTGAAAAATCCTACCCCTCATCAAATTTCTTTAAGAACCGCTTTTATTACTTGTTTGCCTATATGGGTGGTTTTTATACTTAGCATAAAGTTTGCTTATCCATCTATTAGCCCATATCATTATGTATATATGGGTCTTTTCATTTTTCTGCTTAATTATTTTATTTTTAGACATTTTTTAAGTATTTATGTCCAAAGGAAAATTAAATTGATTTATAAAACAATCAGAATCGAAAAATTACAACCCATAGAAAAAAGGAAACAGGTTAATGTTTTTAGTAATGTTTTAGAAGAGGTAGAAACTGAGGTTGCAGCTTGGGTGGAAGCACAAAAGCAAGAAATGGAGAACCAGAAAATATGGGCTGAGTATAGAAGAAATTTTATGGGAGATATTTCACATGAGTTAAAAACTCCAATTTTTAATATTCAGGGATATATCGAAACTTTATTGGACGGTGCAGTGGATGAACCCAAAATTAACAGACATTTTTTACAGAAGGCTTCTAAAAATGTAGATCGGTTACAAACTATTATTTATGATTTAGAAACTATTTCCAGATTAGAATCAGGTGATTCCCTTCTGGAGTTACGCGTTTTTGATATACGTAAACTGGTGGAAGAAGTATTTGAAGAACTAGAAATAAAAGCTGCATCAAGAAATATTTCCTTGATTTTTAAAGAAGGTGCCCAACATGGCTTTAAAGTTAAAGCCGATAGGGAGAAAATACACCAGGTACTGATAAATCTTGTTCATAACGCCATCAAGTACGGAAAATTAGATGGATATATAAAGTTATCTTTTTACGATATGGAAAAGCAAATTCTTGTAGAGGTAGCTGATAATGGTTCTGGAATTTCCAAGGAGCATATACCTCATTTATTTGACCGCTTTTACAGAGTCGAAAAAAGCCGGTCAAGGAATGCGGGTGGAACAGGCCTGGGCCTGGCAATTGTAAAACATATTATTGAAGCACATCAACAAACTATCCATGTGCGGAGTACTTTAGCAATGGGTTCTACTTTTGGTTTTACATTAGAAAAGGCCTAAATTCTTTATTTTAAAAAGGTTTAGCTATCTTTGCGCCCGAAAAAGAAGAACTTTCCTAAAATATGATTAATTTATCCAATATTTATGTTCAGTATGGTGATAGAATTCTACTGAATAAAATCAATCTTGTTATTGGTGAAAAGGATAAAATAGGTCTTGTCGGTCGTAATGGTGCCGGAAAATCTACCCTTCTCAAAATAATTGCTGG
Source organism: Bacteroidota bacterium (assembly GCA_041159865.1). Classification (GTDB taxonomy): domain Bacteria; phylum Bacteroidota; class Bacteroidia; order Chitinophagales; family Saprospiraceae; genus BJGN01. The sequence goes on from JBEAXK010000068.1 coordinate 24,895, forward strand.
TGAATTATCACCTCACGAGGGCAACATTGCACGGCCTTCTTCCAGCTCCTTAGGGTATCTGCATCAGGATATGGAAATTCCTTTGGGAAAAACCGTTTTGGAAGAAACTTTAACGGCCTTTGAGGAGGTTAGAGATCTGGAGACTCGCCTAATTAAAATTAATGAGGAAATGTCTCATAGAACTGATTATGAATCAGATTCTTACTACAAATTACTGGAAGACTTCTCTTACGTTAATGATAGATTTCATTATCTGGGGGGTGATTCTATGCAGGCAGATGCAGAAAGAGTTCTCAAAGGATTAGGTTTTAAACCATCTGATATGAGCCGGCTTACTGACGAATTTAGCGGAGGTTGGAAAATGCGTGTAGAACTGGCAAAGATGCTTTTAAAAAGACCAGACTATTTATTATTAGATGAGCCCACCAATCATTTGGATATTGAATCTATCATTTGGTTAGAAAATTTTTTAATTGGTAATTCTGGGGCATTAATTCTTATTTCCCACGATAGAGAATTTTTAAATAAAGTAACAACCAGAACGGTAGAAGTGGAATTGGGGACCTTACAAGATTATAAAGCTTCTTATAGTGAATATGTCCTATTACGTGAAGACCGAAGGGAAAAACAAAAGTCTGCCTTTGATAATCAACAAAGGGTAATAGCGGATAAAGAAAGAACTATTACCAGGTTTATGGCAAAGTCGTCGAAAACAAAGATGGCGCAATCCATGCAAAAACAATTAAATAAAATTGAGCGGATTGAACTCGATGAAACAGATGTTTCTGTTATGAATATCAGGTTTCCACCAGCACCACGTTCGGGACAAGTGGCTATAGATGCAGTCAATTTGAGTAAATCTTATGGAAGTTTAAATATCCTCGATAATATTCATTTTAGAATGGATAGGGGAGATCGCATTTCTTTTGTAGGTCAAAATGGACAAGGTAAAACAACCTTAGCAAAGATTATTGTTAATGAGTTACCCTTTTCTTCGGGAGAATTAATTTTAGGCCATAATGTAAAAATTGGCTATTATGCACAGAATCAAGCAGAAACCATGACAGGTACTAAAACGGTACTCGAAACCATGGAAGATTCTTCACCGCCAGAAATGCGCACTAAAATAAGATCTATTTTAGGTGCATTCCTTTTTTCAGGATCTGATGCAGAAAAAAAAGTTTCCGTTCTGTCTGGTGGAGAAAGAGCAAGACTTGCTTTGGCTTGTCTTTTGTTAAATCCATTCAATTTACTAGTACTGGATGAACCTACAAATCACCTTGATATGTTATCAAAGGATGTATTGAAAAAGGCTCTCCTAGAATATGATGGCACCTTAATTGTAGTTTCTCACGATAGAGAATTCCTACAGGGTTTAACCGAAAAAACTCTTGAATTTAGAGATAAGAAATTATTTGAATATTTAGGAGATGTTAATTTCTTCTTAGAAAAAAGAGACTTACAAAATATGAGGGAAGTTGAAAAAATCAATGTTGCTGCCATTGAAAAAATTCAAACTCCATCAGTAACCAATGAAGAGAAAAGAAGACTTCAAAAAAACATGCAACAATCTGAAAGGAAAATTCAAGATCTTGAAAAGGAAATAGCAAAAATGGAAAATGAAATGGCTGTTCCTGGTTATTTCGAAAGACCTGATCTTCCAAAATTAACAGAAAAGTATGATTTACTTAAAAAACAGATGGAAAATGCGCTGTTAATTTGGGAAACTGCTGTTTTGGAAATGGAAGAAGCGGGCGTTTCTTTAGATTAAATTGAAATATATTTTGACCATTTTTATATGTAAACTATACTTTTTTTATTTTTTCATCGTTCTTTTGACAAATATTAAAATATGTTGACTCGAATTTCTTTTTTAATTCTCTTTCTTTTAGGTATTTCAAGTTTTGCTTATTCCCAACAGCCTGGTATAACCTTAAAAATAGACAGTAAAGAGGCTGCTTCAGGAGAAGTAGTTTGCTTAAATGTTTCTGGTACTAATTTTCGCAGAATTTTATCGACTCAATATTCCATTCAATGGGATGCTGCAGTTCTGACATATACAGGGTTGACAAATTTTAAATTACCCTATATGACTAAGGAAAATTTTGGGGTTCAAGCTGTCGATAAAGGTATTATTACCTGTATGTGGATTGACAATTCACTGAAGGGTGTAAATCTTATTGATGATACTTCTCTTTATCAAATCTGTTTTAAGGTTGTTGGTAAGTCAGGCTCGACTTCAGCAATTAAATTTACACAAAAACCAACTCCTTTTGAGTCAGTCAATTTAGAAGAAAAATTAGTTAATATTCAGCCAGTGGCTGGCTCAGTTAAAGTTAAATAAATTTAAAAGTTATTCCTCCAGGGAAATAATGAATCCCTCAATTCCGTATTTTTCTTTCAGATTGTTTTTATAACTGCTAGCCTTTTCTTTGGTGGAAAAAGGTCCAAACATTAATTTATGTGTAACGATACCATTGGCTGATTCATAGGTTTGTACCAGAATTTGTTTAAACCATCTATTATGTAATTTTGCGATTTCTTTCCAAAGAATTGCTGTATTTTGAAAAGAACCTATTTGAATGGCAAAACCCTTTTCTGAAATCTTATTCATCTGAAGTTGATAAATACCGTCTTTTAAAGACTCATTTAGTACTCTGGGTATATCTGTTTTTTCCATTTGCTGGGTTACCTGAGTATCTACTTCTTCTTTAGGCTGCAATTTAAGCTTTACGGGTTCCTTTAATTCCATACCCGATGAAATTTGAGTACTCCCTGGCTGATAAAAGGGAATTTCAGGCTTCTTTTCAATGGATTCTATGGGGGTTGACTGGCTTTCTTTTTTAGGTACAATACTTAATTGAACATAAATTTTCTCATATTTCTTTAAGCCAAGTTTGTTTGCTGCTGCTTTTGACAGCGCAAGAATTCTATTTGGAATAAAGGGACCTCTGTCATTAATTCGAACAATTACGGATGCTCCATTATCAATTCTGGTAATTTGTACGTAGGTTCCAATAGGTATCGTATTATGAGCAGCTGTCAATTTATTGGGATCATATAATTCACTTGATGAGGTTAGCCTACTTGCATCCGATTCCTTATAATTGATTGCGTACCCCTTTTCCTGTCCAAATATGGCATTAATTTTAAGGAAGAATAATAAAATAAACAGGATATATTTATGGAAAAACATACTACTTGATTTGTACTGCTAAATCAAAAATAAAGATTCTAAAAACCTGGAATAATCCCATCATAATGAGTAAAATACCAATGAGTTTAGGTAAAAATTTTCGAAATTTACCAAGGTGAGGAAGAAATCGGTTAGCTAATAAAGCATAGCTGCTCAGGGTTACTAATTTACCCAAGGCAGCAGCCGAAATAAAACATATTATCACATAATAGCCGGAGGCATCTTTAACATCAAATAAATTAATAGACTTATAATAAGTAGTCATAGCTATCCAGAAAGCAATGGTAGGGATATTTAAAAGGGCCACCAGCATACCTTTGCAGAATTGGTAAAATCCAACATATTCCGCTTCTTCCTGAACGTAATATTTTTTTTCTTTTTCTTTTTTGAATAAGAAAAAGATACCCAGAAAAATTAAAAAAATAGAGGTAAAAATGATAGTAAGGTAATGGTCCAAGACAGGAACTAAATAGGAAGGGCTTACCTGAATGGCAATGAATGATTGAAGTAATTCAATAACAGCGGCTGCTGCGGCAAAGGTTAGTCCAGCTTTTTTGTTTCTTTGAACTGTAGTATATATGACATTCAAATTTATTGGACCAAATGGAATGGATGCCAGTAAACTCGTCAAAAAGGTTACAGAAAAAACAAGCGTATATTTGAAGTACATGAATATTAAATAAGAACAAATATAACTTAAAAAAGTAGATTAGAAATACTTGATTTTATTGTTATATTTGGAAATGAGGTTTTAATGGACATTTAAATTGAAAGACATGCGTTTAATTATTTTTATTTTCTTTTCCATAACAGGAATTAATCTATTTGGACAAGTCGCCGAATCACCTAGAATTAAAGAAGGAGAGGGACCTTATAATCAATTGATTATAAGAGGTGTAACCTTGATTAATGGCAATGGTGCTCCGCCAATAGGTCCAGTTGATATTGTGGTGGAAAATAATTTAATTAAACAAGTAAGTGTTGTGGGTTACCCTGGGGTTCCTATTCCAGAAAAAAACAGGCCTGTTTTAAAAGAGGGAGGCAGAGAATTAGACTGCACAGGTAAATATTTGCTTCCTGGGTTAATTGATATGCATGGACATAGTGGTGGAGCAGCTCAAGGTGCAGGTGGAGAATATGTTTTTAAATTATGGATGGGTCATGGTATTACTACAGTGCGTGATCCTGCTGCAGGAAATGGCCTGGAATGGACGTTAAAACATAAGCAATTAAGTCTGGCAAATGAGATTACCGCTCCAAGACTTTTTGTTTACAATGCCTTTGGTTCAGGTTCAAAATCACCTATCACAACTCCGGAGCAAGCCGTTGCCTGGGTTAATGAAAATGCTTCGAAAGGAGCTGATGGAATAAAATTTTTTGGTGCAGCTCCTGAAATTATGGATGCAGCCCTTCGCGAAAATAAAAGAATTGGCTTGCGTTCGGCTTGTCATCATGCTCAAATGGATGTCGCAAGATGGAATGTCCTGAAATCTGCCCGTGCAGGTCTGACTACTATGGAACATTGGTATGGATTACCTGAAGCACTTTTTAATAACCGAACAGTACAAAATTATCCTCTTGATTATAATTATCAAAATGAACAACATCGTTTTGAAGGGGCTGGCAATCTCTGGAAACAAGCTGCAGCACCTTTCTCTGATCATTGGAATAAAGTAATGGATGAACTTATTGCGCTTGATTTTACGATAGATCCTACCTTTAATATATATGAAGCAAACAGAGATTTAATGCGTGCACGCCGTGCTGAGTGGCACGAGGAATACACCCTTCCTTCTTTATGGAGATTTTATTTGCCCAGTAGAATTTCCCATGGATCCTATTGGCATAGCTGGGGAACAGAACAAGAGGTTGCCTGGAAGGAAAATTATAAATTATGGATGGCTTTTTTACAAGAATTTAAAAATAGGGGAGGGCGTGTCACTGCTGGTTCAGACTCAGGATTTATTTTTCAATTATATGGATTTGCTTTTATCAGAGAGCTGGAACTTATGAGGGAAGCTGGCTTTCATCCGCTGGAAATCATTCGTTCGGCTACTTTAAATGGAGCAGAAGCGCTCGGTGTCGCTGATAAAATAGGTAGTGTCGAGCCAGGAAAATTAGCTGATATGCTTATTGTCGATGAAAATCCGCTCGAAAATCTTCAGGTTCTTTATGGAACAGGTGCCATTAAATTAAATGACAATAATGAAATCGTGAGAGTAGGTGGCGTAAAATATACCATTAAAGATGGTATCATTTATAATTCCAAAAAACTTCTCGAGGATGTAAAAAAGATGGTTAAACAAGCCAAAGAAAAAGAAAACTATGAAATAAAGCAGCCCGGAAACCCCAAAGACTAAATTTTTAAAGATGCAATAATCCTGTTGGTAAATTGAGAAAGAGTTGTTTTTTCTCTTTGTTTATCTGGACAATCAAATTTTCATGAATAGGAATGAGAACCTCTTTTCCATTATGATTTATTTCTGCTGTAAAATGACCCGGAAGACTTAAAATTTGTTCAATTTTACCAATATTGCCCATTTCTGTATCTATTATTTCGTAACCAATCCATTTTTCATATCTGTTATCGGCGTACTCATCTTCTAAGTATTCAGACTCCAGCAGATCTTCTTCTCTAAGAAAAATAGGTTTATGTGCCAGAGTTTCTGCATCTTCTCTGGAATTAACCTCTTCCAGTTTTACTAAAAATTGATTGCCTTCTCTGGCAGATTCAATAAAATAGGGAATAGGATTAGCTCCAACACCTATAAATAAAGCTTTTGCCTGAAGAACGTCATCTAAATACCTTTCATCTATCTGGCATTTCAGGGTACCATCTAACCCGTGTGGTTTTGCACATTTGCCTATTTCTATCATTTGTTATTCGATTAAAGGTAAATAACTGCTATGAATAATGCCGCCTCCAACCACATCATCTCCTTCGTAGAAAACGGCTGATTGACCAGGAGCAATACCGTTAACAGGTGCTAAAAACTCAATGCCAAGCATTTGCTCTTCCACTTTATTTAGAATACCTAAGGTTCCGGCATCTTTATACCTCACTTTGGTAGTTACTTCTAAATCAGAGGGTAATAATTCATATTTTTGTAAATTAGATTGTCTTACTTTTAGACCATTCCTGGTTAATTCTTCCACAGGACCTAAAACAACCTCATTTTTATCAGGTCTAATTTCTGAAACGAACATAGGTTGACCGAATGCAATACCTAATCCTTTCCTTTGACCGATGGTAAAAAACGGATAACCTTCGTGTTTACCCAAAATTTTACCCAACCTGTCCACAAAATGTCCATTATTAACCTTTTCATCTAAACCATCGACTTTTCTTCTAAGGAAACCACGATAATCATTATCGGGAACAAAACAAATTTCATAACTCTCCGCTTTTTTTGCTAAATCGGTATAACCTGCATCGTGAGCCAGCTGTCTGACTTCAGGTTTTGTCATATTTCCCAACGGAAATTGACTCATGGCAAGTGCATTTTGAGTCAAACCCCATAAAACATAAGATTGATCTTTATTCAGATCCTTACTCTTAGAAATGAAATAGCGGTTATTTTGTTGATTTATCTTGGCATAATGTCCTGTTGCAATGGTTTCACAATCGAGTGCTATCGCTCTTTTTAGCAATGCATTCCACTTTATATGGGTATTGCACAAGACACAGGGATTAGGTGTTCTACCCGCCATGTATTCATCGACAAAATTATCAATGACATAATCGCCAAATTCTTCCCTTATATCTAAAATAAAATGATGAAAACCCATATCAACCGCCACCTGTCTGGCATCATTGATGGAATCAAGACTACAGCAACCCGTTTCCTTTTTACTACCCCCGGACTGGGCATAATCCCATGTTTTCATGGTTATTCCCACCACTTCGTAGCCTTGTTCATGCAATAATATAGCGGTTACTGTGCTATCTATACCCCCACTCATGGCAACTAAAACCTTTCCTTTTTTACTCATGATAATCTTAAAAATGATAAAATAAGTTAATTATGCCAGTTCATTTCCTATTCTAAGAGATTCTTTAACCAGGATTTCAAAATCTATTTGCTGACTTCGCTGGTTCACATTGGCGACCCTGATAACAAATTTTCCATTCAGCAGGGTCGAAGAAGGGGCAGCGATCCCTTGGTTTTGTAATGCCAGGAGAAGTTTTTTATTTTTTTCGTTTTGCTCCTCTTCCCTTTTTGTTGGAAATTCGTACCTATAACATACAATGTTCATCGTAACGGGTGTCATCAAAGTCAAGGGTTTGTTTTTTTCAATCAACGAACCTAAGTATTGACATTGAAGGCAATTCTTTTCAATCATCCTGACATAAGCTAAACTTCCCAGTTCTTTGATACTCATCCAAACCTTTAACGCTTTAAACCCTCTGGAAAGTTCAATACCAAAATTATTAAAGGGCTCAGGACCTCCAGCTAAACCACCTGGATCGGTATGTAGGTAACTGGGATTTAGGGCAAAGGTATCTCTGTGTGCCTTTTTATTTTTTATCAATACGCAACCTGCCTCATACGGCATATACATCCACTTATGTAAATCAAAGGCTACAGAATCGGCTTCTTCAATAGGTTTTAAAGCAGTTGACAGTGCAGGCACTACTTTAGCTAATGCACCAAAGGCCCCATCGACATGGAACCAGATCTTTTCTCGTTTACAAATTGCTGATAATTCATTTAATGGGTCAATGGCCCCCGTATTTACCGTGCCAGCATTTCCAATGATACAAAATGGCATTAAATCATTTTTCTTATCTTTTTGTAACTGTTCATTTAAGGCATCAAGATCGATTTGAAAATCTTTATTTACAGGTATTTTCCTGAGAAAATCTGTACCAATGCCGAGAGCTTCTATTGATTTTTGAATACAACTGTGCGATTCAGTTGAACAGTAAGCTACCAGTTGCTTACCCTGGGCATGTAATCCTGTTTTCCTGATTTCATCAGGTAAAATATCATTTCTTGCTACATTTAAAGCAGTAAAATTGGCCATTGAACCACCACTTAAAAGGATGCCGGAAGCTTCAGCAGGATAGCCAAGAAATTCTTTAAACCAATTTAGTACCTGATTTTCCACGTACATTGCTGAATGTTCTCCAATAGCGAGATTTGGATTCATAGCTGCTGCGAGCATTTCTGCAAACACGCCCATAGGCGTTCCTGTACCTTGAACAAATGCAAAGAATCGGGGATGAATATTTCCTTTGTTATAAGGGAGAATGTTCTGTTTAAAATCTTCGTAAACTTTAAGAGAATCAGTGGGTTGGGTAGGTATATTAGATTGAAAATTCTCTTTTACCTCGTCAGGAATGGGCCGCCAGACTGGTTGTTCTCTAATGGTGGACAGGTAGTTAATCATATCATCAATCATAATATGACCTAATTTTCTTATCTCAGCCCAGTTAGAGGGGTCCAAAGTTTCATTCATCGAATTATTTGTTTCCATGTTGTAAAATTAAGTAATTTCGCGGAATTGATTTTGCTATTCAACTGATACAATGAAAACCCGGGAAAGAATTATAGTTAAGGCTATTGAATTGTTAAATGAAAAGGGTATTCCTAATGTTAGTATGCGTGAAATAGCAGACGCATTAGATATGAGTGTTGGAAATGTGACCTATTATTTCCCCAGATGGAACGATTTAATGGAAGAATTAAATCATCAAATGATGTTAGAAATCAGCCATCTTCCCAGAATTCCATTTAATCTGATTGATCTACACTCAGTTTTTGAAAGAGTCCCTGTTGTTCAGGAAAAATATGGATTTATAACCCGTGATATCCACTTGTTTATCTCACACTATCCTGAATTTGCCCGATTACGCAAAACCTTGGTAGGTTCAAGGATTCAAGATATGATTAATCAATTATCCATCTGGTCCAGTCAGGGTATTTGCCATCCTGATTCGAGCGATCATAATCACAAAAGAATTGCGGTAAAAATGTGGCTATTGCTGGCAAGCTGGTCAGTTCAGGATACTTTATTAAAAGAAACGGAATATGCATTAAGTAAAGAAGAATTTTTGGCTATTATCTGGCAAATATTTACGCCTCATTTTACAGAATTAGGGTTAGAAAAATTTAGAGAAATAAAAGAGAAATCTCAGTTTTAAATTTAAAAAGCCCATCTGCAATAAAAGAGATGGGCTTTTTAAATTCCTAAAGTAAAGTTACCTATTATTCCTCTAAAGAATTATCCCAGCAACCTTTCATTTGAACATCAAATGATGGCATTCTGGCTAAAGTAGGAGCAGGTTTTGGATATTCTCCACTTAAAATGAGACCTGCACGTTGTACCAGATCTAAATAATGTGCTTTGGTTGTGGCATCAGCTATGGTGGCAGATTCTCTTGTTGCTGCTTGTTTAATTTGACTAACAGTCAGTCTTGCCAATGAGCTAATATCAGATTGAGAAACATCCATATTATCCATAGTCAATAGACTTGCTAATTTATCAAGAAAGGCTCTATGTAGATTTCTTCTGTAAGCATCAGGGGTAGTGTGTAAATCTAACTCCCTATAAATCATTTTTTTACTATCGAAAAATAATTCATTTAGACTGTAAGCTTTCTTACCCTGTAAAGCGGCTTGTTCTGAAAGACGTTTCATTCTATCTTGTGCAAATAGAGCGTTTAAGGTAGAAGTCTGTAACGACCTTATTCTATCCATAGTACCGGAACCTTCAATTTTTCCTAAAATATCATTATTTATCATCCAGTAGGGGGTAGTAAACAATTGACGATCAAGGAACTGCATGGCTCTTATTTGTTTTTCGCGTGCAACTGTCACATAAACGGGTCCTTTTTGTTCCCCAGTTTTATCATTTTCATAAATTCCGCCAATATTATTGACTACATGACCCATATAACGACGATATTGACCAGCAACATTCGTATAAAGCTCCGTTAGTTCGGCAAAATCTTCGCCTGGTTTCACTGACCAGTCTATTAATTTGCT
>JBEAXK010000040.1:0-32005 GCA_041159865.1 Bacteroidota bacterium
TAACAAAGGACAGGTTTTTCTTGGTAATGGAGACGGTACCTTCCAATATTTATCGCAATCAAAAAGTAACCTAAATATTTCCGGTGATACCCGCAATATTCATTCCTTGCAAAATGGAGCATTGATATTTCTTCGAAACAATGATTTTCCAATCCTTTATCAATTAAATTGATGAGAATCGGGGCGATGCACGCATCGTCTTTTCCTGGACAGTTTTCAATGTGATATATTGCTGATTCAAAACACCAAGGGTTTCCATAACGATACCAATTAACCCCGAGGAGCAAGTACTGATAAAACGGCATTATAAATAGTATGAATATTTGGAGAAGATTCTAAGATGGTTTCTATCAAAACAAGGTGGTTGAAAAAACTGTCAGGTTCGTATTTTAACATGATATAATCGATAAGAAATTGTTTTTCTTCAAAAAGATCTTTGCATTTTATGAGATGATATAATTCGGTCCTTGGGTCAAAAGTAATTATCACATAGTTCGTCTCTGGAATAAGCAAAATAATTGGGTATTCCAGATAATCACTTTTACCAACTAATCCCAGGCTAACCAAATTTATTTCAAAAAAGGAATAATACATTTTTTGAGGAAATATATGGTTAGCTACAAAATATTCTTTAATGGAATTGATCTTTCTGTCTATCTGATAAATAGGGATTTTTTCGAAATCTAATCGTTTATAATCTATCCATTTTTCACTTTTCAAATCAAAATATTCTACCTCTCCAATGCGCAATTTATAATCAAATCGTTTATTTCCAGGCACCACATAACCTGGATAAAAATAGAAGTAACTATGAATTATGGCATAATCTATCTCAGCGAGCAGCGTAAAATAACCCAAACTACATTTTTCATAATCGGGATGATACATGGCAAATATGCTGGCAATAGCGTTGAATCCTCTGTCAAAAAAACTACAGGCTATAAGCAGATCCTGATCGTAAACAGCAATTTCCCAGGTATCATAGATGCTTTCTTCTGAAAATTCAAGCAACATGTCATTTAAATTTGGAGCTAAATTTCCGTCAAAGTTTTCTGCATAAAGGGCATACAAAAGATCCTTCTCCTGATTTAATTCCGCCGGACGTATTTCTATTCTAAATTGAGCTTTAATTTTGTTTAATAATTTGCGATTTGCTCCTTTAAATTGATAATTTAAAAGGGGCAACCGAATCCAGATGGCAGAATACACCTCTGATCCAAAAAATAAAAAATGGGTCGTGAATATTACCTGACCCATACGATACCACCCCTTTTCCAGATAATGGTCTAATTCCCAAAGGTTTAAATTTTCCGGATAATGTTTATCTGCAAACATATTGATCATTTATCCAAAGGCAGCTAATTCGCCTCCTTTCCTAAAAAAGGTATCCACTTTAGCCGAAATTTTAGAATCTGTTATTAATGGGGGAGCATGATGTGTTTTTATTCGTGCATCAAATATAAGGATTCCCTTACATCCCCAATGTTTGTTTTCAATAAAGGAATGTACCCCATGAATGTCATGTGACGGATTTGTTCTTGTGAAGGTTGCCCACAAGAAATTCGATATATTCTGACTCAAAAATTCACTGTCGTCACAAACAATGCATAATGGGAATTCCTCCAACGGATAATTTTCCAGAAAGGCAATCAACTGGGCATTGTCATGATAATTTTCCTTACTCTTAAAGGGGGGAGCCGAAACTGCCAATACGCCAGGAAGTACCACGCGAGGATTAGAAAAACCTACTGGTAAGGTGTTAAATTGGGGTAAAATAGTCCCTAAGGTTCGTAGTTTTGGTCCACATGCCGCAATAATTACCTTCGAACCTGCATTCCACCCTTCTCCTGAATAATCTAGCGTGTCTATGGTTGTTTTGGTCTGAAAGTGCAAATCTCGGGTCCAGTCTGTACGCTCCAAAATATGAGTTAAAAATGGAACGTAGTTATGGGTATCCAGTTCCGGGTTATCGGATCCATCTGCTATAAATAAAAATTTAGCCAAGGATGTTTGCCCGGAACCTAATATTCGGTTGGCTTGAATGAGAATTTCCTCGGGTCTTTTTTCTCGGAATGGCATATATCTTTCACTGCCAATGGCTAATAATAGTGGATGAACGCCAGCTGCATCCACGGCATGAATCTGTTTGACCCCTGGAAATTCTCCAGCCGTTAAATCTTTAACTAATTCATGTATTAAATAACCGAAACTTGAATCTTCCTGTGGGGGCCTTCCTACAACGGTAAAATGCCAGATGGGATTTTTTCTATGCCAGACATGCTCGACTTCCATCACTGGAAAAGGGTGTTCCAGACTGTAATAACCCAAATGATCACCAAATGGTCCCTCTGGTTTAGTTGCCTTTTTTCTAATAATTCCAGTGATAACAAAATCTGCATCACCTGAGAGTACATAATTATCTTTCCATGCATAGCGAAATCGTCTGCCTGCTAAAAGCCCAGCAAAGGTCATTTCACTTAATCCTTCTGGTAGAGGCATAATGGCTGAAAATGCATGCGATGGTAAGCCTCCAACGAAAATGGATACTCTGAAGGGTTCCTCGCCTTTATTATATTCAGTATGATGAACTCCAATCCCTCTGTGTAACTGATAATGAAGTCCAATCTCCTTATTTGGTACATAATCATTTCCAGAAAGTTGAACCCTATACATTCCAATATTAGATTTCATCATATTTCTACCGCCAGGAGGTAAAGAAAACACTTGAGGAAGAGTAATAAATGGACCTCCGTCCAATGGCCATGATTTTATTTGAGGCAATTGGCTAATGGTAGTTTTCCCCCAGGAACTGGCTGGGAAAAAAGTTTTTTTTGGTAATGCCGTTAATGCAGTAAAGGGAGCCTTCCAATATCTGAGTGGATTTCGAAGGAAATGAGTGGGGTCTGCTTTTAGCTCAATGATTTTTTTGACGTCTGCAAAAGTGTCTCTAAATAAAAACTCAGTGCGACTAAAGGTACCATACAGATTTGATAAGGCTGGAAAAGGACTTCCCATCACATTTTCAAACAGTAAGGCAGGACCTCCCTGGTCATAAATTCTTCGATGTATTTCAGCCATCTCAAGATTTGGATCAACAGGCGATTTGATACGAATCAGTTCTCCGTTTTTCTCGAGATCTGCCACACATGACCACATATTCTTATATCCCATCGTATTTCTTTTAAATCACTTACTGGTTTTTACATTTAATTTTTCTGCTAAATAAGAAGAAGTAGGAGATTCTTTACAATGAATTAAATCTTCCGGAGTACCCTGAAATACTAAATTTCCGCCCATTTTTCCTCCCTCAGGACCTAAATCGATGACCCAGTCGGCCGATTTTATTATCTCCATATTATGTTCAATAACCAAAACAGTATGACCTTTTTCTACCAATGCCTGAAGGGCTTCCAGTAATTTTCTGACATCGTGGAAATGAAGCCCAGTAGTAGGTTCGTCAAAAATAAATAAATATTTTTCCGTTGTTTTCTCCTGGCCTAAAAAAGAGGCTAATTTGACCCTTTGAGCTTCTCCCCCTGAAAGGGTATTGGAAGACTGACCCAGGGAAACATATCCCAGACCGACTTGCATTAAAGGCTTTAATTTATTTGTGATTTCCTTTGAGTCTTTAAAAAACTGCAAGGATTCTTCCACAGTCATTTGTAATATTTCAAATATGTTTTTTTCGTGGTAGCGAACTTCCAATACTTCATTTTTAAATCTTTTACCCGCACAACTTTCGCACTCCAGTCGCATATCAGCTAAAAACTGCATTTCAATGACCTGTTCTCCTTCTCCTTTACAAGTATCGCAACGCCCCCCGTCCACATTAAATGAAAAGTGCTTTGCCTTATAATCTCTAAGTTTTGAAAGTGGCTGGCTGGCCATGAGCTCTCTGATGGCATCGTAAGCTTTTACATAAGTAACCGGATTTGATCGGGACGATTTACCTATTGGATTCTGGTTAACCATCTCTACCTGCGTTATTTTTTTTATATCCCCACTTAGGGAAGAAAAGGAACCGACCGATTTTATCCCAACTTCGCCTAGTGCGGCTTTTAGTGCAGGATATAAAATATGTTTGACCAGGGTTGTTTTTCCTGACCCTGAAACACCTGACACGACCATAAAGGTATTCAACGGAAAGGTAACGGTGATGTTTTTTAAATTATGATGGGTTGCACCATGGACGATTATTTTATCAATGCCTTTTCTTCGGTGCGAAGGAATGGGAATCGACAATCTGCCTGTTAAATATCCTGTTGTTAAACTATCAGAAGCTTCTGTATATATATTTTCATAAGAACCTGCAAAAATGACTGCACCGCCATGTACACCTGCGTGAGGCCCTATGTCAATTAAATATTCAGCTTCTTTTATAATATCCTCCTCATGTTCCACGATCAATACTGTATTACCAAGATTTTTTAAATGCTTGAGTACGTTAACTAATCTGCTGGAATCTCTGGGATGTAGCCCGACACTGGGTTCATCTAAAATATATAAGGAATCGGTTAAATTGCTTCCTAAAAGTCTGGTTAAATTGATTCGCTGCGTTTCACCGCCACTTAGGGTAGCAGAAATTCTATTTAAAGTTAGATAACTGAGGCCTAACAAATTCATGAATTTTAGCCTTGTTCTTAGTTCATGAAGCAATCGTGCTGATACCTTTGTATCAGTTTCGGTAAGGGTAACAGCTTCAAAAAATACGGCTAATTCATCAATAGGCATTTCAACCAAATCACCTATTGTTTTTCCGTCAATTTGTACATACAGGGCTTCCTTGCGCAGTCGGGAACCTTCACATGCCGGACATACCGTTTTTCCTCGAAAACGGGAAAGCATTACCCGATTTTGAATCTTATAATTTGCAGCTTCCAGTTCTTCGAAAAAAGCATTTATGCCCCGAAAACTTTTACTCCCTGACCAAAGTAAATTTCTGTGTGTTTTTGAAAGTTCAGAATACGGCCTATGAATTGGAAAATCAATAAGCGTTGCCAGTGAAATGAATTCGTCTAGCCAGATGCCATTTTTTTCACCCTTCCAACAAGTAACGGCACCCTCATAAATACTTAAGGATTTATCGGGAATTACCTTTTCTGGATCAATGCCCATGACCATGCTAAATCCTTCACAGCTTGGACAGGCCCCGAAAGGATTATTAAAATTAAATAATTGAGGGGAGGGTTCCAAAAAAGTAATCTGATCTAATTCAAATCTATGATTAAAATGTCGTTTTATTTGGTCAGGACCATAAACAAAACATTCACCTTCACTTTCAGTAAATGCCGTATTGATAGAGTCGGCAATTCTGCGCATGGACTCTTCAGATGTATCCAGTCTAAATCGATCAATCAAAATTAATAGATTTTTTTCCTTCAGGTCAAGAATCTTACTATTTAAAATAGGGTCTCCAGAAGATATAAAATCTTGAATATCAGTTAATATATCATTATTTAAAATTCTTGTAAATCCTTTTTGCAATAATAAATCGAGTTCTTGAATTAAACTTCGTTCTCCGTATTTATAAGGTAAAGGAATAAATACCTGAATGGGACTTCCCCCCGGTTGGGAAAGAATAAAATCGACTACATCGCTTACCTCATGTTTTTTAACTAATTCCCCGGAAATAGGAGAGTAGGTTTTTCCGATTCGGGCAAAAAGGAGTCTTAAATAATCATAAATCTCCGTTAATGTACCTACCGTAGAACGAGCATTGGAAACGCTTACTTTTTGCTGAATAGCAATGGCGGGACATATACCTTTTATACTATCAACCTCAGGTTTTTTCATCCTGCCCAGAAATTGCCTTGCATAAGAAGATAAACTTTCTACATATCGTCTCTGTCCTTCGGCAAATAAAATATCCATCGTTAACGATGATTTTCCAGATCCTGAAACGCCAGTAACAACAATTAATTTATTTTTAGGTATTGAAATGCTGATATTCTTTAAATTATTGGCGCGTGCCCCTTTAATTTCAATCGAATTTTCAACCACTTTTTTTGTTACAATACCTTTATGTGTTTCAGTTTTAAGCTGGGTCATAAAGTGTTTTTCTTACTAAATTTTCGAAAAATATAACAAAGGAATTAATGAAAGGATTAAAGAAACTTAAAATTATTGCTTTTAAATAATAAAAGTTTAAAAAAATTTAATAATAGGTTGAAAAATTAATTTTGTTTATATATATTTGTGTATAATTATTTCTAATCACTAAAACCTAATCTATCGGTTGCAAACTTCTACACTAAAGTAATTACGATTTTTAACGTAAACCAATTTAGGTATGACAGTTAATCCCATTAGTGATCAGGATCTCATTATGCTTTATTTAGCAGGAAGTGAGAGAGCTTTCGAAGAATTATTACTTCGCCATAAGCAAAAAATTTACGGTTCAATTTATCTTTTTGTTAAGGATTCAAATCTTGCTGAAGATATTTTTCAAGAGGTGTTTATAAAAATTATAGATACCCTCAGGAAAGGAAAATATAATCACGAGGGAAAATTTCTTCAATGGGCACTCCGTATTTCATACAATATGTGTGTCGATTACTTTAGGAGAAATAAACGCAAACCTAAAACAACAACTACCGATTCCTTTGACATTTTTGATGTACTCCCTCTTTCCGATTTAAATGCGGAACAGGCGATGGTCAGAGACCAAACTCATGACAAAATTAAGGATTTACTTGACCTTTTACCTGAAGAGCAGCGCGAGGTTGTTATTTTGCGCCATTATGCCGACATGAGCTTTAAAGAGATTTCAAAGTTAACCCGTGTTAGTATAAATACAGCCTTGGGTAGAATGAGATATGCTTTAATTAATATTCGTAAAATTATAGAAGAGAGAGAGTTAAGTCTTGTTTAGATAAATAAATTGGGGCGAAAATATCCTTTCGCCCCAATTTATTCCTTTAACATAAGGTAGGAAATAATCACTTTTGATGCGCGTTGTTCTCAGCATATTCGCGTGCGAAATAGGTTATAATAATATCTGCACCAGCCCTTTTTATACTCATTAAAGTTTCTTCAATAGCCTTCTTCCTGTCTAACCATCCATTTTGGGCCGCAGCAATGAGCATGGCACATTCTCCACTAACATGATATGCAGCTATGGGTAAATGGGTGTTAGATTTTAATAAATGAATGACATCTAAATAGTGAAGAGCAGGTTTTACCATAATAATGTCAGCTCCTTCTGAAATATCCAGATGAGCCTCTTTCAATGCTTCTTGTTGATTAGCTGGATTCATTTGATAGGTTTTTTTATCGCCAGCTTTGGGTGCTGAATCTAAAGCGTCTCTAAACGGGCCATAAAAAGCACTGGCATATTTGGCCGTATAAGACATGATTCCCGTATTAGTGAACCCTGCTTTATCAAGATTTTCTCTGATATATTGAACTCTGCCATCCATCATGTCAGAAGGGCCAACCAGATCAAATCCTGCTTCGGCTTGAGCTATGGCCATTTTTGCCAAAACGGGAAGTGTTTTATCGTTTAATATTTGTCCATCTTCTACCCATCCATCATGACCATCGATAGAGTAGGGATCCATCGCAACATCACTGATGATACAAGAAGAGGGGTATTGTTTTTTAATATTTTTTGCTACTTGCAAATAAAAGTTATCCGGTGAATAACTATAAGAGGCACTTTTATCTTTCCTTTCTTCCGGAATAGCTGGAAAAATAAGAAATGTCTGAATACCAAGGGATATGCAGGCACCGATTTCCTCTAATAATAGATCTTCTGAAAAACGGAAAATTCCAGGGAGAGACTTAATCTCAAGCTTTATATTTTCACCGGGCACTAAAAATAAGGGCTGAACCAAAGAAGAAATTTGTAGGTGATTTTCCTGAACTAAATTCCTTAAAACGGGCGTTAACCGATTTCTGCGAGGTCTTTGTAACATAACTATTTGATTGATTTTTCAGGGACTGGATCATATCCATGTCCCCCCATTGGGTGACAACGACCTATCCGTTTTAATCCCATAGAGATCCCTTTTCCAGGCCCCCATATCTGAATGGCACGAAGCATATAATTGGAACAAGTAGGTGTATAAGAACATTGAGGCGGTAATAAAGGAGAAATAAATAATTGATAAAAACGAATGGGTAATATGAATAAGGTTTTCATGACCATTTATTAGGGATTAAAGGTAAGCAGATCTTCTATTTTTGCGTTTGCAAATATTATGGTGCCTTCTTTTTTGTTTGGCCCTATAACATGAACAAGATTTTTTTGATCGTCGAACTCTCTGATGAGTAATGAATTTTTAATGTTAATGGTTTTAATCTTTCCTGAAAAGGGAATTTCAAGATAAATCCACACAGCACTCATGTCTGAGGATCCCTCCTTACCAATAAAGGTATAATTCGTTAATTTCCCATTTATCGAGAATGTAAGATTCTTTCTAAGGTACGATTCAATATGTTTTTCAGCCTGACCCGATTCTCTTTCCGTACAGATAAATAAACCAGTGTACCCTTGATTTTTTAAAGATTCCTCTAAATCATCAATAAATAAATGAACACTGATTTGGAGTGATTTTTCTTTTTCGTTATATTCTACCATCGTTTTACTTACGTGAAAAGTATGGGCGAGGTAAAAAAAACTACTTAGAAAAAGGAGAATTGGCATAATTAAATGAATTAGTTTGGTATTCTTTCTAACATTAACATCAGGGCAATGCCTGCTGCAGCGCCAGAAATAAATATATTCCAGGAACGAATATTCATCTTAAATAATATGTGAAGGAGAAAGGAAAAACTTAATATAAAGGCAACAATGATTAATTGACCCAGTTCAACCCCCACATTGAAAGAAAATAATTGAGGAATTAAATCATTTTCTTGAGAAGGCATTGTTAATTGTCTAAAAAAATTTGAGAATCCTAATCCATGAATAAGTCCAAAAAATAAAGCTATTACATATTTAAGAATCATGGGTCTGGAAAATCCTGCTTTCTCACTGCTGGCCATTGCTGAAGGATGAGTATTGGAAATGGCGGTTATAAAGATAGTGACAGGTATCAGAAATTCAATAATATTGGCGGGGATATTCAGGATATTTAAAGCGGCCAGAGCCAGCGTTAGAGAGTGCCCGAGGGTGAAAGCAGTAACTAGGATAGCCACTTTTTTCCAGGATGACCATGGATAAACTGCACATAAGGCAACTAAAAACAGAATATGGTCATAACCAGCTAAATCGGCGATGTGCTCGAATCCTAAAGTGAGATAAGTGTAAAAAATGCCATTCATTGGATTAAAGTTAAAAAGGCCGGTAAATCTTCTTTACCGGCCTTTTGCCCTATTTAATAACGATAATATTCTGGTTTAAATGGACCCGTGACCTCTACGCCAATATAATCGGCCTGATCTTTTGAAAGGGTCTCCAGTTCAACACCTATTTTAGCTAAATGCAACCTTGCTACTTCTTCGTCAAGTAGTTTAGGTAACATGTAAACTTTATTTTCGTATTTGCCCGGATTGTTGAAAAGTTCAATCTGTGCTAAGGTTTGATTCGTAAATGAATTTGACATTACAAAAGATGGATGACCCGTTGCACAACCTAAATTCACCAATCTGCCTTCAGCTAAAAGAATAATGTCTTTACCGTTCAGGGTATATTTATCAACCTGAGGCTTGATGTTCATTTTAACGGCATTGGAATGGTTGTTTAACCAGGCTACATCAATTTCGTTGTCAAAATGCCCAATATTACAAAGAATGGTTTTGTCTTTCATTAAATAGAAATGAGCTTCTTTGATGATAGCACTATTTCCTGTGGCAGTTACCACGATATCGGCACGCGGAATGGCTTTTGCCATCGTAGTGACTTCATAGCCGTCCATAGCCGCTTGTAGCGCACAAATTGGATCTATTTCAGTAACAATGACTCTGCAACCTGCACCACTTAAACTGGCTGCTGATCCCTTTCCTACATCCCCGTAACCTGCTACAACAGCAACTTTCCCTGCCATCATGATATCCGTTGCCCTTCGGATGGCGTCCACTAAAGATTCTTTGCAACCGTATTTGTTATCAAATTTAGATTTAGTTACCGAATCATTCACATTTATAGCAGGAACAGGCAGAGTTCCTTTTACTACTCTCTCATAAAGACGATGAACCCCTGTAGTAGTTTCTTCGGAAATACCCTTTAAGTCTTTCACCATTTCTGGGTATTTGTCTAAAACAATATTGGTTAAATCTCCCCCGTCATCTAAAATCATATTAAGATATTTGCCATCCTTAAATGATCTGAGCGTTTGTTCAACACACCACCAATATTCCTCTTCGTTCATCCCTTTCCAAGCATAAACAGGAATTCCAGCCGCTGCAATGGCTGCCGCAGCATGATCTTGTGTAGAGAATATATTGCAAGAAGACCAGGTAACTTCCGCTCCTAATGCTACTAATGTTTCGATTAATACAGCAGTTTGAATCGTCATGTGCAAACAACCTGCAATTCTAGCCCCGGCCAAAGGTTTAGATTCGCCATATTTTTCGCGAAGTGCCATTAGACCTGGCATTTCAGCTTCCGCTAATTCTATTTCTTTTCTGCCATAATCGGCTAATGCAATGTCTTTAACTTTGTAGTTCAAGGCACTAGTTGCTGTACTCATTTTATTTATTTTTAAATTACAGATAATAAAATTCACAAAAAGTCTGCAAATTTAAGAATTAAATGTATTATGAGGTTAAAAGTTTAGGTTAAATCCTTTTAAATCTAATTGTTTGGAAAATCTTCTTTTAAAGATAGGACAAAACGAGAAGCAGCTGCGGGATTGGTAGCGAGCGGAATATTATGAACGTCGCATAAGCGCATTAACATACTGACATCTACTTCATGTGGGTGTTTCCCGAGTGGGTCACGGAAAAATATAATCATGTCAACTTTACCTTCAACCATGCGACTGGCTATTTGTGCATCCCCGCCTAATGGTCCGCTTAGCATTCTTTCTACCTCAAGCCCAGCTTTTTCAAGGTAGGATCCTGTCGTTCCAGTGGCAATAAGATGAATATTTCTTTCTTGAAAAAAGGCAATATGATCGCGTACAAATCCTACCATATCCACTTTTTTGGTATCATGGGCAATAATAGCGATGGTGAAAGTCGTTTTTTGTGAATTCATGTTCATTATTTGCCTTGGAAAAAAAATTAATAGTGCAATACTACCTTTAATGTATTAATTTTGCAAAAAAATCTATAAATCTTTAAAGAAAACCAAGTTATGAGTAAGAATTTCTTAGTTAAAAGTATGGTTTGTCTTTCAGTTTTGGTTTTTACCAATTCTTTGAATGCACAAATTATGACTCCTGCCGCAAGTGTAACCACTGAACTTAAAACGAAAGTGGGTTTGACAGATGTAACAATACTTTATTCTCGTCCTTCTATGAAAGGCAGAGGTATTTTCGGAAAAGAAGTTGTTCCCTTTGGTGCAACCTGGCGTACAGGTGCAAATTCAGTGACTAAATTAAGCTTCAGTGAAGATTTTAAATTAGGTGGCGCTGCTTTGAAAAAAGGTGATTATGCTATTCTTACCGTTCCAAACGCTACAGAATGGAAAATCATGCTTTACAAATATGAAACGTCAAACTGGGCAAGCTATGTTGAAAAAACACCCGATGCTTCTTTTATGACACCAACAAAGGCTTTGGCTGAAAATGTGGAATCATTTACAATGGATGTAAATAATTACACCAACGAATCTGCAACTATTGAAATTAGCTGGGAAAAAACAAAGGTTAGCCTGCCTCTTACCGTTAATACGGATGCAAAAGTGATGGCTTCTATTGAAAAAGTATTGGCGGGTCCTTCTGCTTCAGATCTTTATGCCGCAGGTGCTTATTATCACGATGCTAAAAAGGATTTAAATAAAGCTTTGGAAATGGTGCAAAAAGCAAATGCTTCTAACGCTCAATATTGGACTTTACGCAAAGAATCTTTGATTTTAGCTGACTTAGGAAGAAAAGCAGAAGCTATTGCCGTTGCTACGAAATCATTGGAACTAGCTAAAAAAGCAGCTAATGATGACTATATTCGTATGAATGAGGCGTCAATCGCCGCTTGGAAAAAATAATGGATCGGGATATACGAAAGTATATCCCGTTATCTTTTTTACCTTTTCATTGCTGACATAACGCTCTGGTTCATTTCCCCAAATAAAAGTCGGCTCTTCCATTCCTTTTTCTTTAGCTCTTTGAGGGTAAAATATCCCTCTGGCGGGATGTTTGTCAGCACTTATATTGTAAATCCCTTGTGGAGTATCATTTAAAATTATTCGTTTTATTATTTCTATTCCATCGGTTTGATGTACCAGGTTTACCTGTATTTCTCCTCCAGGAAGGTCTTTTTTATGTTTAAAAAAATGAGCAGGTTCTCTTCCAGGCCCAATTAATCCTCCCAACC
Organism: Bacteroidota bacterium; assembly: GCA_041159865.1. Lineage (GTDB taxonomy): Bacteria > Bacteroidota > Bacteroidia > Chitinophagales > Saprospiraceae > BJGN01. The sequence goes on from JBEAXK010000040.1 coordinate 12,421, forward strand.
TTAAAATATAAACATCATAATCCTTCGATTTTTGTTTCAATAATTCTTCCGCTTCGGCTAAGACTTTCTCCTGGCTTGTTTGTGGTTGTATTTCCCTTTCTTCGGTTAATATTCCCTTCGCATTGCCATATACACTGGTGGAACTGGTAAATAGTATTTTTTTTAGTTGCCTCAATTTCCCCGTCTGTTCCAAAATATGGGCTAAAATAGCTTTATAATGCTCCAGATTCGCTTGTTTTCCTAAAGACGGAGGTATTGTGATGATTAAAATTTCTGTTTCGGAAGGTATGGCGAATTTCTTCTCGAAATAATGTGAATCAAATATTAAAATCTGAGCTGTTATTCCTAAGGCAATTAGCTGGTCTCTTTTTTCTTCCTTAGTAGTTGTTGCAAATACAGAACACATCTCTTTTTTTAATGATACAGCTAAAGGAAACCCTAACCAACCTGCACCTATCATGGACACATAAGGAGACATCTGCGCTTATTTTAATTGTTCAAAACACCCAATGTCTGGATTTGTTATATCTCTGTTTTTATTTAAAATATCTATTAAAATAGGGTAAGGCTTTAAAATTGGAATGCCCTTATTTGCGGCAACGGAAAGTGAATCAAGTATATAATTATCATCCTCAGGTTTTTTGAAAACTTTGCTTTGAATCGTTCCGTTGATACAATTTTTACAATTATCGGTCAGGAAATTAGCGAATTGTTTATTCTGACCTGTTAACAACTCTTTTACTCGAACTACACAGTTTTCCATAAGAACATTAAACAAAGGTTTATTTTGCCCTCCGGAAATGTCTGACAAATTAATTTCATCCTGGTCGGAGCCATATAGAATACTATTTCTAAAGCTGGCATTAAGTCTGTATTGGCTTCTGCGCTGGCAGGTGACCGGGTCATCATAACAGATATAGTTGGTCATTCCTAAAGCGGAAGAATTACTTCCATAACTGGCTATAGTACAATAATTGAATTGATAATCGCCCCCATTAATGAATTGAACCGCATTGCCTCCATTATTGTATATCAGGCAGTTATCGGCATTAATGGTTGCCCTAACGCCTACCAATCCATTAGAAGAAGTATTGAAAATCCGGGAATTATTCAGGGTACAGGATGCGGTTGAGTCGACATATAAACCAATGATACTATTTTTAATAGTCGTATATGAAATTTGATTTCCTTTGGATCCCCGTCCCAGGACAATTCCATACCATTGCCCTGCAACATCCTGGTATTCAGGTTCAAGACGATCACCTTGCAGGATAATCGGTTTTTCAAAAGTCCCATTCATGATCAATTTTCCGAAAGGGAGAGTGTATAAAATACCATCATTAAAAACACCAAAAGCCTTATTTTTTACAACCCCTCCATGTACATAAATACGGGTACCTGGGGGTATATTTAACGTGCAGCTGTCAATAAAAATTTCGCCATAGAGAACATAAGGTTTTGGATCATTCCAGTTTATTTGTCCGTTATTACAACTTAAAACTACTGGAACACCCTGGTTAAAACGGGACGGAAAATAATTGGCGTTTTGCCCCCATGCCTCTAAGGTAACGATTTGTTTATTTCCATTGACCTCCAAAACTAGCTCTTCATTGAATATAAAAGGGCTTACCGAAATGGGAGCATTGGGATTAATGGTTACCGTTGCAAAAAGATAAATACTATCTTTGGGGTAGATGGGAATATCCTTGAGTGCTTTTGTTCCAGGAATTCCATCTACATTGATTCGAAATTTACTGTTTGCACCCGCAGCTAAATAAAGAGAACTGATATTTATAGCTTCTTTGGAGGGATTGTAAATTTTTAAAATTCTCGTAGAAGAGCCAATCTGAGTAAAAACAGTATCAAATCTTAAGGTATCAGTGGAAAAGGTAACTTTATCCTCTGAGGAGGTAGTGAAAACCCATTCTTTCTGACATGAGTACATGAAAAAAAGGCAAATAAAAATGGAAAAGCCTTTAATTAGGCGAAAAGTATGCATGGATCCAGTTTAGAGGACAAATATAAGGGAAGACGTTGTTCTTAAAGCTTATATTTTTACATTTACTTAAATTCTTTCTCATTTAACTCATTTATGTCAGAAAATAAACTTCAACATATCGTTCTCATTATCCCTGCCTTGAATGAAGAATTAGGTATTTCTAATGTCCTTCAAGGTATACCGCCTGGTATTTTTCAGGAAATAGTTGTTTCTGATAATGGGAGCACGGATAGGACAGCGGAAGTAGCCGCCCATTGGGGGGCAACCATCGTTTTTGAACCAAGAAGAGGCTATGGATCCGCTTGCCTGGCTGCTATCTCCTATTTGAAAAACAAAATACTGACTCATCCCATCGATTTAGTTGTTTTTTTAGATGCTGATAATTCTGATCATCCATCAGATATTTTTAAAATCTTAATGCCTTTTGAAAAAAATGAGGTGATGATGGTCATTGGCTCCAGAGTTTTAGGAAACAGAGAAGAAGATGCCTTATTATCACATCAACAATTTGGAAATTTAATGGCTACCTCTTTAATAAAATGGCTGTATGGAACCCAATTTACAGACTTAGGTCCTTTTAGAGCTATTCGATGGTCCGCACTTATTTCTTTGGACATGCAAGATATCGATTTTGGCTGGACAGTAGAAATGCAGATAAAGGCTGCAAAAAATAAATGGACCTGCGTGGAAGTCCCCGTAGATTATAGGAAAAGACTCGGAAAATCAAAAATATCAGGAACCTTAAAAGGAAGTATTTTAGCCGGGCATAAAATATTATGGACAATCTTTAAATTATTGTAAATTTGCACTCCTAAATTGTGACTTTTTATACCAACTGACCTCTAATTTAGGAAGACTCTTTTATCATCTACAACTTATTTCCACTATGTCCATTTTGGCTTACGTTTTTATGGGAATTTATGCAACTTGCCTGTTGTATATTACCTTGTATTGTGTTATGCAATTTGATCTCCTCGTATTCTATAAAAGAGGTCTGAAATCACTTGCCCCTGATCAGGAAAATAAATCAGCAAATGATGTAAATAACCTTCCCGCTGATTATGTCTGGCCTATGGTTACTGTGCAATTGCCCTTGTACAATGAACAATATGTAGTGGAAAGATTGATAGATACGGTCGCCGCTTTTGATTATCCAAAAGATAGATTTGAAATACACATACTAGATGATTCTAATGACGAAACGCTCGATATTGTTAAAAGGAAAGTGGAAGAATATAAGGCTAAAGGTTTTCAAATAGAACAGATTTTAAGACCTGTACGTCAAGGGTTTAAGGCAGGGGCCTTAAAAGATGGAAACGTCTTTGCCAAAGGGGAGTTCCTCGCTATTTTCGATGCTGACTTTATGCCCCGACCTGATTTTCTTAAAAAAACTGTGCCGTTTTTCCAAGATCCTAAAGTTGGTGTCGTTCAAACTCGCTGGGAACATATCAATCAGAACTATTCGCTGATCACTAAACTTCAGGCTCTTCAATTAAATGTTCACTTTACCGTGGAACAAGTTGGAAGAATGCAAGGGGATTATTTTTTACAATTTAATGGTACTGCAGGGGTTTGGAGAAAATCAACGATTGATGATGCAGGTGGCTGGGAAGCGGATACCCTGACCGAAGATTTAGACCTTAGTATCAGAGCGCAAATGAAGGGCTGGAAAATTAGATTCCTGGAGGAAATTGGCTCACCCGCTGAATTACCAGCAGAAATGAATGCCTTGAAATCTCAACAGTTCAGATGGATGAAAGGGGGAGCCGAAACAGCCAGAAAAATGTTACCTACCCTCTGGAAATCAAAAACACTTACTACCAGGCAGAAAATTCATGCTACCCAGCATTTATTTGCCAGTAGCGTGTTCCTTTTCGTCTTTGTTACCGGTCTTTCCAGTGTTCCACTCCTTTATTATATGGAGCAATTCATAGCGCGCGGTTTTAATAAAGATGTCTTTACCTATTTCTTTTTAGGAATGATGTCTGTAACTTCTGTTTATTTTGTAGCAAATATTCAATCTCCAGCCAGACAGAAACCAACGGCTGATGCCATTGTAGAATTTTTCCTTTTATTTCCTCTCTTTTTATCACTTTCTATGGGTCTTTCCTTCCATAATAGCATCGCGGTTATCGAGGGGTATCTGGGTAAAAAATCAGCTTTCGTCAGAACACCTAAATTTAATATTCAAAATGCAGGTGACTCTTTCATGAAAAATAAATACATTATCAGAAAATTATCACCATCAACTATTGTTGAAGGTTTACTTGCCCTTTATTATCTGGGAGGCATTGCTTTAGGTATTTATCTTGGCTTATATATCTTTTTGGTTTTCCATATCATGTTGGCTTTTGGCTTTGGAGCCATATTCTTCTTTACGGCTAAGCATAGTTTAAACGGCTAATAGTGAAGTATTTATCAGGTTGTTTATGTATGTAAAATACTTGACAGGCAATCTGTTTATGCTATTCTTATTTCTTGCAGGTTGGATTCCAGCTCAGTCCGATTTTCTTTCTCTGATGACATGGCTGGTGCCGGCAAATATCTGTTATTTTTTATTACTTTATTTTTCAAAAAATGAGGATAATCTTCTCTTTTATTTCCTTATTGCTGTTGCCATTAGAGGGATTTTCATATTTAGTACCCCCCATCTGTCAGATGACTATTTTAGGTTTATTTGGGATGGTCATATTTCCCTGAAAGGGGAAAATCCATATGAAAAAACACCTATGGAGTATGTTTCCACCGCAGAAACGATGGGAGATTTATATAGTTTCGCTCACTTGAATAGTCCCAGATACCATAGTGTATATCCACCTTTCTTACAATACATATTTAAATTCTCGGCTTTTTTTGGAGAGGATAAACCAGATGTTCAGATTTTTGTCCTAAAATTATTTTATGCCTTTTTTTCCATAGGAATGGTATTCCTTTTACCTCAGCTGCTTAAATTATATCATATAAAATCATGGCAGGCACTGATTTATTTATTGAATCCTTTAGTTCTGTTGGAGGAAATGGGAAATTTACATGCGGAAGGTATCATGGTTTTTTTCCTGTCATTATTTTTATTTGCGATAAAAAAATTTCCTCACTATGCTTTCTTACCCTTCGCAACAACTATTATTGTTAAACTAACCCCATTATTATTAATTCCTTCCATTCTTTTAAGATTATCACTTAAAAGAGCACTGTTTTTTGGTTCGGGGATTTTAATGGTGTTAATACTTTTTTTTCTTCCATTTCTTCAGGGCATTTGTAATGGTGGTTTTTTCGAAAGCCTTGGTTTGTATTTTAATAAACTCGAAATGAATGCTTATGGTTATAATATTTTTAAATTTTTGGGTTATTTAACCCATGGTTACAATCTGATAAAAATATTAGGACCACTGACAGCCGTAATTTCGACCCTTATGATCGTTTATTTCTCGTTTAAAAAGGGCAGGATATACTGGGATTCATTTCCATTACATGCTTTGAGTTTATATTTTATCTATTTATTCTTTAGTCCGGTTGTTCACCCTTGGTACCTTATTCCTCTCCTCTTTTTTACAACCTTTCATCCTTTAAAATTCGTTATCGTTTGGTCCGTTTTAGTCCTGTTAAGTTATAGTCATTATCAATATGGCATCAACAAAGAGAATTATACCTTAGTATTTATAGAATATTTGACCGTAACTATCTTTTTAATTATAGATTTACACCAATTTTTTTCAAAAAGAGAAGAAACTTAGGAAAATAAAGCAGCAATTTGTCTCCAGGAACCTGCATTATAAGCATCCAGTCCATTTTTACGCATTAATAAAACTGCCATGCTGCTTCTGCTACCAGATTGGCAACAAGCGATGATTGTTTTTTGCTTAGCTTTGAGGTCAGAAATTTTACCTGATAATTCACTTAAAGGAATATTGACAGATTTTGGATGATGTCCATTTTTATATTCTTCCTTTGTTCGAACATCAATAATAAGAGCACCGTTTGAAGCAAATGCCTTTAAGTCGGGGCCTGTAAATAAATTTTTTAACCAGTTTAACATCGATTATTTTTTTTCAAAAGTAGCGGTTGTTTCCAGATTAAATTGTGATAGAAATCACAATAAAAATTTTATGTTAGGAAAATGGAAAGTATAGAGGAAAAAATAGGGGAGCTTGAAAAATGGCTAAAACTCGAAAAACAAGAGGATCTAAGGCAATTTCAATCTTATTTATTGCCTCTTTCATTGGCGGAAAAGAGGGAAAGAGGCTATTTATGGTATCCATTAACGATTTTGCACCAAGGTTTTGCCATAGGTGAAAATGTTAAAATTACCGTTGAACGGACTAAAAATAAAGGGAATAATCATGTTTTTAGAGCAGGTAATCCCGTTCGGTTATGTGAAATTTCAGACCAAAAGGAAGGTTCCTTTTTGGTGGGTGTTATTCATTTTGTCAGAGATGATACGATGCAACTTATTTTTGGACAATCTTATCTGCCAGATTGGGTATTGAAATCTTCCCTTGCCATTCTTCCTGAATTTGATGAGAAATCATATAAAGAAATGGAGGCGGTTTTAAGAATTTTGAAAAATTCAAACAAGGGTAGAATTCAACACCTTAAAGAAATATTATTTGGGGATAAAATGCCTTTATATAGTGAGCCAAAAGAGGAAATAGTTAATTCGGCACTGAATCACTCACAAAATGAAGCGATAAACCATATTCTCTCGGCACATGATATTTCTATTGTTCACGGCCCTCCTGGAACAGGTAAAACAACTACCCTGGTTTCTGCAATTAAGCGTTTATGTGATGTTGAGTATCAGGTTCTGGTATGTGCGCCAAGTAATACGGCGGTAGATTTACTCACGGAGCGTATTAGTAAAACGGGTTTAAAAGTAGTTCGTTTGGGAAATATCTCCAGGGTCGATGAGGATATTATCAATCATACCCTCGATTATCAAATTTCATCACATGAAGAATCAAAGGCGATAAAGAGAATGCGTATTGAGGCTGACTTGCTCCGAAAAAAAGCCAATTCATTTAAAAATTCTTTAGACTATGGTCAAAAAAGACAAAAAAGAGAATTAATTAGTGAAGCAAATGATCTTTCTACCTGGGTAAATCAACTGGAAAAAAGATTAATAGAACAGATCCTTGATCGCGCTCAGGTAATTACCTGCACGTTAGTTGGTTCAGCACATTCATTACTGGCTGGTAGAAAATTTAAAACGGTACTTATTGATGAAGCAGCACAGGCGCTTGAACCTGCTACCTGGATTCCTATGTTGAAAGCTGAAAAAGTGGTGTTATGTGGAGATCCCTTTCAGCTTCCACCCACAGTAAAATCAAAAGATGCCAATAAATCAGGCCTTTCCCTAACGCTCATGGAAAAGGTAATCCAAAGAGGATTTAAACACAAGTTGCTGGAAGTTCAATATAGGGGTAATGAAATGATTATGGGATATTCAAACCATTATTTTTATGAAAATAAACTGGTGGCTTCTCCCTTGGTTAAAGATAAAAGACTGCCTTTTCAGGAAAATAGCCCTTTAATATTTATCGATACGGCTGGAACCGGCTTCGAAGAAAAACCAGAAAAGGGTTCGGGTAGCTTTTTTAATGCCGATGAGTTTGGCCTACTCAGAGAACATATTTATCGAATCATTATCGATATGCAGGCATTAATTAATCATGAATTTCCTTCTATTGTCATTCTTTCTCCTTATAAAGGACAGGTTAATTATATTGAAAAGGGTATAAGAGAAGATGAGAAACTTGTTCATTTGCCCATTAAAGTAAAAACGGTAGATGGATTTCAAGGCCAGGAAAGTGATATTGTGATAGTTAGTTTAGTGAGATCAAATGGCAAAAATGAAATTGGATTCTTAAAAGATTACCGACGTTTTAACGTGGCAATTACCCGTGCAAAATGTCAGGCTGTCATTGTGGGAGATAGTGCTACGATAGGTAAAGACTTATTTTTCATGGGTTTTTTAGATTATTGTGAGAAAAATGCTGCTTACAGAACAGCATGGGAATATATGGCATAAAAAAAGGGGGAAGATATGATACCTTCCCCCTTTTTTATACGCTGTTTTAATGAACCCACAGATCATTTTCATAATTGAAAATGGCTTGCTTTAATTTTTCGGATTCCAAGAGCATATCTCTTCCTGATCCAAAAAGATTCTGAAGACGTTGGTCTCCAACATTTGAAACCTTGATAATATAGGAAGAAAAATATCTCATTTCCATTAAATCCTCCCATGATATTTGAGAAGCATCATTTGCAGGATTAAAAACTGATTCTCTTACAAGATACTCTCTGGCCTCAGGGTAATATACCCAGAAAAGGGGTGTTTCTCCAATATTTGAACCACCGTCTGCTTTAACGGTAATAAGGGGTGCAATACCCAATATTCTAACTTTTTGAGTGGATGACTGTTTGTCAAAATACCATATTTCCTTCATTCTGTAACGTTTAACATCAGCAAAGTCAATATCATTCTTAACGATTTCAACTCTGGTTTCGTAAGTTACAGGGTCAGAAATAATCACTGAGTCCATTTTAAACAACTGTTTGTCAATTTGTTCCTGTGACATTTCTTGTTTAAACTCTTCATCTGCAAAGACGCGCATGGGTTTTTCCTCATTTTTCACGGCATCGATTAAAATCTGAAAGAAAGGTCTTGCCGGGTAGGAAAAAGTTTGATTCATTTTTTCTCTAACGTCAATAACACGCCAAACTCTTTTTTTCCAGAATACATCTGACTCGCGAAGAGGCTCGTAAGGAAGTAACTTTCTGGTTTGTTTAATACCTGAACTGGTGATATCATCGAGAGGAGCTTCCCTTAGAATGGTTCCTGATTCAGTCATTATATTGTCTGGGACCTGTGAAATTCCATTTAAACCTAAAAAGGTAAGTAAAGACAGGGTCAGGAAAGGACGAAATTTTTTATTGAACATGGATAAACTTTATTTGATTTGAAATACCAAAGAGTTGATTTTCCTTCCGGCCGCGTCACCAGGGCAACGTGCTCTTACATTATTGAAATAATAGGCATCTCCTGGTTTCGCTCTGTTTAACAAACTTTTTGATTCGCCAGTAAAAGAAGGGCCTACGTTAGATACTACAATAGGATCTTCCCTTTTGGGTGCATAAACAAGTTCGAAACCAGCAATATCACAACGAGCATCAAAATCGAAACCTGATAACTCGGCGATAACACCTAATTGTGCTTTCATAACACCGTTTCCTATGTCACCACCTGTCGAACCTCCCAGTTTAGCCACTGGGTCTGGGATGGGTTTAATCCTAAAATCAAAGGTAGTTGGGTTCAGACCTCCACCTGAGATAGTCAGTTTAGCGACGCCACCACCAGAAACTTTAGCAATATATTTACCTGCACCATTGGGTGTTAAGGTGGCATTCGTAGCGGTAACCCTTAAATCGTTGCTTGAAACACCGGCAGCAACCACCGAAAGTGGGTTTTCTACACCAATGTAGAATACATTCATCTTGTCAGCGGTGACCGTTACTGATCTGCGGCCAACCTCATATTCAAATTCTTTTGAATAAGTTTCCTGTTCGCCGGTAGTTGGATTTTTTAAGCTTACATCTACTTTATATCTCTTCAATCCTGTGCCGGAAGTTGAAGTTTTGAAACTTCCAATACCATCTGTAACACTTAAAGGTGATCCATTTACGCGAATAGACATATTTTCAGTAATCGATTTAGAAGTAGCCCCAACAGAAATATCGGCAGCATAGGTTTCACCCTCAATGACATAACTTTTTAAAGCAGAAGCTATTGGAATAAAGTTATCTACTTTAAATGAGGTCAGACCAACCTGGTTAACCAGGAAGTTAATAACCGCACTCTCTGAGCTCTTCATATCGTTTTGATACTTAGTCAGAAGTGGGAAAACAGAAGCTAAAGGCATCTGTTTGAAAGTAAACTCTGCCCAGGACTTAGCCACTTTATCTTTTTTCCACTCTTCAGAAACATTTAAAGAAATGGAGTTAGATAATTTTTCGATACTTTCCTCATTAATCTGGGTGCCAGGAAGACCTGAAAGGGTTTTAATTTTAGTCAAAATCTTTTCACGATCAGCTAATATTCTGGCTTCTAGCTCATTACCTCTTTTTTCGTCTACTAATACCCTGGTAGTTACATCTTTATTTTTATAACCTTTAGGGTAATTAGGGTGATATTTGTCATCTGCCGGATAATAACCTTGGGTAGCATCAACCATTTCAGTTCTTATAGACTCCACGTAAACATTGAATTCTTTTGAAATCTGGTTAACTTCTCTGGCAACATTTAAAAGAGGTTGGTATCTTGCTTTGTCTTGTTCAACATTTTTTTCTAAGGCCATCATGGTGATTAAGTTAGAATCATCAAAGATGGCGTTACTATTTTTTATACCGCTGTCAATAACAAAAAATGCGTTGATAATCTTAGCGGAAACGTTTAATGCAAGCATAGCCGTTAAGACCAGATACATTAGGTTAATCATCAACTGCCGCGGTTCCTTTGGAATGGACATATAATTCTATTTTCAGAATAAATAAAAAATGAAGTTCTTAAAATTAACCGTTCTGGCGAACATTTGCCATTGCAGACAACATATTGCCATAAACCTGATTTAAAGCAGTGTAAGTACGGTTTAAATCTCCTAAATTTTTATTTAACTCAGCTAATTTAGCTTTGTAGACCTTTGTTTCTTCCGTAGAATCTTGTAAGTCCATCATAGCATCATTAATTTTTGAGTAGAAATTAGTCATTGTACGCAATTGTTCTTTGGTACCGGAAAAATCTACTTCTTGTAAAGCTTTGAGAGAGGATAAACTTCCGGCAATAACTTGTAATTCACCTATCATTGAACCAAGATATTTTTCAACCATTTCCTTTGTAACAGGCTCTTGCTGAGAAACTTTGCCTACCTGGGTAATAGGATTTACTACCCCAGAATAATCATCTAATCCTGGATATAATTTTTCCCAATAATAATCTTTTTCTGGTCCTATAACACCTAAAAAGAAAAATAAACCAGCTTCTGTCAACATACCTACTACTAATAATTCATCAGCGTAAGCCCAGGACATAATTTTAAACAATGCACCTACTAAAACGACTGATGCACCAACACCGATAAGTAGGTTTTTTATATATTTAAAACCTTTACTTTTCAATACATTACTCATTTGAGAAAACTTTAAACAGGTTAATGATAGTTTTTGATTAAGACTTTTATTAGAAGTCATTTATGGATCTACCTAAGAAGGTAAGTACGTTTCTAAACCCAATATAAGATTTTGTTGTGTCCTGGTACTCGTAAGTCCTTGAACTATTTTGCAAAAAGAAATGGGAGTCTTTCCAAGACCCACCTCTGATTACTTTCCTTTTATTGCTCGGATCTTCCTTATCGTCTGCATCATAACGGTAATCAGGATTTAAGTCACTAACACGACTTAAGATATTTTCCGCATAAGCAGTTAAAGTCCATTCCGCCACATTGCCTGCCATGTTATACAGACCATAATCATTTGGAAAATAAGCATCCGCTTTTACAGTATACATACCACCATCTTCAGGATAATTTCCACGACCAGGTTTAAAATTGGCAATAAGACATCCTTTTGCATTTCTTATGTAAGGACCTCCCCATGGATACATTGCCTGTTCATGACCACCTCTTGCGGCATATTCCCATTCAAACTCAGAAGGTAAACGAAAATCTTCTGTATTAATCTGATCTTTATCTAAACTTTTATTGTAAAGTGTTGTACGCCAGTTAGAAAAAGCATTTGCCATATTCCAATCAACACCAACTACCGGATAATCATCATAATTTGGATGATCAAAATAATTTCTGGTCATTGGTTCATTATAAGAATATGCATAGTCGCGAACCCAAACAAATTTGTCAGGATGAACTTTGACTGTTTTCTTTTTGATAAATTTATTTCTGGCGCTTTGACCTTTGTCATGAGCAGCTGCTTGCCAGTCGTACCATTCGTAAGAATATTTGAACAAATCTACATTGAATTCTTTGGCACCAGATAATCTGTTGTTACCCTGATAGTACATGTCCTGAAGTTCTTCCGCTTCCCAGTCTATTTCCATTTCCCAGTCAATTTCAGGATCCTGTTCTTCAACCGCATCTGGATCTGGTTCAAGAAAATGTTCGAGTTTTTCATGTGCAATTTTATCTCTTACCCAATATACGAATTGTCGATATTCGTTATTGGTAATCTCGGTGTCGTCCATGAAAAATCCCTGAATTGAAATCTGCTTTGGACGTTGCACAAAAGTCGCACTAATATCCTGGTCACTTGGACCAATTAAAAGGGTGCCTGATGGCACGTAAACCATCCCATAAGGTTGAATTCCTTTCCAGACAGGTCTGTCCTGAACACCTACTAATTCTCCTGTATCGCTTTTACCGCAACTAACTATTGCAGCAAGCATCAAAAAGAAAATTCCTTTTTGCATTTGTTTCATGTTTATACTTCGGTTTTCCTAAAAAATTTTTCTTCTCAAAAAAGAAGTGGGGACAAAGATAGATTGTTTCCGCGGACTACAAAAACAACTTATTTATTTTAGCACAAATTATTATATGCATCCCAAATTCTTAATACAAACGACAACTTATTCATCTTATTATAATAGTGGGTCGTCATTTTATAAATTTCTTGGATTGTAAATGATAGGTGGTAAAATACCTTTTCCCAATTTCTGATTTATCGTATATCGTAACATTATTTCATGACTTCCCGAGGTAGCGGTTCTGATGGCCGAAAGGGGTATCGTGTAGACATAATAAAATGATATATTCTCGGCTATTTGTAATCCTGCCATTGTCATTAAACCATCTAATGAATTTGGATTGTATCCTCTTATGCCTCCGCCCAGCGTATATTTTTCTTTGATATTACCTAATATGTAAGTGTCAAGTTGTAATGCTCCCTGAACATATCTCATCAGGATTCCAGGTTGGATTATGAGCTGTGAATTAACAGGAAGGAAAGCTCTGGTTGAAAAAGTATAATGAGGCTTTAAGGTAATGCCAAAATTTTCTTGGGTTAAAGCAATGGGCAGTAAATTTGTACCTGAAATGCCAGCTTCAAAAAAGTTTGTCTTCAAATAAATTCCTCCTTCATAACTAATACCTCTTAAGGCAATTTCACCATTTGAAAGTAAATTATCCTGATGGTCAATAACGGTAGAACTATAGTTGCCACCTGGTGTCCTCAACTGGCTTCCATTGAGACTATATCGGAGGCTATTCACTCCTAATCCTATGGAAATCAAACTATTTTTACTTATATTTTTTGAAAACCCCCAATTTAATCCTAAGGATAATTGCTTGCTTGCTCCAAATTGATCTTCCAGGATTTTAAGGCCAACACCGCTGCCAAGAGCAGGAATAGGGGCATCTATAAGAAAATATCTCGAAGAGGGGTTTCCAGGTATATTTAACCACTGATCTCTGAAACTGGCTTGCAAACTAATTTTATCTTCTAGTCCCGTGTAGGCAGGATTATATTGAAAAGGAGAAAAGATAACAAGAGAATATGGATCTGTTTGTTGACCTAAAGTTCTATAAGCCAATAGCATAAAGGCAAAATATATGATATGCTTGAGGTTCATTCTGAAAATTTTATTCAAAGTACAAAATTTTAATGCTTCCTGTATGTGTAAATGTTTTTTTATATCAAATGGTTTTTAATAAAAGAAATTAATATTCAAATTATTTGTTTTAAATATTTGTTTTATCAAACATATTGTTTTATATTTGTTTCATAAAGCAATACACAATGAAAAAAGAACAAACTACATTCACTTTCGCAACCAGTGATCCTAATGGTTACCAGGCTAAAGAAAAGGAAAAGAAAACTTTCAAACCCCAAAATTATACGGGAGGATTTTTTCTTCCATTATGGAATGCCTTTAAGGGTCTGATTTGTGTTATTCTGTATTCCGTTAGATACTTATCTCCTTTTAGACAAGTAAATGCACCCATTACTCTTTTTCAGCTTCTCATCACAATTCTGGGAACCTGGATTATTTTTACTATGGATCTTGAGGATAAGGGTGGATTTACCCGGGAGATATCAAAAGCTGGATTTATGCAGCTATCAGATAATAAGGTTGAAATGGCTATTTCTAACACTTCCTTCAACAAAACGATTGAACTGAAAGAAGCAGATGTAAATGCTTTAATTGTGAGGTTTGGTAAAGTTGCCAAAGCAGAAAATAGGAAATTTAATATACCTGCTTCGGTGTTACTTGCTGTTGCTATTTTAGAGAGTAATGCAGGAAAAAGCGATATGGTTAAAACAAATAATAATTTTTTCGGATCCAGAATGAAAAATAAATCATACCTGACCGCATGGGAAAACTGGCGAGCACACAGCCTCTCTCTTTATCAAAGGGCAAAAGGTCATATTGAAAGGGTAGATGATAGGGAAGAGTGGATTTATTTTATTGCAAATGGGGAGGAGGGAAATGCAAATCTATACGCATGGCAACTAAAAACATTAATAGCTGAGTATAACCTGCATCATTATGATGAAATAAAAAATTCTTAATGCTTTTTGTTACGCCCTCTTAAATTGGTGATTAAAGGAACACCTGAAAAAGTTCAGGGTTCCTTTATACTTTTTTACCCTAATTCTATGCCTGAGGTATTCCTGCTTTATACAGAGTGGTATCTTCTGAACCAACTTGCCTAAAGTGAATTGGGGAATTATGTGGTATGAAAAATGCTTCTCCTGCATTTAAGGATAATTCAAATGCTCCTAATGTTTTAAGGGAACCTTTTAAACACAGTAATATGGAAGGACCCTCAGAGGGCGCTATATAAAAATCTTCTCCTTTCTTTAATTCATAAACTTTGAGTTCAAAATCTTTTGAAGGGATAATAAATCTTTTTTCTTTAGGGTTTTCAACTAATGGTTTGAGGATAAAAGGTATGGTTGGACGAAAATCTAAATGCTGTAAGAGGAGTGGTATATCCATAAATTTATCAGTCAAGCCTCCTCTAAAAACATTATCTGAATTGACCATCAATTCGATGTTTATACCTTCCAGATAAGCATGTAAAAGACCAGCATCCTGAAAAATAGCTTCTCCTGGCTGAAGATTTACTATATTCATTACATAAATAGAGAATATGCCTCGGTCTAAATGACCGTCTTTGGAGGGAAATTCAATAAACGCCTTTTTTGCCCAATAATCAGGTGAAGATTTATTTAGATTTATTTCTGGAAGCTGGCATAACTTGTTTTGTAAAGGTTTTAAATACTTATCGATTTCATCCTGGGGTAATTCCATCCATTTTTGATATCCATTTTTGATTCCTTCTGACTTAAAAATGGAAGAAAACGCATTCAACGAAGGAATATTTTTCAAATTTTCTGCAGCAAATTCGGAGGGAAGAAAACCATGTAACAGCCAAAATGGGGTTAGAGCAACCATCATTTCTGGTTTAGGATTTTGATCTTTAAATACCCTGTTTGGTGCATTTAAAGGTATTTGTTTCTTATTTTCATCCAGAAATCCTTTGATGGCAGCTTCTTTTGATGGATGTGCCTGAATGGAGAGCATTTTATGGACATCCAGGATTTTCAATAAAAAGGGAAGCCTTCCTGCATATTTTTCATTCGAAGTTTCCCCCAAAAGGGATAAAGAATTCGTATCGATATATTGCCGAAGATTCATTGAGGTGTGCGTGTTATCCATAACTGGAGAATTTCCTCCTGTATGATCACCAAACCATAATTCGGCAAATGGCTTTGACTCTTTATTTTCAATACCCAATAGTTGTGGTAGATAATTAAATCCACCCCATGCATAATGCTGAGTATAGCCCCCGATACGTTTTATCATAATTATCATTTTTTAACCAGCCAAATTTCCTATAATTTGGTTAAATTTGCGAAAATTATTTGAATTGGCTAGAATTATTGGTGTTGATTATGGTTCAAAAAGGATAGGTATTGCTGTAACGGATCCTTTACAAATAATTTCCTCCGGACTTTGTACTATTGGAAAGGAGCATTTAATGGATTTCCTCAAGGAATATATTCTCTCTGAAGAGGTTGAAGCCATTGTTTTGGGTGAACCCTTTTATCCAGATGGTAATCCGGCTCAAACACATGAAGAAATAATGAAAACAGGAAAAACAATACAACAACTTTTTCCTCAAATTCCTGTATTCCTACAAGACGAAAGATATAGTTCTGTAGAGGCTAAAGATATTATTTTAAGCAGTGGAATTGGCAAAAAGAAAAGGCGTGAAAAAGGAATGGTTGACAAAGTTGCTGCAGCTATTATATTAGAAGCTTTTATGGAAAGAAAAAGAAATGTGTTTTCTTCTCATAAACCATTACCTGCATTTTTAGAAAAATAAACCTATTTAGCATAATCATGATTTTACCCGTATTTGCCTTTGGACAACCTGTACTTAATAAAAAAGCAGATTCCATAACAAAAGAATATCCAGAACTCCAGGAAATAATTGAAAACATGTGGGAAACCATGTATGAAGCGTCGGGAATTGGTTTGGCAGCACCTCAAATTGGTAAAGCCATCAGACTTTTTATTGTAGATACCAAGCAAATGAAGGATAAAAAAAAGGAAGAAAAAAAAGAGGGTATTAAAAAGGTATTTATAAATCCGGTTATACTGGAGGAATTTGGTAACTTATGGTCTTATGAAGAAGGTTGTTTAAGTATACCCGATATAAGAGGAGAGGTTGAGAGAAAATCGTGTGTGAAAATTAGCTATTTAGATGAGAACTTTGAGCCTAGGGAGGATATTTTTGATGGAATGGAAGCCCGGGTGATACAGCATGAGTATGACCATATTGAAGGCAGGCTATTTATTGAATATTTATCACCAGCCAGAAAGATAATATTGCGCGGCAAATTAGAAAACATAAAGAAGGGAAAGGTGAGTTGTGATTATAAAATGAGGTTTGCTATAAAATAAAAGTATTATTTCCTTCCAAAGTCAGCAGGAATTTCCCCCCATTCTTCTGTTTCCCATTTAAGGAGCTGGTTTTTCCATGTGTTACTTTTCAACCATTCCTCTGCTCTGGCTATGGTTTCAAATAGTTCAACCGATTGTTTGTTTTTAACCAGGGTTGTTTTACATTTTTTATTTTTAACCCACAGTAATGCATTCACTGAGTCTGAATAAATGGGAATTTCACTGCCGTTTTTCATTAAAAAAGCTAATCCATGAACGAGAGCTAAAAACTCCCCTATGTTATTTGTGCCCAAAGGATATTTTTTATGAAAGAGAACCTCCTTCGTGTGGGTATCTACCCCTTGATATTCCATAACACCCGGATTTCCACTACAGGCTGCATCAACAGAGATACTCGGGGTTAGAATAACCGTTTTTCTTAAAGAGGAAGTTGATTTTGAGATTGATTTCAATTTTTGTGACGGGCTTGATTTTGACTCATAGGCATTTTCTGCTTCCGGAAGAGAGGTAAAACTTTTAAAGGCGGCTCCATCGAAACCGTCTACCATTTTTTTACAAGTTGCCCAATCTGTGTAAATTCCAGGTTTTCGACCTTTCCAGACCACATAATACTTAACCTTAGCCATTTTATTTTTTTTTGCAAAATGATAAAAAATATCAATTAATTCATAATGTATAGACTTAAAAAAAGATAGAATTAATTTTGTATTCATAATTTAATAGATAGAACGGCACATTTATTCATATTTGCAAAAAAAAATTAAAATGGAATTAATTGACACCCATGCACATTTATATGACAAGACCTATGATTCCGATAGATCTGAGATGTTAAACCGAGCAAAAGAGGCAGGTGTCTCCCTTATTTTAATTCCTAATGTAGATATTGATACTATTGATATCATGCTAAAGTTAGAAATAGAAAGTAATGGTTTTTGTAAACCTATGATGGGCATACATCCATGCTCCATTAATGAAGATTATAAATCAAAATTAGATATGGCCCATGAGTGGCTTGAAAAGCAACCTTTTTACGGTATTGGAGAAATTGGATTAGACTTTTTTTGGGATAAAACCTTTAAGAAGGAACAAGAGGTGGCTTTTTTGGAACAATGCAAATGGGCAAAAAAGTATGATTTACCAGTGAGTATTCATTCAAGAAATGCAACAGATGAAGCTATATATATCCTTGAGCGAGCCAATCTGACGATTGAAGGAGTATTTCATTGCTTTTCAGGAAGTTTAGAACAAGCAAGGAGGATAAAGGATTTAGGTCTAAGTATGGGTATTGGAGGGGTTGCAACTTATAAAAATGTTAGAATAGGAGAGGTGATAGAAGATATTGGGTTGTCCCATTTTGTGTTAGAAACGGATGCACCCTATCTATCACCGGTTCCAAAGCGCGGAAAAAGAAATGAATCTGCCTATTTAACTTTTATTTTAGAAAAAATTGCAAATGACTTAAATGTGAGCCCTGTAGTCATAAGTGACGCATTTTCCAATAATTCAAAAAGGATTTTCAAGAAATGTTTTTGAAAATCTGTTTTTTTTTTGTCCAATTGCTTGTTTTCAATTTCTGTTTGATTATTTTTGTCAGGTGCGGAGATAAATTCCAGTATCTTGCTCTAGGGAGAGGTGCTCGAGTGGTTGAAGAGGCACGCCTGGAAAGCGTGTATACCTTAATCGGGTATCGAGGGTTCGAATCCCTCTCTCTCCGCTTTAATTATTAAATTTTATTTTTGGAAAACAAACGTTAAAAACCTTATTGATTATGCGAAATTTGTTTGTTCTATTGCTTATTCTAGGGTTGGCTTCATTCGCCACGAATAATGCAGTATTTGCGCAAGACGCTACCGCAACCGAAAGTACTGAACAAGCTGCACCGGCTGAAGAAGCTGCACCAGCTGAAGAAGCTGCTCCAGCAGAGGAGGCCGCTCCAGTTGTAGCAGAAGAAACTGTTGCTGAAATTGGTGGTTACCAATTGCTTAAGAAGTACTTCATCGATGGTGACTGGCGCTTCATGAGTATCATTTTATTCCCTTTAATTTTGGGATTGGCATTCTGTATTGAGCGTGTAATAACGTTAAATATCGCTTCTGTCAACACAGACAAATTATTAGGTAGAATTAATGAGAAATTAAAAGGAGGAGATGTTAATGGTGCTATGGATGTTTGTAAAGCAACTCCTGGACCAACAGCCAGTATCCTTTATGAAGGTCTAAAAAATAGAGATAATGGACCTGAAGGTGTTGAAAAATCTGTCGTAGCTTACGGCAGTGTTCAAATGGGACTTTTAGAAAATGGTCTAATCTGGATTTCTCTTTTTATTGCACTTGCTCCAATGCTCGGGTTCTTAGGAACGGTTGTAGGTATGGTTCAGGCATTCGACCGTATTGAAGAAGTAGGTGATTTATCTCCTTCTGTCGTTGCGGGTGGTATTAAGGTAGCCCTTTTAACTACAGTATTTGGTCTTGTAGTTGCGATTATTCTTCAGATTTTTTATAATTATATCGTAAGTAAAATCGACGGTATTGTAAACAAAATGGAAGATGCATCAATTGGTTTATTAGATATCATGACCGAAAACAATATTTTCAAAAAATAAT
>JBEAXK010000054.1:0-47457 GCA_041159865.1 Bacteroidota bacterium
GAGCAGGATCGGGTACATATATTACCCAGAATCATGAAAGTCGCAGTACCTGCACCCCAGCATTCCCCCATGTTAGGACAGCTTCCAGACTGGCAGATGGTATGTAATTTATAGGTATCAACTAATTCCCTAACTTTTTTAAATTCGGGACCAATTGGGAGTTTAACTCTGAGCCAATCAGGCTTTTTGGTATGCTTTTCTTTAGGTGTTGCAATGGGTAATTCAACCATGAAATGTTTTATCTTTAAATGATTATTTTCTTTTTCCGAGGCGCAAATTTACAAAAAGATTAAGATAAATATTTTGATTATTATTTATACCCAGTGCTTCGTTGTCAGCTAAGATAGGTACGTCCTTAATGTAGCCGTCTGCCATGATACCTATCTCTGCGGAGCGGATAAATTCACCGTAGGCACCCCAGTCAAAATGTAAACTCCCTTTAACATGCAATCCAGGAATGATACCCAGTTCATCGAGTCCTTTCGTTAATTTATCAGCGCCAAAAATATCATCCCAGTTTAAAAACCGATTAGCATTTTCTAAGGAATATTTTTCACTTCGGATACTGGTAAAATTACCTGGATTATCACCTGTATGTCTTAATATAAGATAATAAGGTTTTAATAAACCGATTGTGGCCCCACCCTCATAGCTTACGCCCATAGCTAATCCTTTGCGTTTACCTTTTTCTGATAAGAATCTTTTTTCTCCTACGCCCACTCTCAAAGGGTAAAAATTATTTTGTTTTCCAAAAATGAAACCACGAAAAGTACTTCTGGGACCCGAAAGTGATATGTTTTTTTGTTGTCTCGTTTCAATTGGATCTTTGAGTTCCCCAAATTCAGCAAAATAATACTGGGATAAGTTATACTTTACAATTTTTCCAATCTGATATCCAAAACTAAAACCATTGGTATAAATTCTGGCATTCACACCACTTTCTTTTTGAAATAATATGCCTTTATCCTGATTATAATTATTCCTCCCTAAGGAGAGCGTTTGTTGCGCTTGCCCACTATTGGAAATGAAAAGACCGGTGATGGTTAAAAATGTCAACCAATAATTTCGGTTTATACACATTATTTGATTGTTGGCCATTTCTAAATGATTTATTTTAAGACAATTTTTGAACCACTTAGGTTCATACCTTTTTACAACCTTCTTTAATAATGTTAAATATACCAAAAAAATGTTAATTTACTCTCTGTAAATAAGGCTTAAACATCATGGAGGTACTCATATATAGTGAAAGTTCATCTAATAGATTTAACTATGTTTTAGATTGGATTTTCAAGGACGTTGCTTCCTTTAAAATGACACATGATTTAAGCGATCTTGCGAACTATGATGGCCCTTCTATACTTTATGGGAATAAAGAAATTCAAAAGGATACATTAATTATACCTGACTGTGGCTATTTATGGAATCTTGATGTGGATTCTGTCTTACCTGAAACCGCTCATGTTTCTTTTCCTATTCATACCCTCAATTGCGATATATTCACCTTTATTTTTTTCTCTTTAACAAGAAGTGAAGAATATAACAGAGAAAATCTGGACCCATGGGGTCGATTTAAAGCAGAAAATAGCACGGCATTTAAAAGTAATTATTTAGATATTCCTTATGTTGATTTGATTAGAATAAAGTTATTTGAAGCAATTAAAGAAAAATGGGTGTCTTTTAAAGTTCCTCTGCCAAAATTTAAAAGGCAGATTACTTATGATATTGATGTAGCCTGGGCTTATTTACATCGGTCATTTTTTAGACATATATATGGTATCATCAGAGATGTTTTCAGAAAAGATTATAATTCTATCAAAGACAGATGGAATGTTTTAAATAATTTAAAGGTTGATCCATTTTTTACATTTAGTCAATTATTAAATATTCATTCGACACTGGGTGATAGTCCTGTCTTTTTTTGTCTTATGGGAAATAAATCAAAAATTGATCGTGCTGTCGGGCTGAAAACAAAAGCGTTTAAACAGTTAATTCGTGATTTGTCTGCCAGATATACCGTTGGATTACATCCCTCTATGAGAAGTGGAACCCAATTTGATATTTTAATGAAGGAATATGATTTATTAAATAGTTATGCCGGGCAACAAATCATAGATTCCAGACAACATTATCTTCTTATGAATTTTCCTGAAACCTATCGCAATCTCTTGAAGTTAGGGATTAAAAATGATTATTCGATGGGTTATGCCAGCAAAAGCGGATTTCGGGCTGGAACTTGCTTTCCCTTTCTATGGTATGATTTACAAAGAGATATTTGTACTGAACTAACTATACATCCTTTTCAGGCTATGGATGTTACTTTTTGGGTATATGGACAAAAAACAGCAGTGAATATATTAGCTGAGCTAAAATATTTGGAAAATCAGTGTAAATCGGTAGGTGGAACCTTTACCTTTATCGCTCACAATAGTTCATTTGCCGGACCTGGAACCTGGCATAAGTGGGAAGAAATTTATTTCACATTTTTAAAAAATGAAAATATATGATTACGATTATTCAAGAAACTCCTTCTGTTGCTGGTAATTATCTGGCCGATTTACGCGATATTAACATTCAGCAAAATAAGGTTTTGTTTCGTCGGAATCTTCAAAGATTAGGCGTTTTTATGGCACACGAATTAAGCAAGCATTTATCGTTTGAAGTAAAAGATATTCATACGCCACTTGGTATTGCTGCGTGTAAAAAGTTGAATACTTCTATCGTTTTAGGAACTATTTTAAGAGCCGGGTTACCCATGCACCAAGGATTTTTAGACGTTTTTGATGATGCAGAAAATGCTTTTCTCACTGCATATAGAAAACATGATAAAACTGGCAAATTTGAAATTGAAATGGAGTATGTTTCCTGTCCAGATCTTAAAGATAAATGTCTTATATTAATAGATCCTATGCTTGCAACCGGAGCATCCATTGTGAAGGCAGTTGATCATCTTTTAAGCTACGGAATTCCTTCGTCAATCCATATTGTTTCTGCTATTGCCTCAAAAGTAGGTCTGGATCTGGTTCATAATAAACTACCCAATGCTCATATTTGGGTTGGTGATGTAGATAAAGAACTCACAGCAAAATCATATATTGTTCCAGGTTTAGGCGATGCCGGTGATTTAAGTTATGGTGAAAAATGTCAAGATTAATGAACTGCTAATATCCTGTTTAAATGAAATATCAGTTTATTTTATCTTTTTTAATTTTATTTAAGATCAGTGGCTGGGCTCAAACTGAGAATCTATATGTTAAAGGTGGAAATCTTCCTGATTTAGGTTTTCCTTTATTTTCTTTAGACCTTGGTAAGAAGGAGATTTTATCTTCAGATTTTTCCTTTAGGAAAGAAGGGACAGGTTTTTTAAATCAATTATCATGGAAAATAATTGAAATTAAGGATTCAATTGGAATTAGAAAATTTAAAATTGTTTTTAAAAATACAGGTAAGGACACACTTCGGATTGAAAATCTGGTTCCGTTAGGAAGGAAACATGGTAATATTTATATCACAGGATTAGGGGAGCACCGACTTTCCAGGGCTCATCTTTTTAGACCCGGCCTCAATCCAGTGAATGTAATTCTTCCCGATAATGCATGGGAATTGGGTTTTGTTGCAACCCCTTTAATTAAGGGGCAATTGAAAATGACCGGGCTGGCAAGAAGGGAGCGATGGCAAAATGCCCAAAGGCAACGTTTTGCGACCTTACTTTTTCCTGAAGGCGAAGTGGTTTATTCTTTGTGGCTGACACCATATTCAGGAGAATGGCAAGAGGCTCTTCGTCTTATTTTTCAAAATAATTTCCTTTTTGACTTAAGCAGGCCATTTAATGATTCCCTTTATCAAAGAAAAGATTTACAGTGGATGAGGCAAAGTTATGCCATGCATCTCATGATGGCCTGGGATCATCAATTCTATGACTATCAGTTAGGGGGATATCAACTTTCATCATTTTTAACCAGAGGGAAAAGGTGGTATGGGGGAGATGATGTGATAGGTATTTGGCCTAATTGGCCTACTTTGGGATTGGATCAAAGAAACCAATGGGATCTTTACCGCGATTTACCGGGTGGATTGCCTGCACTTAAGGAGGCTGGACGCTTGGCAAGATCCCATAATACCCGATTTTTTATAAGTTATAATCCATGGGATGAAAGTACCAGAAAGGAAAATCACCATGCCGGAATGTCCTCTTTAATTGGAGCAGTTGAAGCAGACGGGGTGGTTTTGGATACGGAAGGAAGTTCAAAAAGGGAGCACCAGGAAGCTGCAGACAGAGTAAAAATGGGTGTCATTATGTATAGTGAAGGCATGGCTGTTCCTCGTGATATGGAGGGAATTATTTCAGGAAGAGTTCATAATGCGTTATACTATCCACCCTTATTGAATTTAAATAAATTTATCAGACCAGATTTTGCCATTTTTAGAGTAGCCGAGCAATATAAAGAACCGATAAGAAGAGAATTTTCCCTTTCCCTTTTTAATGGATATGGAACAGAATTAAATATATTCAGACCTGGTCAACCCGATTGGATTCAAGATGATTATAAGTTTTGGGGTCGAACCCTACGAATACTTAGAGAAAACACCTCTGTTTTTACCTCCTTTCAGTTTACTCCCTTGTTTAAAAGTCTTAAGGATGAAATTTACATCAATCACTGGCGGAAATCGGACAAAAATGTATTTACTATTTTTAGTTTGATTCCAGAGGGATTTAAGGATGTTTTGTTTGAATTTAATACCCCTGCAGGATTTCATTGGGTAGATTTATGGAGACATGAACCCGTTCAACCCGTTATAGAAATGGGTAAGTCGAAAATTCCGGTCCATATAGAATCTTTCCAAATGGCTGACCTTGGAACAAATAATGAAGGTGCTGTTTCAGCTTTAGCTTTATTACCAGAAATTATTAGGGCAAAAAAATGGAGAGATAAAATCGAGATTTCGGCCTTTAAAGGGGATGAAATAAGGGTCTGGAAAGGGGAACCATCTTATGATAAGGAACCTGTTGTTTTGCCTGTTGGACACAATTTTTTTTCAATACATGAAAAATTAGGCAGATATAAAGGTAAGATAGTCATTCAATTATTTGAAAATAAAGAGTTAATAGACGAATTAAATTTGTATATCTTACCAGGAGATCCCGTTTTGATTACAGCGGTTGAACCATCTGTTAGGTATAAATTTAAGCCAAAGGGAATGGTAGAAATTCCCGAAGGAAAATTCCTGATGAGAACAACTTTTGGTGATCAGTTTATTCCTAATCCGACAAATGACCTGGAGGATTCAGTCTTCGTATCTTCATTTTATATGGATAAATATCCAGTTACGAATGCAGAATTCTATCAATTTTTAAAATCATCCAAATATAAACCATTAGATACAAGCCGATTTTTAGCTCACTGGGAAAAGGGGGTTATTAAATCTGGGGAAGAAAATTTTCCTGTCGTTAACCTAAGTTATGACGATGCTCAGGCTTATGCCCGTTGGGCTGGGAAAAGATTGCCTACAGAATTGGAATGGCAATTTGCTGCACAATCATCAGATCACAGAAAATGGCCATGGGATGTAAAAGCAGACTATGAGAAGGTAGAAACGGTGGTTACAGAGACACTTACTGTTTCAAAATTTACCATTGATTCTCAGTATTGTAATACAGGAAATGGCTTCCTTTATCCGGTAGGAAAATATCCTAAAGGCGAAAATCCCTATGGGCTTAGTGATTTAGTAGGATGTGTCTGGCAAATGTGTCATGACATCTATGATAATGGAAGTCAGTATTTTGGAATTTTAAAAGGGGGGAGTTATTTTTTGCCTGCAAATAGTTGGTGGTATGTAGAAGGTGGTCCCAGAGAATTGACCTACACTCAAAAGTTGTTGAAAGTTTCCCCAGGATTTGAGCGAAATGCAACCGTTGGATTTCGATGCGTTGCCGATAAATATTAGCTTTTAAATTTGGGTAGATTCCCTTATGAAAAGAGTTGAATTCAATACCAATTGGGGTAAAGAGGTCATATTCTGGATTTTGCCCTTATTTTTTATTCTTTGAAATAATAACTTAGCTGCTTCTTTTCCTATGGAAAATGCGGGTTGAGTCAAGGTTGATAAAGCAGGATTTAACAATGCTGCAGTAGGTAAATTAGAAAAGCTAATAATTTTAAGTTGTTTAGGTATCTGAATATCAATTTCTTTGCAAATATGGTATGTTTGGACGGCTAATTTTTCTACAGACGAAAAGATACCTAATAATTCAGGCAAAGGTTTTAGAAAATTTCTGATGAGCTGAAAGCTTAGGGTTTCATCCGTTCCTGCTTCAAGGATATGAATATTACTTTGATTGACATGATGATGCCTTAGGGCAGCTTCGAAACCATCTTTGCGATGATTAATGGCCGACATTTGGTTTGACAAAGAAAGAAAGACAAAATTTTTACATTCCCTATTTATCAAATGTTCTGTTGCTTGAAAGCCCGCCTGATAGTCGTCTGTAATAACTCTTGGTGCATCAATATCAAATATAGCTCTGTCAAAAAATACAAAAGGGATACCTTTTTGAATCAATTCATGATAATGGGCATTATTATTTGTAGAACCAGAGGAAGAGATTAAAACACCATCAACCCGGCCATTTAAAAGGTGTTTAATAATTTGTTCTTCTTTTTCAGGTATTTCGTGTGTGATATAGATCAGCACATGATATTTAAGATCTTCTGCAACTGATTCAATCCCATTTATCACCAATGAAAAAAAGTTATGAGCAATTTCAGGTATCACTACGGCAATTGTTTTACTTGAATTTCGTCTTAGACTGCTGGCAAAAGGGTTGGGTTGATAGTTTAATTGTTTTGCAAGAGCCAGTACTTTTTCTTTTGTCTCTGCCTTTATTTCATAACTATCATGCAAAGCCTTTGATACTGTTGAAACGGAAAGATTTAGTTCCTTAGCCAGTTTTTTAATATTCACATTTTCCATTAAACTTTTAACTTATTAAGAATCGTAATTTACATTATTTATGCTATAAATATCAATATCATTACGAAAACGATTTCGTAATTAAATATGGGACTTAACTCATAAGCCTAATTATATTTTATCAAATTTGAAGCTATCGAAATTTATTTGATTTAACTCAATTATAAACACGCAAAATGGCTTTAAAAAAAATCTATTACTTAATTTTATTTCTTACCTTTTTGTTACTCGATGTAGGTATTCTTGCAGCTCAAAACAGATTGGTTAAAGGGATTGTTACCGATGAAAATAAAGAACCACTCATCGGAGTCAATCTTTTACTTAAGGGGAGCGATGTAGGAACGACTACAGGTTTGTCAGGAGAATTTTCTATTTCCGTAAACCAAGGTAACGCTATTTTAATTTTTAGTTATATAGGTTACAAGACGAAGGAAATAAATATTTTTCAAGAAGCAAATTTAGAAGTTACTCTCGAAACGGATCAAACTACGCTATCAGAAGTAGTGGTAGTCGGGTATGGTACTCAAAAAAAGAGTGACTTAACTGGCTCAGTAGTTTCATTAAGTAAAGAGCGATTATCACAGTTGCCAAACGCAAACTTTGCACAAGCCCTACAAGGATCGGTACCTGGTTTACAAATTAATACCAATAGTGGAGGTTCTGAAGGTAATGAATTATCCATCTTGATAAGGGGTAGAAATTCAATCAATGCAAGTAATGGTCCACTCATCATTTTGGACGGAATTCCTTATGTTGGTGGGTTGAGTGAAATTAATCCAGCGGATATTGCCTCTATTGAAG
Source organism: Bacteroidota bacterium (assembly GCA_041159865.1). GTDB lineage: Bacteria > Bacteroidota > Bacteroidia > Chitinophagales > Saprospiraceae > BJGN01. The sequence continues at coordinate 7,774 of JBEAXK010000054.1, forward strand.
TGTTAAAAGATGCATCTGCAGCAGCTATTTATGGTTCCAGAGGTTCCAATGGGGTTATACTTATCACCTCGAAAAGGGGTAATAACGAAAAAGTTTCCATTACCTATGATGGATATTATGGGGTACAGCAAATTGCAAGAAGACCTGATTTATTGACGGGTGAGGAATTTTATAATTTTAAAACAACTAGGTTAAATTCACCTGGAACAGTTACCCAAACGGAAAAAGAAGTTTATGAATCAGGAACTTATGTTAATTGGTATGATTTAGCTACAAGACAAGGGTCAAGAAGTCAACATTCCCTTTCTATAACGGGTGGAAGTAAAAAATCATCGTTTTATCTGGGCGGCAGCTATTTAGATGTTAAAGGTATCGCGGTAAATGATGATTTTAAACGATATACTTTAAGACCCAATCTGGATGTGGAGGTGACACCTTGGTTGAAAATCGGAACAAGTTCCCAATTGTCTTTCCAGGACAGAACGGGTTTGCCTGTTGAGTTTAGTGATACAAGAAATACGGGAGGGGGTGCAAATTTTTTCAATCCTTTGACTAAACCTTACAATACAGATGGAAGTATTGCTATATATGCTTGGCCAGAATACAATCAGGCCAGAAATCCATTATCTCCAGTATTAGTAAGCAATTTTGATTACGGATATAGGGTTTTTTCTGCAAACTATGCGGAAGTAAAACTTCCTTTAAAAGGCTTAACGTACAAATTTAATACAGGTATTGAATTTGAAGCTAATGACAGAAAGACCTATTATGGCAGAAATACTGCTTTAGGTTTTCAATCCGGAGGTAATGCAGAAACGTACCATTCTATCGAAAAAAATCTGACTGTTGAAAATATTTTGAACTATAATAAAACTTTTGGATTAAGTAGCCTGAACATTACAGGATTATATAGTAGCCAATCAAACGTTTTTGATAGAGATCAAATTCAAGGTCAGAATTTCCCAAGCGATGTATTGACAAATTATCAGATGTCTTCGGCTTTACTTTTACAACCTTCTTCTACCTATTTTGAGCAAAACATAATTTCTCAAATGATACGGGTTAATTATGGCTTCAATAGTAAATATTTAATTACTCTAACGGCGAGGAGAGATGGATTTTCAGGATTTGGATCTGAGACAAAATATGGTGTTTTCCCATCTGCTTCTTTGGGATGGAATATTCACAAAGAAAATTTCATGAAAAATCTGACTTTTGTTTCACAACTTAAATGGCGTGCATCTTATGGTCTTAATGGAAATCAAGCTGTTGGAAGTTATCAGTCGTTAGCAAAACTTGGTTACAGGCCTTACCTGAACGGAACAACTATACTTGCCGGATACGTACCCACCTCTTTGGCAAATCCTGATTTAGGCTGGGAATCTACAAAATCTTTAAATCTGGGTTTTGATTTTGGATTTATGGAGGGCAAAATTCAAGGAAGTATCGATTATTATCATAATAGTACTTTTGATTTACTTTTAGAGCGAACTATTTCACCAACGCATGGTATTAACTCCATACTACAAAATATAGGACAAACCCAAAATAATGGTATTGAGTTAGGCATTAATTCTACTAATATTGATTTAACTGATTTTAAATGGACGTCAAGCTTTAATATTTCACACAATAAGAATAAAATTATTGATTTGTATGGCGATGGAAAGGATGATTTAGCAAGTCGTTGGTTTATTGGTCAACCCATCAGAGTTAATTTTAACCAGTTGTATGATGGTATTTTTAAGTCGGTTGAAGAAATAAAAGCAACCCCATGGGCAGCAGCAACAGATAAACCTGGTTATGTAAAGGTGGTCGATATTAATGGGGATAATTTAATTAATGCCCTTGACAGAACCATTATAGGTCAGTTGGACCCAAAGGTAATTTGGGGACTTACCAATACTTTTACTTATAAAGGTTTCTCACTCATGATATTCATACATGGTCAAAGTGGGGTAACAAAAGAAAATCCATATCAGCTTGATAATGTATTTGCCGATGTTGCCAGAAATACCATTATGAAAGATTGGTGGTCAGCCGATAAAAATCCGAACGGCACTCATTTTGCAAATGATGCCAATGCGAATTACAGGGGTATCAACTTTTATGAAGATGCCTCTTTTTTGAGAATAAAAGATTTATCCTTAGCCTATAATTTCTCTAATAATGGAAAAAATTCTTTTGGCTTTCAAAGCACAAAATTATATTTTACCGCAAGAAACCTCGGTACTTTTACAAAATATGGGGGGTTAGATCCTGAATTTACAAGCCAATATGGTATTCCTTTACAAAGAGAACTATTAATTGGTCTAACCATTGGTTTCTAAATTCCTAAAATTGAATCAAATGAAAATGAAAATTTCTTTCAACATAACTTTAGTCTTGATTTTCTTTTTTTCTGCTTGTTCGGAAGATTTTTTAAATGAAAATCCACGAAATGTAATAGCACCTGAAAATCTGTATGTAAATAAAGCGGGTTTTGAATTTGGACTTAATGGTCTTTACAATCGGGTACGTTTTGAACGAAATGGTGCCAATGGTGGCTCGAACGTATTAAATAATTCTGCTATGGTCATTGGTGTTGATAATGCCTATAGTATGATGCCAGCGGGAGGAAGTATTGAAGCCTTTTTGAATACCTGGGGAACAACACTTTCTTCAACAGACGGATATCTTCGCGATACCTGGGAATGGTTATATGGCATAATTAATGCGGCAAATACGATTATTATTCGTGCCGAAAAAGCTGAAATTTCCTGGTCCGCAGCGGAGAAAAACCAAATAATTGGAGAAGCCAGACTGATAAGAGCCTGGGCATACAGACATCTGACATTCTTATTTGGCGCGGTCCCCTTAAATCTTGACGAATCATCAGGTACAAATATTCGCACTGACTGGGAGAGAACGCCTGTAAATATTATTAGAACAGCCATGGAAAATGATCTTCTTTTCGCTGAGCAGAATCTCTCAGATCCTGCGCCTTATGACGGGAGGGTTTCAAAAGCAGTGGCAAGCCATTATCTTTCAGAATTATATTTGACGGTAGGAAAACACCAGTTAGCTAAGGAAAAAGCACTTTCAGTTGTGAATAATCCACTTTATGTGCTCACAAAATCAAGAATGGCAAGCCAGTCATCAAGACCTGGCACTCCATTTACCGATATGTTTTTAGATAATAATGCAAATAGAAGTGCTGGTAATAAAGAAGTGCTTTGGGTTCTTCAAAATGAATACCTTTCAAATGGTGGGGATGGTAATATCATGAGGCGCTGGTACGTAAACAGATATGCAGAAATTCAGATCGGTTCGGCCAGACCTGTTACATTCTCAATTGAAAATGGTGGCAGAGGTCTGGGAAGGTTCGCCGTTACAAAATATGGATTAAACATTTATGATGCGAATGATGACAGGGGGTCTTATTTTGGCTGGCGAAAATTTTATCGATATAATAATTCCGCCTCCTTACCTGCAAAATCAAATATTGGAGATACACTTGCTTTATTAACAGGTTCTGGTCCTGCTCATTTAAGGACATTTAGCAATATACCCGTTGAAACTGTTGGAAATACGGCAACTAATAGGTTAAGACCCTCAACAACTAAATGGGATTATGCTCCTTCTGTGCCTGAAGATGTCCAAAATTCAAATAATTATAATGATCAGATTTATTTGCGCATTGCCGATACCTACCTCCTTCTCGCAGAGGCACAATTTTACTTAAACGATCAGGCAGGTGCTGCAACAACCATAAATTTACTTAGAACCAGAGCAAATGCTGCACCCATAACAGCAGCTCAAGTTACTTTAGATTTTATTCTTGACGAACGCTCCAGGGAATTATGGTCTGAAGAGCATAGAAGATATACGCTCCTTAGAACAGGAACCTGGTTTTCAAGAACTAAAAAGTTTAACCTGATTGCCGGTCCGGTAATTACATTGAGAGATACAGTTTTCCCAATACCTCAAGTGGTCATTGATGCAAATCTTTCGAAATTGATGCCGCAGAATCCAGGTTGGTAATATTTTATTACTTCTTTTTTGTTAAATGGAGGGGATATAAACGTCCCTTCCATTTAAATTTTAAACCATTTTTATGAGACCTTTTTTCATTTTTTTCTTTCTTTGTATTTCTCTTTTTTCTGTAACCGGGCAGGAGATAACCGACTCTGTTGAAACCAAAATATGGCGTAGAAACACTAATAGAGATATTGTATTTAGTGACTGGATTAAAATGCCGGTTAGAAAAATTTCTAAATTACCCAATTTTAAAACCGACCCTTTGTTTTCAACAAATAAATATGGTGGAAAACAGGGTAAAACTTATGAGATTAAGGGTTTTTTTTATACCCATAAAACGGAGGATAGATGGAAATTAATAGATCCTCTTGGAAATGAATATTATGAAATTGGCGTAACGAGTTTGAGGCCTGGAAAATCACCATCCAATAAATTAGCTCTTCAATCAAAATTTAAAGACGACTTAGGTTGGTTTTCTTCAACAGCAATATTGCTTTTTAATCACGGGTTTAAGAGTATAGGATCCTGGTCAGAAATTTCTACAGCCAGAGAATTTAATAAAACAGCTGAGATTCCTGTTGTTTATTCTACCCAACTAAACGTATTGAACGCATTTAATGCTTATATCAGAAAAGAATTTCCAAACAGGAAAATTTCAAATATTATTTCACTTATACTCGATCCTTCTTTCCCCGATTTTTGTAGAAAACATCTGTCAGAGCAAATTAAATTTAAAGATGATCCAAATTTATTTGGCCATTTTTCAGATAATGAATTGCCTTTCTTAATATCTACCTGGGAAGCTATTGTGACCGCAGATAGCACAGATTATGCTTTTATTTCAGCTAAGAAGTATTTAGATTCTTTAAAAACGAATAGAAACGAGGTTTCAAAAGAACAAAAAGAAGTATTTATTGCCTCAATCGCCGAGCTCTATTTTAAAGTAGTTTCGACAGAACTTAAAAAAATAGATCCTAATCACTTGTATTTAGGTAGCAGAATACATTCCACAGCAAAAGAAAATGCTGCTTTATTAAAAGTTGCATCAAAATATGTTGATGTAATGTCCATAAATTATTATGGATATTGGGATTTAACCGAAAAATTAGCCAGTATATGGGCGAAAAATTTGGAAATTCCCTTTTTTATTACTGAGTTTTACACCAAAGGAAATGATGTGGGTATGAAAAATATTTCTGGTGCTGGATGGATTGTCAAAAATCAGAATGACAGAGCAGCACACTATGAAAATTTCACCCTTAAATTATTAGAAAATAAACAATGTGTTGGCTGGCATTGGTTTAGGTATCAGGATAATGATCCGACAGATTTATCTGCAGACCCTTCAAATCAGGATTCAAATAAAGGAATCGTCAATACAATTTATGAGCCCTACATTGATTTATTACTTAAAATGAAGGAAATCCATTACCTTAGGTTTCATCTGCTAGATTATTTTGACGCAAAAAATTAAAAAAATGAGCCTTTTTAAAATTATTGCCATTCTGGGTTTTGTTTTTTCTTCTCATATATCTTATTCACAAAGATATAAAGAAGTCTTGTATGAGAGAATTGATACCCTTTCGGATATTCCTTATCAACGTTCTTCTGGTCTCTCAGGAGAAATGGAGAATCATTTATTGGATCTTTATTTGCCTCCTCAACAAGATACTTTTTTAAAAAGGCCTGTAATGGTCTTTATTCATGGTGGTGGCTTTAGGAATAATACCAAAGTGGGTACATTTAATGGTCTTATTTGCACTGGTTTAGCTCAAAGAGGGTATGTCTCTGCATCTATTGATTATAGACTGGGTATTGATTCCTCAAACAGTGATATTGCCTATTTTGAGGCTTTTATCCGTGCGGTTCAAGACGCAAAGGCTGCAGTAAGATATTTAAAGAAAAATGCGGTTGCTTTTAGAATCGACACTTCACAGGTTTTTATTATGGGCAGTTCCGCTGGGGCAATGACTGCTTTAGGGGTTGGTTATTTAGATCAATATGAAGTTCCTACTGATATTACCGCAAAATGGGGTCCCTTAGATCCTGTTAATTCAGATGTTTCTTCAAATGTACATGGTGTAGTAAATTGTTGGGGGGCATTGACAGATCTATCGATGATAAAAAAGGGAGACATTCCTGTTTTTTTAGTTCATGGAGAAATGGATAAGACAGTTCCTTTTGATTCTTCTTATTCCTGGCATGGATTTAAATATGGAAGCCTTCCCATTTTTCAAAAGGCACTTCAATTAGGTATTCAAACTGGTTATTTACCTTTTCCAAATACAGGACACACTTTAGATGGTAAAAGGGATAAACAGGTATTTGCCCTAAACGAAATAGTACATTGGCTTTTTACTCAACTAAAACAAAATAAATCGGCAGGAAAGGCTGGAATCAAAAGATTTGAGCAAGAAATTTTGGTTTTTGATAGTCTGAATGCATCGGTAACTTATCCAGAAAATTCTGTTCTGGTAACAGGAAGCAGTTTTGTCAGACTATGGAAAAATGTAGCCACTGATTTAGCACCATTATCCGTAATACATCGAGGATTTGGCGGGAGTAATATCTCTGAAATGGCATATTACGTAGAGAGAATTGCCTTTTCCCATTCTTTAAAAGGAATTGTGATGTACAGTGGTAGTAACGATTTAACCGTTTCAAATAATGATAAATCACCGATCCAGATTCTTGAAACTTACAAGCAAATTGTTCATACTATTCGGAAAAAATTTCCCGAAATTCCTATTATATGGATTGAAATATCTCCCTCGCCCAGAAGGTGGAAAGTGTGGGATAAAATAGAAGAAACAAATCAGCTGATTCGGGAATATGCTGCAACTCAATCCTCCTTGTTTACCGTCTCAGTTAAAAATGCATTTCTCGATGCCTCGGGTCAACCCATTAGTAAATATTTTGGAAAAGATACCTTGCATTATAATGATGAGGGTTATGAAATATGGGGTAATTATCTAAGCCCACAAATTCACCAAATATTTAAGGACAAATAATATTTTTCAAAATAAGAAAGCCCGGTGTATTTAAATATACCGGGCTTTCTTTTTTTCTAAAAATCCTTTTTATCTAATGGTTATATTCACCGGACTTAAAGTTCTTCTTAAAGAAACCAGATTATTTGCCGTAATGGCCTCGACCTGCAAGCTAAATGATTTTCCTTTTTCATTTGGCACTGTATATGGGACTGTAATCACATGTACTCGTTCTGCTGCTGAAAAGTTAGCCACAAAAGGAACGGTTCTCACAAAATTATAAGTTCCGGAGGTGCCTATTCTTTGGTAAAACTTAAACTCCTTAATGTCCGTATTTAAAGCATGCGCCTTAATAGTCAGGTTAACAGTACTATTAGCGTCAGCACTGGTTACAGGTGACGTAAGGGCAGAAACCTGCGCTACATCTCCAACGATTTCAAATAAATCGTTCGTTGGATTATATTCTTTATGGCAAGCTGAAAGAAATATAATCAGAAGTAAAAGAATATTATTTATAATTCTCATCGTTCAATACTTTTTAATAATTAATTAAAAATCCACATTTTAGCATCAAGATCGCGGAAATTTTGAGTAGCAACCGCTGAATTTCTGGATGTTTCCGAGGTAGGATAGGCAGCTCTTTGAATCCATTTCCCTTTTAAATCAGGATTATGATTCGCAGGAAGGGTTAATCCAGGAAGAATAGTATTACTATAGTCATAACGACGTAAATCGGTCCAAGCTTCAGGATTAAGAAAAAGTGCCTTATATTTTTCAGAAATGATATGCGAAATATTTAAATTTTCAGCACCAACAGCAATTTTAGGATGGGTAGTAAAAGTGGTCACATTTGCTGCTGATACGCCAATTTTAGTCATATTAGCTCTTATTCCATCTAAATAGGCATTGTAGGCATCAGGAGTACCTTTTCCGCCATTTTGCAACCATCTAACCTCTGCCTCAATAAATTTGGCTTCTGCAAAAGTAACCATCTGTAAAGGAGCTAAAAGGGTGAAATTCCAACCGAAGAAATTGGTTCTGTCGTTATAAACGGTAGTTGCACCGGAGCCAGTTCCTGGATTAGTACCCTTAAAAAGTGGATCAGCAGCTACATTTTTAAATGCAAGCAAAGAAACTCTTGGATCAACTATTTCTTGAATAGTTCCGTTCATCAGGTTCATGAATTGTCCGCCAAATGTTGTACTTAAGTTTCCTGTATTATTTGCCAATGCGACAGAATGCCATGGACTAATATTACGATCAGTGTAAACAAGCTGGAAATCTTCGTTATTTGCTTTAATACCTTTACTTAAGGCGTCTAAAATGGCTGGATAAGCCGCTGCAGCTCCCGTTTTCTTGGCAGTATGAAGTAAAAACCTTGCTTTCAGCGTATGAGCTGTTTTTAACCAGTTGCTAATATTTCCTCTAAAAACAATGTCATCAGTGGTTGGTTTAAATAAGGATTCTGATGCACCTAATTCAGAAATAGCTTCATTTAACAGACGTTGAATGTCTTTATAAATTTCTTCCTGTGTATCATATTTTGGTGAAAAATCAGTCAATTGGTTGTCTGAACTCTTATAGGGAATATTTTCCCAGATGGTTGCTGCTAAACCAAGATTATAGGCAATGACTACTTTAGCAAGTCCACTGTAATGTGGCGAGTTATTGTTGTTTGCTTTTTTAATCATAGCGTTTGCATTGGGAATAATATTTAAATATAAATTAACCCAAACACCATCAAAAGTACTCCTTAGGTGTGAATCAGTACCCGAAGCAACCAAACTACCTATTTGTTGGATGTAAGAGCTACTTATAGACGCTGCACTTTGTGTTGAATTAGCTGAGAAAAACAAAATGGTAGGCGTCAAGGTGTTCAAACTTGCATCATTTGTTTTATTGGGATCAATATTCGTGTCGCCACCAATGTAGTTTTCACAATTAGTTACCGACAATATGAGCGACAGCCAGATTATTTTTTGCAAAAATTTATTTTTCATTATCATCAATTTCTGTTTTCAAAATGGGTTTATTAAAATCCAATATTAAGGTTGAAATTTATATTTCGCGTATTAGGTGTATTTCTTCCTGTAAACCCAATAAGGTTGGAACCTGAACCAAAGGCAAGGGCTTCAGGGTCATATCCTCGGAATGGAGTTGATAGAAATACATTGTTTGCGGAAACACCTAAGCGTGCCGATTTAATTGTTTTACCAAACAATGATTTGGGTAGGCTATAAGAAAGGTTAATATTTCTAATTCTAAACCAGGATGCGTCTTGTATATTAAATGAATGATGACCATTTATTCCAAAGGCACGATAGGTGTTTTCATCTAAAACGGCTGGAATAGTATTTGGCTTTCCATCTGCTGTTACACCTTTCCAGATAGTCATCACATTTCTGTCTTTTGTGAACAAAGTCGTTCCATTTCTTATGGCATTCATTTCCATTAGATCGACTATATCACCTCCTTGCCTTACTTCCAACAAGATATTTAGAGATATTCCTTTATAGGAAAAAGTATTATTTAAACCTCCAAACCAATCAGGTAAAGCATTTCCCAGTTTTATGTATTTACTTTGATCAAGGGTAGGTAAACCATTGGTTCCAATTAACACCTCTCCTTTTTCATTTTTCCTCCATTCGTAGCCATATAAATCACCCATTGATCCTCCCTCAACGATTCTCAAAGCAGATCTACCCTGGTCATAAAAGGTAATTTCTTTTAGATTTTCAGGCATGGATTCTACTTTATTGCGAATTCTTGTCCAGTTTATATCAATATCCCAGCGAAATTTACCTTTTAAAGGGCTAATGCCAAGTAAAACCTCTACCCCTCTGTTTACAATTAATCCAGCATTAGTAGTATATCTGGAGAAACCGGTTACATTACTAATAGGTACATCGATGATTTGATTTTTACTATTTCTTACGAAATAATTTGCCTCCAGAGAGATTAAATTATTCAAGAAATTTGCTTCAATGCCTACTTCTGATTCCGTTGTTAATTCAGGTAATAAATTAAAATTACCTATATCAAGATCTCTTCTAAAGCCGCCAATTGTTCCGAAAGGAAACCCTGGTACGGGTGCAAAATAAGTGCCAATCTGATAAGGTGAAGCGTCTTTACCAACCTGAGCAACAGAACCTCTAAGTTTAACAAAACTAAAGAAAGAGTTGTCTTTTAGTAAAGTATTACTTAAGATATAAGAAAGGCTGGCCGATGGATAAAAGAAAGATCTGTTATCGGCAGGCAAAGTAGAAGACCAGTCATTTCTTCCTGTTAGGTTAAGATAAAGGTAATCTTTATAATCAATTCTGGCGTCTGCAAATACGCCAACAATTCTTCTTAAAGAATTTGATTTACGGATAAATGAATTGGATGTATTTAAAATATTATAAAAACCGGGTGCGATAAATCCTTCCCCACGCGCGCCTAAATTTTCACCCTTAATATCAGTAATGGTGTTACCAACCGTAACATTTAAGCCTAAATTTTCATTTAATTTATGGTTGGCAGTAATAATAAAATTGGAGTTTAATTCCATGGAATTAATGGTCTCTTCCGTGATAAATCCGCGTACCTGAGTACCTAAATCTAAATCTGGAGGTACAATACGGGAACGTCTGTCGTTGTAATAATCTGCAGTTGCCTGATAACGGGCAGAAAGCCATGAGTTGAACTTATAGTTCAAATTTATATCTCCATAAACCCTGTTAACATCGGTGTTGAGGGGACTGGTTTCCGCCATATACCTAGGGTTATCAATTGTTCCAGCTGTGATATTTTTTTGAGTTCCATCTGGCTTGAGGTAATCATTTACATCAAAAGAAGGAGACCAGTAGGAGAGAGAACTATAGATGGATTTATCACCGGAAGCTGGATTGACACCTTGAGAATTAGCAAAATTTATTTGTCCTCCAACATTTAATTTGTCAGACATTTGATGAGATGCAGATAACTTTGCTGTAACTCTCTGGAAACTGGTATTATAAGTTATTCCCTCATTATTGAAATAAGAAGCAGAGGTCAAAAAGTTTGTTTTTTCAGATCCACCGGAAAAGCTAAGTGAATGACTAGCTGTGGTACCTTGTCTGAAGAAATCTCTAAAATGCTGGTAAAATGGATCTCCAGGAAGTGAAGGAGGACCATACTGTTGGAAAACGGGAATGGAACCTGTTCTGGCTAAACCATTGATGCCATGTGAATATGTTTCTTGAATGAGTGGAACTTTATCAACAGTCTGAACCCCATAGCTGGTTGAATAGTTGATGGCAGTTTTACCAGCTTTTCCTTTTTTAGTGGTGATGATAACGGCACCATTGGAAGCTCTTTGACCATAAAGGGCAGTAGCTGCGGCACCTTTTAATATGTTAATGCTTTCAATATCATCATTATTAATATCGGCAGCCCTGTTCGTGTTCATGAATTGCTCATTGTTGTTGACAGCGTTGGTGCCTACTGAAGGCAATACGTTGCCAGCATTTGTAGCATTACTTATAATGATTCCATCAACCACAAAAAGAGGTTGGTTGTCATTACTTCCACTGATAGAATTTATACCTCTAATATTAATATTTGCTCCGGCGCCTGGTGAACCACCCGCACTGTTAATGGTAACACCTGCTACTTTTCCCTGAAGGGCGTTCACCACGTTTTGTTGGCTTGATTGCATAAGTACCTCAGCGGTTACTTTTTGCGAGCCATAACCAAGTACTTTTTTCTCCTTGGCTATACCAAAGGAAGTAACAACTACCTCATCTAGAGTATTGCCTTCATTCAGACTGACATTGATGATTTGTTGACCATTTATGGACTTTTCCAATTTTTCAAATCCAACGTAGCTGAATTCCAACGTTCCATTAGCTGGAATATTGGTTAAGGTATAATTACCGTCTATGTCGGTTGTTGTTCCTGTGGAAGTTCCTTTGATGGTGACATTTACACCAATTAAGGGCTCATCATCCATACTGGATACTACCTTCCCTGAAACATTGATGTTTTGCCCATATAACTGTGTTATTAAGGCAAAAGATAAAATGAATGGTAAAATAAAATTCATACTGAAATAATGTTTGATTAGTTAAATTCTGTGTAACAATATAGTTTGAAATGTCTGCTTTAACAAATAACTTACAACGATAAAAGTAATACTTTCATTATTATTTTTAAATTTCAATTATGTTTAATTTATTTTTAAATTTTTCTAATGTTTTTATGGCAATATCAACTTCCTTTTTGTGCGCCCTAAACACCAGAATGGCCATTCTAATCCATAAAATACCTTGTATAGTAGTCGATGAAACAAAAATTTGCCCATCTTCATGAATTAAAGATAAAAGGTTTGTGTTTGCCTCATTTGAGTCACCTTGATTTGGGACAAATCGAAAAAGCATGATGCTGAGTGCTGGAAAAGGGCCAACTTCAAATCCAGCTTTTTTAATTTCATGATAAAAATAATGGCTGAGTTCAATTTTTTCAGCTAAAGCTTTTCGAAATGGGGAAATACCTAAAACAGATAATGAAAACCAAATGCGTATTCCTCTGAAATGTCGCGTCAATTCCGGAGAGTAATCAGCGGGGGATAATTCCTCTTGTCCGTCCATAGAATCTTGTAAATAAGCTGCTGTATAATAATTAGATTTGAATAAATGTGCTGCATCACGAACTAAAATAACACCCGATCCGTAGGGCATAAAAAGACTTTTATGCGGGTCAATAACTACTGAATCTGCCCGTTCAATGCCTCTAAATTTTTCTTTTAATTCATCAACTAACAGAAAGAATCCACCATAGGCAGCGTCAACATGATACCAAATCTGATGATTAGCCGCTATATCAGCTAATTTTTCCAATGGATCAATAGCTCCCGTGTTGGTTGTTCCTGCAGAACCTATGATAAGAAAAGGAATCAGTCCGAGTTCAATATCTTTTTGAATGGTCGTTTCTAATGCATCGGGTTGCATACTGAATTTTTCATCCATTGGAATATATCGAATAACTGACTCTCCCATCCCTGCAAGCCGAAGAGCCTTTTGGACACAATGGTGCGTTTCCGTCGTTAGATAAATAACCGCTTTCTCAAAATTTTTCGCCTTAAGTTCTTTATGATCTCTGGCTGTAATAATAGCGGAAAGATTTGCAATAGAGCCTCCAGAAAGTAAACTCCCGTGACTGCCTTCTTTGTAGCCAATCAGTTTGCACATCCAGGAGATAACTTGATTTTCCATTCTCACTGCTCCTGGATTTGCGAAATTTATGCCGCTATATCTGTTAGTTAAAGCGCCTAAAAAGTCCCCCCAAGCAGCTGTTTCAATACCTCCTCCCGGAACATAGCCAAAGTGTTTACCACTGGCAGGATTAATACCATTTTCAGTCACCGCCTGATGAAAAACTTCGAAAATTTGGTCAATGGGGTATGGACTTTCTTGAAAAGGCATAGTTGCCAATGCTTTTCCTCCATCTGTGTCACCCAGATAAGCTTTCCCCTCGGATAAATTATCGAGAAATGCCAGGTAATAACTTGTTACTTTTTTAATGAGCTGTTGTCTTTCCTCACTTTGTAAACAGAGTAATTGGGATAAATCGGAAATTGAATCCTGATTAATCATTGTGTGTTGTTTTAATATTTGGTTAAGGTAAATCCTGTAAAATCGCAAAATAATCTATTTATTGGATGGGAAATCTTTCTTCCTCAGAATTTATTTATTAACATTATGTATTTAATTTAACTATCAATATATTAGCCCACTTTTTGAACTATGAAAAGTAAATTATTTTATCTCTTTTGTTTTACTTGTAAATTAACACAACTTTTTTCTCAATCAACGACAGAAATGAAGATTATTCCATTAGATAAACCCTGGTTTTTTCGACAGGCAGGAGAAACAGTTTGGTTAAATGCAACTGTTCCTGGAACAGTACATACTGATTTAATGGATAATAACAGACTTGAAGATCCTTACTATAGAACCAATGAAAAAAATTCACAGTGGGTGGACAAAGTTGATTGGGAGTATAAAGTCTCTTTCCAATTGGAGGAAGATTATAGAAAAGCTGATAAAATTACCTTAGAATTTGATGGCCTAGATACCTATGTAGATGTATATTTGAATGGAAATTTACTTTTTTCAGCAGATAATTTTTTCATTGCCTGGCATTTTGATATAAAAGACTTTATTAGGGAAGGGGAAAATAATCTGAGATTGTATTTTCATTCTCCTACAAGAAAGGGGATTGAAATGCTTGAAAATCATGGATTTGATCTTCCTGCTTCTAACGACCAGTCTGAAAATGGTGCATTAGGTAACCAAAAAGTGAGTGTGTTTTTAAGAAAACCTGGCTATCATTTTGGCTGGGACTGGGGTCCCCGTTTAGTTAGTTCAGGTATTTTCAGATCCGTAAGAATATGTTCATGGAACCGAGCCAGGCAAAATGACTTATATATAAAGCAGTTGAAATTAACGGATAAGGTTGCAGAACTGGAAAGTCAAAGTGAAATTGAAGTAGTTTCGGCAGGTGATTATCTCCTTGAATTATGGTGTAAAGGTCAAAAATTAGCCCACTCTTCACAGTATCTGGAAAAGGGAAATCATTCCATAATACAGCCATTTAGCATTGAAAAACCTCAACGTTGGTGGACACATGATCTTGGGACGCCTTATTTATATGATTTTGAAGTGAAATTGTTCTTCCAAAATCAGCTATTAGATGTTTTAACAAAAAAAACAGGACTTAGAACAATCAAGGTTATACAAGAACCTGACAAAGAAGGCGCATCTTTTTATTTTGAATTGAATGGAAGACCTATTTTTGCTAAAGGAGCCAATTATATTCCTTCTGATGTTTTTATACCCAGAGTAACCAATGACCAATATCAATGGCTCATTCATTCAACTACAAGTGCCAATATGAATATGTTGCGCGTATGGGGAGGGGGCTTTTACGAGAATGATATTTTTTATGAATTATGTGATGCAAATGGAATACTTGTTTGGCAAGATTTTATGTTTGCCTGTAGCATGTATCCTGGAGATGCAGATTTTTTAAGGAGGGTAAAAGAAGAAGCAGAGTATAATATAAAGAGGTTGCGAAATCATCCTTCCATAGCCATTTGGTGCGGAAATAACGAAATAGATGTTGCCTGGGCTCAATTTAAAGAATTTAAAGGTTGGGGATGGAAGCAAAAATATGGGCCTGAAAAAAGAAAGTTGATCTGGAAAGCATATGAGGATATTTTTCATAAGCTTTTACCTGAAATGGTCCAAAAATATCATGGGGATTCTTTTTACTGGCCTTCTTCTCCATTTTATAAAAAGGGAGAACATGCATCAAAAAATACGCCTGCCGGGGATATTCATTATTGGGGAGTTTGGCACGAACAACACCCGTTTGATGATTTTTACAACTATATAGGCAGATTCATGAGCGAGTATGGATTTCAATCTTTTCCGGAAATGAGAACTGTTTCTTCCTACACTTTACCAGAGGATTGGGATATTACCTCAGAGGTTATGTCGGCGCACCAAAGAAGTGGTATTGGAAATATGAGAATTAAAAAGTACATGGAAGATCACTACGAAATTCCTCAAAAATTTGATCATTTCCTTTATGTTGGACAATTATTACAAGCAGAGGGTATTCGGATTGCCATTGAAGCACACAGACAGGCAATGCCCTACAATATGGGGTCTCTGTATTGGCAATTAAATGATTGCTGGCCCGTTGCTTCCTGGTCAGGAATGGATTATTTTCAGCGTTGGAAGGCTTTACATTATTATGTCAAAGATGCTTTTTCTCCTCTTTTGGTTAGTGTCAGACAGCATCCAAAACATTTGGAAATTAAAGCAGTGTCTGATAAAATACAAACGGATTCCTTAATTTTAAATATTAAGCTGATTGATTTTGATGGCAATCTTCTTCATTCCAGATTCTTACCCTTTTCTACTCCTTCCAATACATCAAAAGAACTGGCATTACTGCCAATAAATGAATTAATACCCAAAGGGATAAATCCAAATCGTGTATTATTAGCATTATCAGCAACCGATGAAAATGGTAAGATTCACGCGCACGATCTTCATTATTTTACGCCTGTAAAAAATTTAGATTTACCGAAAAACCATGGACTTACTTTTAGTGTTGAAAATCAAGGTTTGGTATATGTGGTTAAATTAACTTCCCCAAAATTGGCTAAAAATGTTTATCTCGATTTTCCTCAAGTGGAGGGATTTTTCTCAAAAAATTACATGGATATCCTACCAGGAGAGGAATTAACCGTTTATTTTTCACCTAAATTATTGGAAAATAGAATTTTAACAACAGAAGATTTAAAAATCTTTACGATTCAGGATACCTTAAAAAATAATAGATGATTTTAAGTGATGTAATGATACAAATGGCAATTTCTAAAGGTGAAATAGTTATTGAACCTTATAATCCAGCTTGTTTAGGTACTAATTCTTACGATGTGCACCTTTCAAAATATCTAGCTACTTATAACGCGGAAGTATTAGATGCTAAACTTCCCAATGAAATCAGCCAGTTTGAAATTCCAGAGGAAGGAATAGTTTTGCGGCCTGGAGTCCTTTATCTGGGTTCTACAATGGAATATACCGAAACACATAACACTGTGCCATTTTTAGAAGGAAAGTCAAGTGTAGGTAGACTGGGTATAGATATTCATGCCACAGCTGGAAAAGGGGATGTTGGATTTTGTAATCACTGGACACTTGAAATTTCATGTACGCAACCCGTAAGGGTTTATGCGGGAATGCCCATTGGTCAGTTGATTTATTTTCAAGTAGCGGGGGAAATCTCTCGCTATTACCATATGAAGTCTGATGCAAAGTACAATGAACGGACAATTAAACCTATGGAAAGCAAAATGTGGAAAAATTTTATTTGACAAATAAAGAGAATTTTTGAATGGTCCGAAACGGATGATTCTTTTTAAAAATTTCGTAAAAATAAATATTTTTGCTATCTTGTTAAAACAAAACTTTCAACATGACTAATGTTATAACTAATCCAAATCAGCCTTTAGCCAGTATGGATGAATGGGAAGATGACTTGTTGCGCCGTTATCCCAATCCGGAAGATATTGCCACTTCAAAATCTACGGAAGCATATCGTAATTATGAAGAACCTGCAAGAGATACGGTAAAGGAGTTCTATAAACTAAACCATACCCATCAATCATTTGCTTTTGTTAAGCAAAAGCAAAAAGAATATCTTTCATTTGATAAAAAAGAAATGTCAGTTTGGGATGCATTTGATTTTTTAAATCAATTGGTAGATGATTCAGATCCAGACACTGATTTAGATCAGTTCCAGCATCTCTTACAAACTTCTGAAGCAATCAGACGTGATGGTCATCCCGATTGGATGGTTTTAGTTGGGCTTATGCATGACATGGGCAAAGTTTTGTGCCTTTTTGGCGAGCCACAATGGGCTGTTGTGGGAGATACCTTTCCAGTAGGTTGTGCCTATTCTGATAAAATAGTTTATCCTGAGTTTTTTTCAGAAAATGACGATTACAATGACCCCAGATATAATACAACTCTAGGTATTTACGAGAAGAATTGCGGATTAAGGAAGGTTGATATGTCGTGGGGGCATGATGAATACATTTATCAGATGATGAAAGGTTATATTCCTGAAGAGGGTTTATACATGTTAAGATATCATTCTTTTTATGCCTGGCACAGAGAAGGAGCTTACGAATATTTACTTGATGATCATGATAAAGCCATGTTGCCTTGGGTAAAATTATTTAATCCTTACGATTTATATTCAAAAAATCCAGAGCCACCAAATTGGGACGAGTTACGTCCTTATTACACTGATTTACTGAAAAAATATTTGCCTGCAACCTTGAAATTTTAATTAAATGAATACCCTGCAACCAGCTGATTACTTAGTATTTTTTCTTTATTTCATTCTGGTTGCAGCATATGGAATTTGGATTTACAAACGAAAGACGGCGAAGAATGAAACGGCACAGGAATTTTTTCTTGCCGAAGGTTCATTGACTTGGTGGGCTATTGGAGCTTCTTTAATCGCTTCCAATATTTCTGCGGAACACTTTATCGGGATGTCCGGTTCAGGTTTCGCCATAGGTCTGGCCATTTCTTCCTATGAATGGATGTCTGGACTGGTATTAATCATCGTAGCCCTGTTTTTTATTCCTATGTTTTTGAAAAACAGGATTTATACGATGCCTCAGTTTCTGGCTACCCGATATAGCGAGCAGGTAAGTAGTATTATGGCTCTTTTCTGGTTGTTAGTCTATGTGTTTGTAAATCTTACTTCCATTATTTATTTGGGCGCACTGGCTATTACGTCCATTGCCAATATTTCCTTTATGACTTGTGTCATTTCACTCAGTTTATTTTCAATCATTGTAACTATTGGGGGTATGCGGGTCATTGGCTACACAGACGTTATCCAGGTAGCAGTTCTAATTTTAGGAGGCTTAGTAACTACTTATCTGTCTCTTACATTATTGTCTGAAGAATTTGGATTGGGTAAGGATTTTATGGCGGGACTGGGTATTCTGAAAAAAGAAGCACCGGGTCATTTTCACCTTATTTTGGAGAAGGGGCATCCTCATTATGACAAATTACCTGGTCTTGGGGTTATTTTTGGGGGAATGCTCATTAATAATCTGGCTTATTGGGGTTGTAATCAATACATCGTACAAAGAGCTTTAGGCGCAGATTTATCAACAGCAAGAAATGGGATATTATTTGCAGCATTTCTTAAGTTATTAGTTCCACTCATTGTAGTTATTCCTGGAATAGCCATGTTTGTCCTTCATGAGAATGGACTTTTTCAAGCTGAAATGGCTATGGATGGGGTAGTAAAACCAGATCATGCTTATCCAACTTTGATGAATTTACTTCCTTCTGGATTAAAAGGAGTAGCTTTTGCTGCCTTGACAGCAGCCGTTGTTGCGTCTTTAGCAGGGAAAGCAAATAGTATTTCCACAATTTTTTCCCTTGATATATATAAAAAGATGATTAAACCAGATGCCTCTGAGAAGCAAATGGTAAATATGGGTAGATGGTCTGTTATTTTATCGATAACGATAGCAGCAATGGTCGCACCAGCTTTGAGAAGTTTAGATCAGGCGTATCAATTTATTCAGGAATACGTAGGATTCTTATCTCCGGGTGTATTGGCCATTTTTTTATTGGGTCTATTTTGGAAAAGAACAACCTCTGGTGCTGCTTTATTTGGCACTATTTTAACGATTCCATTGTCGGCTACCTTAAAATTTTTACCAGACTGGACAAGCGGTTTTTTTCCTGTTTATCCTTTTTTGGACAGAATGTTTATAACTTTTTGGGTTGTATTGTTCTTGATGATTATAATAAGCTTATGGACTCCCATGAGCGTCAAACGCAAAGAAATACTGCCTTTTGAGAGATCCATGCTGGATGTTAGACCAACCTTTGTCATAGGGTCGATCCTAATTTTAGGCATTTTAGCCGCGCTATATACGGTATATTATTAACTAAATCCAGGTGCTTTTACTAAAGGCAAGATCTGAACCATCAGAAATACGGGTCAATTGATGAATGAATAGGTTTTCATCTATTTGTTGTGTTTTACAAATAACTGGGTCATACAGTAAGGCCTCTTTGGAATATCGTATTTGAAAATTAGATAGTTTTTTTGATTTAAAAATAGATTCAGGCAATGCGTTTAGCATCCAGGATGCGTAAGTTACGTTATTCAGATGGTAATTAAAATCGAGGTCGAACCAACCCACCTGAGCCTTCCATTCATAATCAATCTTGTTTATTGGCGGAATTTTACCTGAGGGTCTTGGCAGGCAATCTGAAGGATTAGGAAAAAGCTGGTCAATAGACTGAATAATTTCATCGGGAATAGCCATCATTTTTCTTTCATTCAACTCCATGAGTAACCAAGAAGAACTTGCGGTTGCCAACAAGCGCCCATGTTGGTCAAATGCTTTAAAATCACGATAGGTCAGATGTCTGTCAGCACCAGACGGGAAAGTTTCAACTGTGATTTTATCACCAAGAACTGGCATATCATAAAGGTTAATTTCCTTTCTAAGTAAGACCCAAGATGCATGGTATTTTTCTAAATGCCATATAGAAAGACCCAGTTTGATGACACTTTGAAGAGATGCTTCGTGGAAAATTCTAAGTAAGCCTGGAAGTGTTAATTGTCTGGTATAATCAGTTTCAGCTGCGCGAACGGTAAAATCAGCACGGTATCTAATGTCAGTAATTTGGGACATTTTTTTAATATAAGGGATGAAAACGAGTGTCAAACCTAAACACAATTCTTAAGTTTAAAAAATTAAACAGGTATTTTTGATAAATTTCAAAATTCCTTTGGATAGATAAAATTAAAGACCTACATTTGCATTCGCTTTTGAGATAGGGTGGTTTATATTAAACCAAAATATCAATAGGAAGTAAATAATCAAGCCACTTACAGTAAAACTTTTAGAAGGTATGCCTACTATAAATCAGTTGGTTCGCAAGGGCAGGCTCCAAATCAAAGAGAAGAGCAAAACCAGAGCTTTGGATTCTTGTCCACAGAAGCGTGCAGTATGCACGAGAGTATATACGACTACGCCAAAGAAGCCAAATTCAGCGCTTCGTAAAGTTGCGAAGGTTCGTTTAACAAATGGAATTGAGGTTATCGCCTATATTCCAGGTGAAGGACATAATTTGCAAGAGCATTCAATCGTGTTAATTCGCGGAGGAAGGGTAAAAGATTTACCTGGAGTACGTTATACTATCGTACGCGGCGCACTGGATACTGCTGGTGTGAACAACCGTAAAAAAAGCCGTTCTAAATATGGTGCTAAAACACCTAAGCCGGTTAAAAAGTAATTATGTTTCACAGGTTCGTCCTAATAATCTGAGCGAGAAACCGCTAATTCAAAATGAGAAAAAGAAAACCAAAATTAAGAATCATTCAGCCTGATCCCCGTTTCAACGATACTTTGGTAACACAGTTCGTTAATAACTTAATGTGGGAAGGCAAGAAAAGTACTGCTTTCGGTATTTTTTATGACGCTATGGACATTGTTCGTGAGAAAACAAAATCTAACGAGCATGAAACATGGAAGAAAGCGCTTACTAACATTATGCCAATGGTTGAAGTTAGAAGTAGAAGAGTCGGTGGAGCTACGTTCCAGATTCCAACTGAAATTAGAGCTAAACGTAAAGTATCTATCGGAATGAAATGGCTAATTCGTTTTTCCAGACAACGCAGTGGAAAAGGAATGGCTGAAAAATTAGCAGCAGAAGTAATCGCAGCTAGTAAAGGTGAAGGCGCAGCTGTCAAGAAAAAGGAAGATACCCATAGAATGGCTGAATCTAACCGTGCATTTGCTCATTTCCGTGTATAAACCATTATTCGTAATTTTATAAATACCTATTTAAGGTTCGAAAATGTCTAATAATTTACTATTTACTAGAAATATTGGTATTGCAGCGCACATTGATGCTGGTAAAACTACGACCACCGAACGTATCCTTTTTTATACAGGTATAAGTCATAAAATCGGTGAAGTACATGATGGCGCAGCTACCATGGACTGGATGGAGCAAGAGCAAGAGAGGGGTATTACCATAACTTCGGCAGCAACAAAATCTGCTTGGACTTGGAAAGACAATGAATATGTTTTAAACATCATAGACACACCAGGTCACGTTGACTTTACCGTTGAGGTAAACAGATCTCTTCGCGTTTTAGATGGTTTGTGCTTTTTGTTTTGTGCAGTAAGTGGTGTAGAACCTCAATCTGAGACGAACTGGAGACTTGCTGATAACTATAAAGTACCAAGAATTGGATTCGTTAATAAAATGGACCGCTCTGGTGCAGATTTCTTTAATGTTGTAAACGACGTCCAAACTAAACTTGGATCCGTTGCAATTCCTCTACAGGTTCCAATCGGCGCTGAGGAAAGATTTAAAGGAGTGGTTGATTTAATTACGAATCAAGCCATTGTTTGGAATGAACATGACCAAGGTTCAACGTTCGAAGTAATTCCCATCCCTGAAGATTTAGTTGAAACCGTTCATGAGTGGCGTTCTAAATTACTTGAAGCGGTAGCTGAATATGATGATACTTTGATGGAGAAGTTCTTCGAAGACCCAAATTCTATCTCAGCAGATGAAATGAGAATGGCTATTCGTCAGGCGGTTTGTGATCTCAAGTTTGTCCCGATGATGTGTGGATCTGCTTTCAAAAATAAAGGAGTTCAGGCATTACTTGATGCTGTTTGTGCTTTCATGCCTTCTCCTCTTGATATTGAGGCAGTTAAAGGTATTGATCCAGAAACAGATGAAGAAATTTATCGTAAGCCTTCCGTAGCTGAACCATTTGCAGCTCTGGCATTCAAAATTGCAACAGATCCTTTTGTTGGTCGTCTGGCCTTCATGAGAGTTTATTCAGGTGCTTTAGATGCTGGTTCCTACGTAATGAATACCAGATCAAATAATAAAGAAAGAATTTCTCGTTTATATCAAATGCATGCCAACAAGCAGAATCCTATTGATAGGGTTGAAGCTGGCGATATTGCAGCAGCTGTAGGATTTAAAGATATTCGTACTGGAGATACTTTATGTGATTTAAATAAGCAAATCATTTTAGAAAGTATGGTATTCCCAGAACCGGTTATCGCCATAGCTATTGAGCCTAAGACGCAGAAGGATTTAGATAAACTAGGTATGTCTTTAGCTAAATTGGCTGAAGAGGATCCAACTTTCAGAGTAAGGTATGATGAAGATACCAACCAGACTGTTATTAGCGGAATGGGTGAATTACATCTCGAGATTATCGTGGATCGTTTACGCCGTGAATTTAAGGTAGAATGTAATCAGGGTGCACCTCAAGTTAATTATAAAGAAACGCTAACTAAAACAGTCTCTCACAGAGAGCGTTTGAAAAAGCAAACAGGTGGTTCCGGTTTATTTGCTGATATGGAATTCGAACTGGGGCCAGCTGATGAGTCATTCCTTGAAACTGAAGAATTTAAATCGGGTAAAACCCGTTTACAGTTCCAGTGGGATATAGTTGGAGGATCTATAGATAAAAACTATATCAAACCTATTTCTGATGGTTTCAAAGCAATGATGGATAATGGAGTACTTGCAGGTTATTCTTTGGACAGCATGAAAGTCAGGGTTTATGACGGATCTATGCACGCTGTGGATTCTAAACCGATTGCGTTCGAACTTTGCGCTAAAGAAGGATTTAGAGCAGCAGCTAGTAAAGCAGGTCCTGTTTTAATGGAACCTATTATGAAACTTGAAGTGGTGACTCCAGAGGACTATGTTGGTCCGGTAATTGGGGATTTAAACAGAAGAAGAGGTATGCCTAAAGGGCAGGAACCAAGACCAGGCGCAGTAAGCATTTCTGCTGAAGTTCCGCTTTCTGAAATGTTTGGGTATGTTACGCAACTGCGTACAATCACATCGGGAAGAGCAACATCATCTATGGAGTTTGCTCACTACAGTGAGGCACCTTCAGGTATATCAAAAGAAATTATTGAAAAGGCAAAGGGTTAAACCTTTGCCTGAATAATAAGAGTGTTAATGGCATACAGGTAAATGTACCTGAAAGCTTAAATTTTTTGACATAAACTAGCTTTAAAAAGGCATGAATCAGAAGATTAGAATCAAACTTCGTTCCTACGACCATAATCTCGTAGATAAATCAACGGAGAAAATTGTAAAAACTGTTCGCAATAGTGGTGCCATAGTAACTGGCCCGATTCCGCTGCCCACAGAGAAAAAAATATTTACTGTGCTCCGTTCACCGCACGTCAATAAGAAATCTCGTGAGCAGTTCCAATTGAGAACGCACAAACGAATGATTGAAATTTATACTCCTACGCAAAAAACCGTGGATGCCTTATCCAAGTTAGAATTGCCGAGTGGTGTAGATATTCAAGTTAAATTGACGTAGTCTAATTTCATTGCCCTTATGGTTAGGAATGAAATGTTTAGATTAAAATAAAAATCTGATGAACGGATTAATAGGAAAAAAAATAGGCATGACCAGTATCTATGATAATACTGGTCGTAACATAGCGTGTACTGTTATTGAAGCAGGTCCATGTGTAGTTACTCAAATTAAATCATCTGAAACGGATGGTTATAATGCTTTGCAGTTAGGTTTCGGCGAAGCAAAAGAAAAAAATACAACCAAGGCGCTTAAAGGTCACTTTGGAGCAGCGAATACCACACCCAAATCGAATGTTATTGAGTTTAGGGACTTCGATGCTGCTGGTAAATCACTCGGTGATTCTATTACAGTAGATGAAATTTTTAGTGAAGGTGACATGCTAAATGCGGTTGGACAATCGCGTGGTAAAGGTTTCCAGGGGGTAGTTAAAAGACATGCATTTGCGGGTGTAAATGACGCAACTCACGGTCAGCATAACAGACAGCGTGCCCCAGGTTCTATTGGTGCTTCTTCTTATCCATCTCGTGTATTTAAAGGTATGCGAATGGCGGGACGTGACGGTAATGACCGAATTAAAATCAAAAATCTTCGTGTAGTTAAAATATTCGCAGATAAGAATTTAATTCTTGTTAAAGGTGCAATTCCTGGACACAATGGTTCTACTGTTATATTGGAGAAAAAGTAATTTTTGACTATCCCAAGGGATTAATATTATTAGCATGAAATTAGTTGTTCATAACATAAGTGGTCAAGCGACAGGTAGAGAGGTTGAGTTACCGGATGCAATTTTCGGTATCGAACCTAATAACCATGTCATTTATTTGGCTGTAAAGGCTTACTTGGCCAATCAGCGTCAAGGAACGCATAAGACAAAAGGTCGTAGTGAAGTAGCGGGTTCAACGCGTAAACTACACAAACAAAAAGGTACTGGTGGATCTCGTAAGGGTGATATCAAAAACCCACTCTATCACGGTGGTGGTCGTATTTTCGGACCAGTTCCAAGAGATTACGAGCAAAAATTAAACAAGAAAGTTAGAAAGTTAGCCAGAGTTTCGGCGTTAAGTGCTAAAGCTGCTGCAGGTTCTATTGTAGTGGTTGAAGATTTCACTTTCGAAAATCCAAAAACAAAAGCTTTCTTGGATATCCTTCAGAATTTAAAACTTTCAGATAAAAAATCAATTCTGGTGACGCCAGAGCATGACAAAGTTGTTTATTTATCAGGAAGAAATCTACCAACAGCTAAAGTTATAAGAGCTCAGGATTTAAACGTTTACGATATAATGAACGCAAAATCCTTGGTGCTTTCAGAAGCAGCTCTTGGAAAGTTAACTGAATCATTAGCTTAAATCGGGTTTTTACCCACTAGTTAGTAGAACAATGGCAAATAAGTTTATTTTAATAAAACCACTGATTACCGAAAAATCAGAAAGTCTGTCTGGAACACATAATAATTATTGTTTTCAGGTTGACAAAAGAGCCAATAAGTTGGAAATCAAAAAAGCAGTAGAAGATATGTATTCTGTTGCAGTTGTTTCTGTACACACTTTGGTAGTTCCTGGCAAAGCCAAATCAAGAAATACTAAATCAGGTGTTCTTAAAGGTAGAAAACCTTCGTTCAAAAAGGCATATGTGCGTATTGGACATGGAGAAGAAATAGATTTCTTCGGCGGTAATTAATATTGTTAATGATTCGTATGAACAGGATTTTATGGTGTGCCTGTTCGTGATGAATCTAAATTGAAAACCATATCATGACTGTAAAAAAATTTAACCCTATTACCCCAGGTACTCGATTTAGAGTGGGTAATACATTCTCTGAGGTTACGACAGACGAGCCAGAGAAGAGCCTCCTGGCACCTTTAAAAAAGTCAGGAGGAAGAAATAATACGGGTAAAATGACCATGCGCCAAAAAGGCGGTGGACATAAGCGCCGTTATAGGATTATAGACTTTAAAAGAAATAAGGACGGCGTTAATGCAGAAGTTGTTTCTATAGAGTATGATCCAAATCGTACTGCATATATTGCTCTTCTTCAATACGAAGATGGTGAAAAAAGATATATCATTGCGCCTAATGGATTAGCAGTAGGTGCTACTGTTGTCTCAGGAGCTGGAGCTCCACCCACAGTAGGTAATGCTATGATCTTAAAAGAAGTTCCACTTGGTGCAAACATCCATGCTATTGAGTTGGTTCCTGGTAAAGGCGCATCAATGGCGAGAAGTGCGGGTACTTACGGAACCTTGATGAATAAAGAAGAACGTTATGTAGTTATCAAGTTACCATCAGGAGAGGTTAGACGTGTTTTAAATACATGTAGAGCTACCATAGGTAATACTTCTAATCCAGATCATGGTTTACAGGTCATGGGTAAAGCTGGACGTAACCGCTGGTTAGGAAACAGACCAAGGGTCAGAGGTGTTGCTATGAATCCAGTAGATCACCCAATGGGTGGTGGAGAAGGTCGTGCTTCCGGTGGACATCCTCGTTCAAGAACAGGTATTATGGCCAAAGGTCAGAAAACTCGTGATACTAGGAAGAATTCTTCTAAATTGATTATCACAAAGAGAAAAACCAAAAATCCATAACCTAAGAACAGCCTAGTTGGCTAACTTTAACAAATTATATTTGCTATGGCAAGATCAATAAAAAAAGGCCCATACGTTTTTCATAAGCTCCTTGAAAAGGTAATGGAATCAAAAACTGCGAAGAAAAAATCAGTTATCAAAACCTGGTCTCGCTCTTCAATGATTATTCCTGATATGGTGGGTGAAACAATAGCAGTGCACAACGGTAAGACTTTCGTTCCAGTATTCGTTACTGAGAATATGGTTGGTCATAAGTTAGGAGAATTTTCTCCTACCCGTAATTTTAGAGGGCACTCTGGAAATCGTAAGAAATAATTTTGAATTACTAAAATACCTAGTTGGTATTCAAAGAATTTAACATGGAAGCAATTGCCAAATTGAAAAATGTCCCAATGTCAGAGCGTAAAATGCGTTTGGTTGTGGATAATATTCGTGGAAAAAATATAAGTGAAGCCCTTTCAATACTTCGGTTCACGAAAAGGGAATCAGGTATCTGGTTAAAAAAACTTCTTGATAGTGCAATTGCCAATTGGGGCAATAAAGCTGAAGGAAATGATGTAGCAGATTTTGATTTATTTGTTAAAACTGCTTTCGTTGACGGTGGCACACAAATAAAGAGATTTCGTCCAGCACCACATGGTCGTGCTCACAGGATCCGTAAACGTACTAACCACGTTACCATCATAGTGGAAAATAAGATTCCACTGGAAAGTGAAACTGTTGCCGTTGCTACAGCTTCAGAAGAATAATTAATTTATCAAATTATAATATACCAGAAGGTATGGGTCAGAAAGCTAATCCGATAGGAAATCGTCTAGGAATCATCAGAGGTTGGGATTCCAACTGGTTTGGTGGTAAAGATTTTGCGGCTAAAGTTGTTGAGGACGAACAAATTCGTAATTATTTACAAGCGCGTATCTCCAAAGGGGGTGTTGCACGAGTAGTTATAGAACGTACGCTTAAACGTGTAACGGTAACCATTCATACCTCTCGTCCAGGTATCGTTATTGGTAAAGGGGGTCAGGAAGTAGAATTAATTCGTGGAGAATTAAGAAAATTGACTGGCAAAGATATTCAGATAAATATTCTTGAAATACGTAAGCCTGAACTTGATGCAGTCATCGTTGGAGAGGGTATAGCCAAACAATTAGAAGCTCGTATTAATTATAGACGTGCTATTAAGATGGCTATTCAAACTACAATGCGTACTCCTGGGGCAGAAGGCATAAAAGTTCGTATTTCTGGTCGTTTGAATGGTGCTGAAATGGCTCGTTCAGAAGAATTTAAAGAAGGTAAAACTCCTTTACATACTTTTAGATCTGACATTGATTATTCATGGCAAGAAGCTCAAACAGTTTACGGTAAAATTGGTATTAAAACCTGGATTTGTAAAGGTGAAGTTCTTGGAAAGCGTGATCTTTCTCCAGCAGTTGCTCAACAAGCCAGCGGTAAACCAGTTTCTGGAAATAATAGCGGTGGTGGATTCTCTCGGGGTGGTAATGAAAGAGGAGGTGAAAAAGGGGGAGACAGAAGAGATGGAAATCGTCGTAGAGGAGCTGGTGGAAATACAGATGGAAGAAACCAACGGAAACGTTAGTATTTATTTAAAAAAAAGTTTACCTTTGCCGGGCTTTAAAACGAAAGTTATTTCTTGTCTTTTTAAAGCCAATAAAAAAGAATTTTATGTTACAGCCTAAAAGAACTAAATACCGCAAACAGCATAAGGGGCGTATAAAGGGCATCGCTCAGCGGGGTAGTACTATTGCTTTTGGAAGCTTTGGTCTCAAAGCCTTGGATAGCGGAAGGTTAACCAATAGGCAGATTGAAGCAGCCCGTATTGCCATGACTCGTTTTATGAAAAGAGAGGGAAAGGTCTGGATTCGTATATTTCCAGATAAACCTATAACCTCTAAGCCTCAGGAAGTGCGCATGGGTAAAGGTAAAGGTGCTCTCGATCATTGGGTAGCTATTGTAAAAGCTGGAAGAATTATGTTTGAACTGGATGGCGTACCAAGAGACGTGGCTGAAGGTGCTCTTAAACTTGCAGCTCAAAAGCTTCCTTGCCTGACCAAAATTGTGGTTCGCCACGATATATCCGAATAATTATCCCGTAAAAGGGTTTTTGAAAAATTATTTTAATCCATTTAAACAATGGCTAATAACAGAATAACGGATTTCCGTGAAATGGCAACGCTGGACTTGCAGGGTGAATTAGAGCGCTCTGAATTGCAATATCAAAAATTAAAATTTGAACATGCAGTGAAAGGTCTTGGCAATCCTCTAACATTGAGGAATTTACGTCGTGAAATTGCACAAATTCACACGGTCTTAAGGTCTAGGGAAATTGCTGTTCTTTCCACTGAAGAATTGCAAGGTAGATCTAAATTGGTGCGCAGAAGAAGACAAAATTTGTAATTGCTAATTACGCAATATCATGGAAGAAAGGAACTTAAGAAAAAGTAGAGTTGGTGTAGTTTCCAGTAATAAAATGGAGAAATCTATTTCTATTAAAGTGGAACGTAAATTTCGCCACCCTATTTATGGTAAATTTATCATGAAGACCAAAAAATTAATGGCGCATGATGAGCAAAACGAATGTCAAATTGGTGATATCGTACGTATAATGGAAACTCGTCCTCTAAGTAAAAATAAAAGCTGGAGATTAGTTGAAATTATTGAAAGAGCAAAATAATTTTAAATTTACGATTTGTAACTTTAATCGTTTTCAAATCCGCTAAATGTAAATACTATGATTCAACAGGAATCCAGATTAAGAGTGGCAGATAACAGTGGAGCAAAAGAAGTCCTCTGTATTCGTGTACTCGGTGGCTCAAAACGCAGGTATGCCCATGTTGGTGATACCATAGTGGTTTCAGTCAAAGATAGCTCCCCAGGAGGTATTAAAAAAGGTTCAGTGTCAAAGGCTGTAATCGTTAGAACTAAAAAAGAAATACGTCGCAAAGATGGTTCTTATATACGTTTTGATGATAATGCATGTGTATTGCTGAATAATCAAGATGAGCCAAGAGGATCTCGTATCTTCGGGCCGGTAGCAAGAGAGTTAAGGGATAAAGATTTTATGCGGATTGTTTCCCTGGCTCCGGAAGTATTATAATTATTTAGTACCTATTGTAGGTTCAAACAATGCACATGAAAAAAGATATCATTCAACAAAAACGTTTCTCACCTAAATTAAAGGTTAAGAAGGGCGATAAAGTGGTGGTTATTTCAGGTTCTTCAAAAGATAGAACTAAGATACGAGAAGTTATGGAGGTGTTTCCAGAAAAGCAGCGCGTATTAATTGACCAGGTAAATATGGTCAAAAAGCACACTAAGGCTACTCAGGAAAATGCAGGTGGAATCATAGATAAGCCTGCTTCTATTCATATTTCTAATATTATGGTTGTTGATCCAGAATCAAATAAACCCACTCGAGTCGGACGTCGTCTCGACAGTGAAGGTAACATGGAAAGATACGCTAAAAAATCAGGCCAAACGATTAAGTGATGAAATATACACCAAGACTTCGCGACAAATATTTTAAAGATGTCGTTCCTGCTTTAATGGAGCAGTTCCAATACAGTTCAGTTATGCAAGTTCCACGCCTAACTAAAATTTGTATTAACCAAGGGGTTGGCGCTGCTACCCAAGACAAGAAAATGGTTGATTCTGCTTTGCAGGAATTATCTACTATTGCTGGTCAAAAGGCGGTTTCAACGAAAGCTAAAACCTCTATTTCTAACTTTAAGTTAAGAGAAAAAATGCCTATAGGCGTAAAGGTTACTCTAAGACATCACCACATGTATGAATTCTTAGATCGTTTGGTTAGTGTTGCACTGCCAAGGGTGAGGGACTTTAGAGGAATTAATGATAAAAGTTTTGACGGAAGGGGTAATTATAGTTTAGGTATCACAGAACAGTTGATTTTCCCTGAAATTGATATTGATAAGATTACTCGTGTTTCAGGTATGGATATTACTTTTGTTTCTACAGCAAAAACGGATGCTGAAGCATTAGCTTTATTAAAAGCTTTAGGTTTACCATTTAAGAATCAGAAAAAAGAAGAAATATAATGGCAAGGATATCATTAATAGCCAGAGAAAAGAAGCGTAAGCGTCTGGTTGAAAAATATGCTGAAAAAAGAAAGCAACTAAAAGAAGAGGGCCGTTGGGATGAGTTGGATTTACTTCCAAGAAATTCAAGTCCGATTAGACTTCATAACAGATGTCAATTAACTGGCAGACCAAAAGGTTATATCAGACAGTTTGGATTATGTCGTGTTAAATTTAGAGAAATGGCTTTGGATGGTAAGATTCCAGGCATTACTAAAGCTAGTTGGTAATTTTTTAACAGCCGGGTAGGTTTCCTTGGAAATACCGCCCGGGTAATATATTTAATATGGCAGTAACAGATCCAATAGCCGATTATTTAACGCGGATAAGAAACGCGCAAATGGCGGGTCACAGATTGGTTGATATTCCAGCATCTGGTCTGAAAAAATCAATCACCGAAATTTTGTACGATCAAGGTTATATCCTTAAATACAAATTTGAAGAAGGTGGAAAAGGTAATCAGGGTATCATTCGTATTGCATTAAAATATGATGTGCTAACACGTAAACCTATTATCCGTAAATTAGGCAGAATTAGTAAGCCTGGTCTTCGTAAATATGCTAAGACAGATGAAATTCCACGCATTATTAATGGTTTGGGTGTTTCCATTGTTTCTACTTCGAAAGGAGTCATGACGGATAAAAAAGCACGTGAATTAAACGTAGGTGGTGAAATACTACTTTATATTTACTAATTTACTCACTTCTAAATTTAATTAATCATGTCTAGAATAGGTAAAGCTCCTATAGCGCTTCCAAAAGGGGTCGAAGTGAGTGTTAGTAAGAATAACTTAGTTACCGTTAAAGGTCCTAAAGGTTCTCTTCAACAACTAATAGATCCAGATCTTACTGTTGAAATTGAGGGTGCTACGCTTACAGTTCAACGTCCTACAGATCAGAAGAGACACAAAACAGTTCATGGTCTATATCGTTCTTTAATTAATAATATGGTTACGGGTGTTTCCACCGGGTTTAAAGCTGACATTGAACTAATTGGTGTAGGTTATCGCGCTGCCAATACCGGTAAACTTCTGGAATTAACTCTGGGTTTCTCCCATCCTATTTTATTTATGCTTCCAAATGAAATTAATTTGGAAACAAAACAGGATAAAGGAGGTAATCCAACCATAACTATGGAATGTATTGATAAACAGTTACTGGGTCAGGTAAGTGCAAAAATCAGATCCTTCCGTAAACCAGAACCTTACAAAGGCAAAGGTGTCCGTTTTGTTGGCGAAGTTGTTCGCAGAAAACTTGGTAAGACTGGGGCCAAGAAGAAATAATCCCTAAAATTTTTTATTTGGATCTTGGGTTTGGAATTTTTCCCTACACTAAGATTAAAAAAATTGAAAAAATGAAATTATCAAAAGAACGGAGTAGAACTCGAATACATTTTAGGATTAGGAAAAAGATAAAAGGTGTTGCCTCATCTCCTCGCCTAAGTGTTTTCAGAAGTAATAAAATTATTTATGCCCAAATTATTGATGATACCATAAGCCATACACTTGTGGCTGCTGATTCTCGTGAAAATGGCATATTAGGGGTTGGGACCAAAGTTGAACAATCCTTTAAAGTAGGCAAACTACTGGCAGAAAAGGCGAAGGAAGCTAATATTTCAAAGGTTGTTTTTGACCGTTCTGGTTACCTTTACCATGGAAGAATTAAATCATTGGCTGATGGTGCCCGTGAGGGTGGACTCCAGTTTTAATCATCCTCAATTGTAAAATAAAATGGCAAAACAGAATGAAAACCGGGTTAAACCCGCTGAAACAGAACTAAAAGATAAATTGGTTCAACTTAATAGAGTAGCCAAAGTGACCAAAGGTGGTCGTACTTTTAGTTTCGCAGCAATTGTAGTTGTGGGTGATGGTAACGGCACCGTTGGACATGGATTAGGTAAAGCGAGAGACGTCTCTGAAGCTATTGCTAAAGCTGCAGATGATGCCAAGAAAAATTTAGTTAAGGTTCCTATCTATAAAGGTACTATACCACACGAAGTCTTGGGTAAATTTAAGGCTGGAAAGGTCTTGTTAAAACCAGCTTCTGATGGTACAGGTGTAATTGCGGGTGGATCTATGCGTGCTGTGTTAGAAATCGCAGGAGTACATAATGTGCTTGCTAAATCTCAGGGTTCTTCTAATCCTCATAACGTGGTTAAAGCTACTATTGAAGCTCTTAAAAATTTAAGAGATCCTCGTGTAATTGCAAAAACACGTAAAATAACATTAGAAAAACTATTTAACGGTTAAAACATGGCAAAGGTTAAGGTTACACAGATTAAGAGTATAATCGATCGTCCTAAACGTCAAAAGGATACGATGACGGCTTTAGGTCTCAGGAGAATTAATCAATCGGTGATTAAAGAAGTTACTCCTCAAATAATGGGTATGATTGCCAAGGTTTCCCACTTAGTGGTTACAGAGACAGCAATTGACTAGACAACAACTTATATCAGTTAAAATATCAAGCAATGGAATTGCATAGCTTAAAACCAGCAAAGGGTGCTGTAAAAAAAGGAAAGCGTATTGCGCGCGGTCAAGGCTCTGGTCATGGTGGTACTTCTACTAAAGGACATAAAGGGGATAAATCTCGTTCGGGCCATAAATTGAAGCGTCACTTTGAAGGTGGTCAAATGCCATTACAAATGCGTTTGCCGAAAGTGGGTTTTAAAAATCCTAATCGTGTAGAATACGTTCCTATTAATTTGGATTATATTCAACTGATGGCAGAAAAACACAATCTGACTGAGATTAATCTTGATTCATTAAAGGAGCATGGTTTTATCGCACGTTTAGATAAAGTAAAAGTGCTAGGAAGAGGTGAATTAAAGGCTAAGGTTAATTTATCTGTTCATGCTTGTTCGCCAGCTGCTAAAGAAGCTATTGAAAAAGTGGGAGGATCAATTGTCCTTGTATAATCTAATAACATGAAACGGTTTATTACAACATTAAAAAATATTTGGAGTATTACCGAACTCAGAAATCGTATTCTGACAACGTTAATTGTCCTTGTGGTTTATAGATTTGGAAGTTATATCGTTCTTCCAGGTGTTATTCCTGCTGCTCTTGATGCCCAAAATGCTGCCGGAGAAAAAACAAATGATTTGATAGGTCTTATCAATTCGTTTACTGGTGGTGCTTTTAAAAATGCATCTCTTTTAGCTCTTGGAATTATGCCCTACATCACTTCTTCTATTGTCATTCAGTTATTGGGTTTCGCAGTCCCATATTTTCAGCGCCTGCAACAAAAAGAGGGTGAATCAGGTAGAAAAAAGCTTAATCAGATTACCAGGCTTCTAACCGTAGCAGTTACTTTAGTTCAAGGTAGTGGTTATTTAACTTACATCAGTACTATGGGTGCTATTGATCCTGCTATTCCTAAAGCTATATTCTGGTTTAGTAATATTATTATTTTGGCCGGAGGTACTGTCTTATCCATGTGGTTAGGTGAAAGAATAACGGACCGTGGTATAGGAAATGGAGTCTCTCTTCTAATTACCGTTGGTATAATTGCTACTTTACCTTCTGCATTAGGATTTGAATTTCAAGCGCAGTTAGAAAATAATGCCTTACTACTTTTTGTCTTAGAAATGGCCTTACTCTTTGTTATAATCATTCTTACCATAATGGTTGTCCAGGCGGTCAGGCGTATCCAGATTCAATTTGCCAGAAAAGCAGTTGGCAGAGAAGGATCTTCTTTACCTAATGCTGGAGCAAGGGATTATATTCCCTTAAAATTAAATGCTTCAGGTGTAATGCCTATTATATTTGCTCAGGCATTGATGTTCCTTCCATCAACAGCTATGCAATTTGCATCAGCTGACGCAGCATCATCAAGCAGTTTTCTAATTGCTTTAAATGATTTTGCCTCTGTCGAATATAATGTTATTTACTTTCTGTTGATTTTCGTTTTTACCTATGTATATACTGCACTTCTAGTAAATCCACAGAATTATTCAGAGTATTTAAAAAGACAGAATGCGTTTATACCAGGCGTAAAACCTGGAGCTCCTACTGCAGATTATATAGATAATATTACAAGTAGAATCACTTTACCGGGTGCATTATTTTTAGGAATAATTGCAATTTTGCCTGCTTTCGCTGCAGCTTTTGGAGTAAATCGTTCTTTTTCTATCTTCTTTGGTGGAACCTCTCTTTTAATTCTTGTTGCCGTGGTATTGGATACGCTGGCTCAAATAGAGAGTTATTTACTGATGCGTCGTTATGATGGTTTAGTAAAATCGGGTAAAGTACAAGGAAGACAAACTGGAAGCAGGTTACAAAGTCTGGGTAATGAAATTTAATTAATATTTCGAGAATTAAAACTCCAAATATTGCTGGATAATAAAAGTATTATCCAATATTTTGAAAGGATATATATCAGATAGATGATTCATTATAAATCAAAAGAGGAGGTGGCCTTCATAAAAGAAAGTTGCCAAATTGTTTCTCAGACGCTGGAACATGTGGCCTATTTACTTAAGCCTGGTATTAGCACTAAGGAAATAGATGATGAAGCTGAATCATTTATATTATCTAAAGGTGGTTTGCCTGCGTTTAAGGGTTACAGTGGTTTTCCTTGCTCCCTTTGTATTTCTGTTAATCGTGAAGTAGTTCATGGTATTCCAAGTACAGAGGTTATTTTGAAAGATGGTGATGTGGTATCAATAGATTGTGGCGTTTTGAAAAACGGCTATTTCGGCGATGCTGCTTATACTTTTCTTTTAGGTAATGTGACTAAAGAAAATCGCTTTCTATGTAACTCTACACTACGTTCCTTGTATAAAGGTATTAATGCCGCTCGAGTGGGTATGAGAATGGGTGATATTGGATTCGCTATTCAATCTTTCATTGAAAATGAGTGCGGTTTTAGTATTGTAAGAGAATTGGTCGGTCATGGTATTGGTAAAAATTTACATGAGGAGCCAGTAGTTTCTAATGCGGGTAAACGAGGATCCGGGCAAAAGATTAAAAGCGGCTTAGTTATTGCCATAGAGCCGATGGTGAATTTTGGCAAAAAGGAAGTGGTTGTGCTTTCTGATGGTTGGACTGTTGTTTCGAAAGATTCTACTAATTCTGCCCATTATGAGCATACAATAGCTATTTTTGATGATGGAGTGTTTGTTTTAACTGACCATTCTGGTATTGAAAATGCTTGTATTTTAAACCCTTTTTTGAGTTTGATAATAGAAGAAGATTAATTTTAAGTAATTATAACTTCATCATTATTGAATTTTATTGTTAAAATGCGAAAACTAAAATAGATTTTGTTTATCTTTGCACTCCGAAATTCGGTATATGTCTAAAAAAGATTTGATTAAACAAGACGGTATTATTGAGGAAGCTCTTTCAAATGCCATGTTTAGGGTGAGGTTGGAAAACGATCATCAGATAACAGCTACCATTTCAGGTAAAATGCGTATGAATTATATACGTATTCTTCCAGGAGATAAAGTATCTGTTGAAATGTCACCTTATGATTTGGCACGTGGAAGAATCACCTACAGGTATAAATAATCGTCCGCTGAAACTTTAACGCTATTAAAAGCAAAAAAATGAAAGTAAGAACTTCTGTTAAAAAACGATCTGTTGACTGCATAGTAGTCAAGCGGAAAGGAAAGGTTTACATTATCAATAAGAAAAATCCTAAATTGAAACAAAGACAGGGTTAATTCCTGTTGGGTTTCCTAAACTATAAACTAAGAAACATGGCTCGAATTGGCGGTGTGGATTTGCCGAGAAATAAAAGGGGTGCTATTGCGCTTACCTACATTTATGGCATTGGGCGTACAACAGCCCTAAACATTCTTGCGCAAGCTGGAGTGGATGAACATGCAAAAGTTGAAACTTGGTCAGATGATAATATCAGAGAAATTTCTCGTATTGTTTCTACTGAGTTTAAAACTGAGGGTGAACTCCGTTCAGAGGTGCAAATGAGTATTAAGCGATTAATGGATATTGCTTGTCTAAGAGGTTTACGTCATCGTAAAGGCTTGCCCGTCAGAGGTCAACGTACCCGTACGAATGCCAGAACCCGTAAAGGTAAGCGTAAGACGGTCGCAAACAAAAAGAAAGTAACTAAGTAATCCTATCGTGACTGTTTAAAGACAGGCGCACAAAATGTTTTTTGTAAAATGGCAAAAGCAACCAAAAAAAATGTAAAAAAGAGAGTCGTAAAAGTCGAATCAGAAGGTTACGCTTTTATTCAAGCATCTTTTAATAATATTATTGTCTCTATAACTAACAAAGCTGGACAGGTAATTTCCTGGGGTTCTGCTGGTAAATCGGGCTTTAAAGGTTCTAAAAAGAATACTCCTTATGCTGCACAGATTGCAGCAGCGGATGCAGCGAAAGTTGCTCACGATGCTGGGTTAAGAGTAGCTGAGGTTTTTGTTAAGGGACCTGGCTCCGGTAGGGAAGCTGCTATTCGTGCTCTTGATGGAGCAGGCATCCGTGTTTCTATAATCAAAGACATGACTCCTATTCCTCATAATGGTTGTCGTCCTCCAAAGAGAAGGAGGGTTTAATTCTTAATAGTTAATAATATTCCTTATGGCAAGATATACTGGTCCCCGTACAAAAAAAGCAAGAGCGTTCGGCGAGGCAATTTATGGTCCTGATAAGTCATTTGAGCGCAGGAAATCTCCTCCAGGTCAACATGGTGCTTCCAGAAGACGTAAGCAACGTTCTGATTATGCAGTGCAACTAACTGAAAAGCAAAAAGTTAAATACACTTATGGTTTACTTGAGCGTCAGTTTCGTAATCTATTCGAAAAGGCTGCTCGCAAAGCGGGGGTTACAGGTGAGGTTCTTTTACAGTTGCTTGAGTCTAGACTAGATAATGTAGTATACCGTTTAGGAATTTCTCCTACTAGAAATGGTGCCAGACAGTTAGTGACTCACAAACATATTCTCGTAAATGGCATCCTGACTAATATTCCTTCTTGTCTGTTACGTCCTGGTGATGTAATAACAGTCAGAGGTAAGTCACAAAGTTTAGAGATTATATCTAATAGTATGGCTGGTCGTAGCAGTGAAGTGAGAAAATATCCTTGGTTGGAGGTTAATCCAGATAAATTTCAAGGTACTTTTATCTCTCTTCCAGAACGTAGCCAAATCCCAGAAAAAATTAATGAACAACTCATTGTAGAACTTTATTCCAAATAAAAACATATTTCTGACTTTTTTTGTCATTTATTTGTTTTTTCATTCCGACCTATGAGTATTCTAAATTTTCAAAAGCCTGATAAAATTGTTTTACAAAAATCAAACGATTTTGAGGGTCTATTCGAGTTCAAACCACTTGAACCTGGCTTCGGTCAGACTGTAGGGAACTCTTTGCGCCGTGTCTTACTTTCTTCTTTAGAGGGTTATGCTATCAGCGCTATACGTATTGCAGGTGTAGATCATGAGTTTTCTACTATCCCTGGAGTCGTCGAAGATATTGTTGAGATTATTCTTAACATCAAACAGATTAGGTTAAAAAAATTAGTTCCTGAAGATGAATTCGACGGGGATAAAATTTATATGACTATATCTGGTAAATCTTCCTTCTCGGCAGGTGATATTGAGGCTCATACCAGCCACTTCAAAATCATGAATCCTTCCCTGCTTATTTGTAGCATGGAACCAACTGTGAATCTTGAATTGGAGATTTCTATTACCAAAGGTAGAGGTTACGTTCCTGCAGATGAATCAATCACAAAAGATGCCCCTATTGGAGTAATTCCAGTAGATGCCATCTATACGCCAATTAAGAATGTTTCTTATAAAATAGAAAATACGCGCGTTGGTCAAAGGACTGATTATGAGAAGTTAACAATTGATCTCAAAACGGATGGTACTATACACCCAGAAGAGGCAATTAAGGAGGCTTCAAGAATTATGATTCAGCATCTTATGCTCATTACGGATGAGAATATTACCTTCGACGATGCTTCAAGTAAAGAAGAAAATATTGTCGACGAGCATATTTTACACATGCGTAAGTTATTAAAGACTTCTTTAGAGGATCTTGATTTATCTGTTCGTGCATACAACTGTCTCAAGGCTGCCAAAATAAATACATTGGCCGAACTTGTTCATTATGATACGCATGAATTACTTAAATTTAGGAACTTTGGAAAAAAATCTTTAGTTGAGATTGAAGAATTGTTAGTTGAAAAGGGTTTAAATTTTGGTATGGATTTAGCCAAGTTTAAATTGGACGAAGAATAATTAACAGTAATAATAGATTGGCTTTCTAAATCTTTTATTTCTTATCATTTTTGCATTAACCGGGTATTGACAGAGCCTAATTCAATATTTAGTGATGCGATGTTAATCTTATCTTATGAATCACGGTAATAAACTGAACCACCTGGGTAGAAAGTCTGCCCATAGAAAAGCGTTGCTAAGAAATCTTATGATTTCTTTAATTATCCATAAAAGGATAACAACCACTCTTGCTAAAGCTAAAGCATTAAGAATTTTTGCTGAGCCTTTGTTCACTAAATCTAAAGTAGATAATACACATAATCGCAGGATTATCTTTAGTTATTTACAGAATAAAGAAGCTTTGATTGAATTGTTTTCAACCGTTTCACCGGCTATAGCCGATCGTCCAGGTGGATACTTGAGAATCGTTAAGATGGGATTTAGAAAGGGTGATGCTGCTGATATCGCCATTATTGAATTAGTTGACTTTAACGATGTATACAAAATTAAATCTGATTCTGCTAAATCTTCAGGTAGAAGAGGACGTCGTGGTAAAGGTTCTGCTGTTAATTCAGGTTCAACAGCTGTTGTTGAGGATGCTGTTATAGAGGATGAGAACTCAACTGAAACAGAAAAATAGTTTTCATTATTATACTTATCTTAAGGGAGTTTGTAGCAGTGCAAACTCCCTTTTGTTTTTATTCACTTTTTAAAATATTATTTATTTATGTTTTTTAAGTATTGATTTTTTATTAGATATGATTCTTTATAACTTATTTAGGGTATGTTTATTTTCAACCCTGTTATTTATAAAT
>JBEAXK010000067.1:0-7305 GCA_041159865.1 Bacteroidota bacterium
GTTACGGATGCAAATGGATGCGAAGGTACTGCCAGTGCAAATCTGGTGGACCAGAGCTTGCCTATGACGATCAGTGTAACAAAAACAGATGTATTATGTCAGGGGGCAGCAACGGGAACCATATCTGTTAATGTGAATGGGGGTGGTCAGCCTTATTCCTATGCATGGTCTTCCAATGCAGGTGGCTCAACGTCAAATATACTTTCAGGTTTAAAGGGAGGAAACTATAGCGTAACGGTTACCGAAGGGGGTGTAAATAAGTGTAAGGTAGTGAGCACGGTTGAAATCAGAGAACCTTCATTTGGCGTTCAAGCCGTTATTTTGCTAAAAGAAAATTCAGGCATAACGTCTGATGACGGTATCATTTGCCAGTCAGATATGGCTACCTTAAGTGTGAATGCAACAGCAAATCCGGGTGCCTCAATTGTATCTTACTTTTGGAACGACGCTGCTGGCAGCACGACCAGTACGATCAAAGTTAGTACTGCAAATACCTATAAGGTAACAGTAACGGACAGTAAAGGATGTAGTACGGAGGCGAGCCAGCTTATCAGTGTTGTTTCGGAAAATACGGTTACTACAGCATCCTCTGCACCTACTTTATGTTTAAATACAGCTTTAACGAATATTACACATACGACGACGGGAGCGACAGGTATAGGTTCAGCAACTGGCTTACCTGCTGGGGTAACTGCCAGCTGGTCATCCAATACCATCACGATTAGTGGTACTCCAACGGCAAAGGGTACCTTTAATTACACGATTCCTTTAACAGGGGGATGTGCAACGGTAAATGCAACAGGAACAATGAAGGTTGTGGAGGAAAATACCGTAAGTGCTGCCTCATCTTCACCTATTTTATGTTTAAATACGGCATTAACGAATATAACCCATACGACGACGGTTGCAACAGGAATTGGTACACCAACAGGACTACCCACCGGGGTAACCGCAAGCTGGTCTTCCAATACGATAACCATTAGTGGTACCCCGACAGTAAGTGGTACCTTTAACTACAGCATTCCTTTGACGGGCGGTTGTAACAATTTGAGCGCTGAAGGAACGATACAGGTTAATCTGTTAAGTACCGTGAGTGCTGCCTCTTCTGCTCCAGTTTTATGTTTAAATACCGTTTTAAAGGATATTACCCATACGACCTCAGGTGCAACAGGTATTGGCAGTGCAACAGGATTACCTGCTGGAGTAACAGCCAGCTGGGCCTCAAATACTATTACCATCAGTGGAACACCAACTAAAGTGGGAACCTTTAATTATTCCATTCCTTTAACGGGAGGCTGTAACCATTTGAGCGCTACGGGAACCATTCAGGTTAATCCGGCAAGCACAGTTAGTTCACCCTCTTTTGAGCCTGTGTTGTGTCTAAATACAGCATTTACAAATCTTACACACTCCACAACAGGCGTAACTGGTATAGGAACAGCAACAGGACTACCTGAAGGGGTAACCGTAAGTTATGCATCAAATACTATTACCATCAGTGGAAGACCAACTGCAAAGGGTATATTTAACTATAGTATTCCATTAATGGGTGGTTGTAATGCTATTATGGCGTCAGGAAAAATCACTGTTCTGGGGGAAAATACCGTAAGTGCTGCAACGAATACCTCAACAACGGGAAGTATTTATATTCCGCTAAGCACGATCGTTCATAAAACAACAGGTGCGCAAGGTATAGGTGCAGTAAGTGGTTTACCTGCCGGAGTGACTGCAATCTGGATGTCAGATTCTATCAAAATAACGGGTACGCCCATCGTAAGCGGCACCTTTAATTATGTGGTTGCATTAACAGGTGGCTGCGGATCTGTTAACGCTACTGGAACCATAACCATTACAGCTGATTTTAACGTAAACGAACTTCAGTGTGGAGATTACCTGATAGATAATCGTGGAATTTATAAAGGAGAATCTTATGATGGTGTCATTATTTTACCCTATAAAGGAGGAAATGGCGCATTTTTCACAGGACAAAGCATTCCTTCCACAGGGGTGAGTGGTTTAACCATGGTATTACAACCCGGGAAATTAGCTACCGGCAACGGGTCCTTAGAATTAGTCATCTATGGGGTTCCATCAGATACAGGGAATGTCGCATTCACCCTGCCATTTGGAACAAATTCTTGTACCATTACCCTTCCAGTGACCATTCTAATCCCTCAGCTTTCAACGCTGAATTGTGGAAGCAGAATTTTAAATCCCCGAGGAGTTGGAAAAGAAACAGACTACTCAGGTGAAT
The DNA here is from genome assembly GCA_041159865.1 of Bacteroidota bacterium. Classification (GTDB taxonomy): domain Bacteria; phylum Bacteroidota; class Bacteroidia; order Chitinophagales; family Saprospiraceae; genus BJGN01. The sequence goes on from JBEAXK010000067.1 coordinate 2,255, forward strand.
TAACAATAAGTTATCTGGGTGGAAATAAGGGTAAAATTAGTCCTATATCTCTCTCATCTGCAGGTGTTAAAGGGCTTACCCTTGAAAGTGATTCCTTTACTTTAAATCCGCAAGGAGGTAATCTGGTTTTTTCACTCAAAGGTAAACCGCAGATAGCAGGGTTGGCAAGTTTTAACTTAACAGTCGGTGATCAGACTTGTCAGGTTATGGTAAATGTGATTGACACTGAAATACAAATTCCAACGTATTTTACGCCAAACGGGGATGGAAAAAATGATTTATGGACCATTCCAGCGCTTATTTTTCATGAAGAAGCAAAGGTTTATATTTTTGACCGAACGGGAAGGCTGCTGGTAGAATTTTCAGGTTCGTCGCAAGGCTGGAACGGGTATATTGGACAATATCCAGCTTCTGCCGGAGACTATTGGTATGTTATCCAGCTAAATAAAGAGGAAGTCCGCAAAGGTAATTTTACATTAATAAAGTAATCAGACCATGAGAATATATATATTTTTCTTTTTTCTGGGAATTAGTTTGGCCTTAAGAGGGCAGAATTTTCTTTTCCAAAATCAAAATTTCTTTAAACCTTATCTGACAAATCCTTCTTTGGCAGGAAGTCAGGGGAAGGGAAATGCGGCTATGATTTATAAAAAGCAACTGGCAGGATTTGAAAATTCACCTAATTCGCAGGTTATTTCAGTTGATTATCCTTTTTCTAAAAGTAAAACTGGGGTAGGGTTAAATCTATTTAAAGATCAGAATGGGGCAAGCTCGTTCGCTGGAATAGAAACTACCTTTGCTTATCACATTGTAACCACCAAAAAAGGAGCTAAATATCCGTCCGGATTTTCCTTTGGAATATCAGCTAATGTAAATCAGTATCGGGTGAATAGAAAAGATTTGATTTCTTTTGGTAGCGACGATGATTTATTTAGTGATGAGTCAAAATTTAACCATATCCAGCCCAATGTCAACGTAGGATTTAACTATTATTCTCATGGTTATTTTCTGGGCATTTCAGCTTACAACTTTTTGCCTTTTGCAAATCCAATCTTCACCGATGAAAATGATTTGCAGAATGCATTCACTGTATATATTTCAACGGGTTTAGAATGGGCTTTGAAAGACAAGATGGTATTTCGTCCCAATGTGGTCATAAGAACGCAGGAAAATGCAGATTATCAGATTGACGTTTTGGCAGAAACAAGATTTGTAACCTCATCGGGATCTTATTTCAGTTTAGCACCTGTATTCAGGAGTTTCAGTTATCGCACTCTATCAGGGAACCAGTCGGTCGGATTGAATGCTATGGTATCCAAACATCCCTTTTCTTTTGGCTATCAGTTTGATTTTGGGCTATCGGGCAGGAATTTCTCCGCAGGGGATCATGTATTTTCATTTGCCTATCAGTTAACTGCAAAACCAAAAGCGCGAACCAAAAGGTAGAGACGCGATGCTTCGCGTTTTTTCCCAGAAAGATTTCAATGTTAGGTTATTTATTGTAGTTATATCTTAAATACAGGGAAATTTTTTGTATTTTTATAGATATAACTACAACAAATGATTAATCTTCCTAAAAATATAATTAAAAGACCCCATTACCTGAATAGGGTAGTGCCTTTTATGGATAAAAGTATCATAAAGGTCTTTATTGGACAGTGCCGTGTCGGAAAAAGCTATCTGTTGTAAAGAGGACCTTGCTTTTTCAACGATAAAAACCGCTTTGGATTTAAATGAATTTGTTTATTGACGAAATTCAAGAAATAGTTGACTTTCATTTGGCATTGCGCTCCCTTTTATTAGACGAACAATTGGATATATATTGTACAGGGAGCAATGCGAATATGTTGTCTTCCGATATTGCTGGATATTTAAGCGGCAGATATATCGAAATAACGGTTTATAGTTTATCTTATATCGAATTTCTGAATTTTCATAAACTAAAAAATGCCGGCGAATCATTGGATGTTTTCCTGAAATTTGGTGGGTTACCTTACCTAAAGCATTTATCTTTAGAGGACAGTATCGTATTTGAGTATCTTAGGAACATATAAAGCACCATTATTTACAAAGATATTATTCAAAGGTACGCTATACGAAATGTTCTTTTTTTTGGAACAACTGGTGCAATTTATGGCAAATAATATTGGATGAATTTTTTAAATAAAAAGGATTAGTGATTTTTTAAAATCCCTAAACACAAAAATACCGCCAAATCAGGTTCAAATATATATGCAGCATTTGGTAAATGCATTTTTAATACATAGGGTTCCCAGGTTTGATATTATAGGTAAACGCTTATTCGAAGTGGGTGATAAATATTATTTTGAAAATTTAGGGATTCGACATGCTCTTTGGGGTTCTCGGCTCCCAAGAAATCGATTTCGTTGCAGAAAAGGAGGGAGAAAAGTGGTATTTACAAGTGGCTTTGTTTATCCATGATGAGAAAACCATGGAAAGAGAATTTGGAAACCTACGTCGAATTAGCGATAATTATAGAAAAACGGTCATAACTCATGATACCTATATCGGAAACTCTTATCAGGGTATCGAACTTACTGATTTAAAAACATTTTTATCGGAATAGATCATTTAATTTAAAAGGACTTCTTCGTTATATATCCGTAGAGATGCGATGCATCGCGTCTTACCCCTGTCAGTCAACATTTCTTAGATTCTATATTAAAGTTGTATCTTTAAGGAAATACAAAATATATGAACCTAAAAAATCTTCCCATAGGGATTAGCACATTGAGCCTTTTATTGGAATCGAATGGCATTTATTTTGATAAGACAGAATATGCTTACCATCTAATAAAACAGCCTGGTAGATTCTTCCTATCCCGTCCTCGCCGATTTGGTAAGAGTCTGTTTGTGGACACATTAAAAGAGATTTTTGAGGGTAATCAGAGAAGTTGTTTGAGGGTCTGTATATTTACGACAAATGGGACTGGACTAAGAAATATCCAGTTATCAAATTTGATTTTGCAGAAGGTATGCTGAAAAGCGGAAAAGATTTAGATGAAAAAATTCATGAAATCCTTTTGTTTAATGAGGAAAATCTTGGTATTACTACCGTAAATAAAAGTATTAGTGGCAGATTAGCTGAAATAATAAAAGGTGCAAGAGAGAAATATGGACAAAGAGTAGTGGTTTTGGTTGACGATTATGAAAAACCTATATTAGACAATATTGGTAATTTATCAACGGCAAAAGAGTTGTTATTTGGATTGAATAATCTTTTTTCTGTTTTTAAAAGCCAGGATGCCAATCTACAATTCATATTTATGACAGGCGTGACAAAATTTTTAAAAGGGCGCAATTGTAGTGATTTGAACCATCTTAATGATATTACCATTAGCCAAACCTATTCATCTGTTTTTGGTTTTACAGAAAAGGAACTTCAACATTATTTCAGGGAATATTTTGCCGGCTGTGACCTGGAAAAAGTAAAAGAATGGTATTATGGTTTTAACTGGGCAGGTTCGGAATATGTTTACAATCCATACGATATTCTTTCATTTTTAAACAAAAGATTCATGTTTCAAAATTACTGGTTTGAGACGGGCACTCTAACATACCACATTGGACTACTAATCAAAATTAAATATTTTGCACCCGATTTTGAGAATATTAAGGTTACACCTGAGATTTTAGATGCTTTTGATATTGACAATATTGATCCCATATCTCTTCTTTTTCAAAGTGGGTATCTGGCCATTAGAGATACGGCCACTGTTGACCAAGAGAAGGTATTTAAATTAAAATTCCCAAACAGGGAGTTAAAAAGAGCCTTTTTTAACCAATATCTTAAAGGATTAATAGGTTTTTAAACGTAAAACTGGTTTTTCATCTTCAAATTAAGAGGGACTAGGCCATGGGTAATGTGCCATCTTTGATTGACACTATAAAGTGTCTATTTGCTATCATACCCTAGCGTAATGTGATGGAAATAAAGGTGGTGGACAACCTTGCCTGAGGGAAATAATGTAGCGCTCAAGCAGATTGTTCAAAGGAAATATGCAGAAAAATACAGGAATATAGAGGGGATATCGTTACATGCAGTAGGCCTTGTTTTCAACAAAACCGAACGCAATCTGGCACAAGCAGACTATGTAACCACTCCCATGTAATGTTTCCCTCCATCCATGTTTCTGAATCACGGATTTCGAGGATTAAGCAGGAGGTATGTATATTGCATTCACTTTAATTTTGTATATATTTGTAATAAATAAATTAGTATGAAAAAAGTAGTGTTCAGAAAAGATGTTAAGCAAACAAGAACTTTGATTAAAGCTGCTCGCAACTCGTCTAAAAGAGCGGTTAGCGAATCTAAGGTTCTGGGGTTAACTATTACCTACATGAAGGATGGAGTGATTCTTGAAGAAGACGCACAAGGGAATATTTCGATAGTTAATGATACTTTGGTCCCCCAGGAATTGCCATATAAAATTGAAAAAGGTATGATTTTACATGCAAAATAAAAAGAAAGTCAGAATTTTTGCAGGACCTAATGGTTCTGGAAAAAGTACACTTTTTGTCGAGTTTTCTAAAATTTATCAGACAGGATTTTTTGTTAATGCTGATTTTATAGAAAAAAAACTATTTGAATCTGGTTTTTTTAATTTGGAGGAAGTAGGATTATTTGCGAGTCAAAATGATTTAGATAATTTTAAAAATTCAACAGATGCTATTAGTTTACTTAATAAAACAGCTAAAGAAGGTCATATCATTGATATTTTTGTTAAAGATAATTTTATTGTTGATAAATCAATCTCAACCCACAGTTATGAAGGTGCTTTTATTGCATTATTTATTAGATACCTTATGACTTTGTCCAAAAAGTCATTTAGTTATGAAACAGTTATGAGTCATTTTTCTAAGGTGGAAGAAATTAAGTATTTAATACAGAATGGATATAACGCTTATTTATATTTCATTTGTGTTGACAATCATGCTATAAATATTTCCAGAGTTCAAAATCGAATTAAAAAAGGCGGACATAGTGTGGTTGAAAAAAAGATTATTGATCGCTATTACAGAACTTTAGA
>JBEAXK010000104.1:0-34117 GCA_041159865.1 Bacteroidota bacterium
CACTAATTACCCCGAAAGTTGTCGAGAAACACGTAACCGCCAGAGAACCACCACACCCCAATCACTAATCACCAATAACCAATCACCAATCACCCAAAAAGCTGCCGAGAAACAGTAAACCGCCAGACAACCACCACCCTAAGCACCAATTACCAATCACCAATCACCCAAAAAGCTGCCGAGCAACAGTAAACCGCCAGAGAACCACCACCCTAAGCACCAATCACCAATCACTAATTACCCCGAAAGTTGTCGAGAAACACGTAACCGCCAGAGAACCACCACACCCTAAGCACCAATTACCAAAAATTTTATTATCTTTCACTAAAAATTATGGTTACTTCCACTTTCATAAAAGTTCCCGTTTTTCCAATATTCGAACCTGCTGAAAGATTATTAATGGGTCCGGGTCCCTCACCTATTTATCCATCCGTTCTTCAATCTCTTGCCAAACCAACATTAGGTCATTTAGATCCTCAGTTTATTTCTATGATGGATGAGTTGAAACAAATGACTCAATATGCATTCCAAACTTCCTATCCGCTGACCTTTATTGTTTCCGCACCAGGTTCTGCTGGTATGGAAACTGCCTTTGTAAATTTGGTCGAACCTGGAGAAAAGGTAATTGTTTGCAAAAATGGTGTTTTTGGTGGCAGAATGCTTGAAAATGTGCTTCGTTGTGGTGGAATTCCAGTCGTTATCGAACAAGAATGGGGTAAGCCTGTTGATCCGAATAGTTTAGAGGAGACTTTGAAAGTACATCCTGATTCAAAAATGGTCGCTTTTGTTCATGCTGAAACATCGACAGGTGCGGCAAGTGATGCAGCTTTGTTATGCAGCATAGCATCAAAATATGGATGTCTTTCTATCGTTGATTCCGTTACGGGTTTAGGTGGTATTCCCCTCTTTGCTGAAGAATGGGCTGCTGATGCCATTTATTCTGGAAGCCAAAAATGTCTCTCATGCATTCCCGGATTGTCTCCAGTTGCCTTTAGTCCCCGTGCCGCTGAAAAAATTAAAAACAGAAAATCTAAGGTTCAAAGCTGGTTTTTAGATTTAAATCTGGTGATGGCTTATTGGGAAGATGGTTTACAGGCAGGTCAGCGTGCTTATCATCATACGGCTCCCATAAATAGTTTATATGCCTTACACGAAGCATTGCGTTTACTCTGTATTGAAGGATTAGAAAATGCCTGGAACAGACACAGGGAAATGCACCTTCTTTTATTGGATGGTTTACAAAATTTAGGCTTCACTTTTTTGGTGGATGAACCATTCCGACTTCCTCAGCTAAATGCCGTCCTTCTTCCTCCTGGAATCGAAAACGAAGCAAATCTTAGAAAAAAACTACTTTTAGAGCATCAATTGGAAGTCGGCGCTGGATTAGGTGCGTTAAGTGGTAAAATATGGCGGATTGGGCTCATGGGATACGGTGCAAATAAAGAAAATATTAATCGTTGCCTCGAAGCCATCAAAAAAGTTCTGTGATTTATCCTTTATTTGATTAATCAGTAGAAATCTGTTTGATTTATTGCCTTTTAAGTTACTACTCTGGTTGTTGCAATATCAAGAGATTTATAGCTCCTTTTTAATTAAAAGTAAGGGTTGCTGTTGCCCCAGCCTCAAGTGCGACAGGAAAATTCTTATCCTTATGTTTTACATAAAATATTTTGTAACCTGAAGAAATATTTTGCATAATGATAACAGTATTTCCGGCTTCATTTGCAAAGGAAACCTGATTAATACCATTAATTTCGTTACTTTCAATGCGTTTAAAGCCAGGTTTTACAAAGGGTGCAATTTGGCCAATGATATAATAGGCTGGATTTTTAGTCACCTTATTTCCCTCAATGGTAACAGCTCCTAAGCATTTTGTACATCCACCTCTGTCTGTATGAGGGGTGTAATCAACATTAGAAGTCAGATTCCATTGAAGTACTGTTTTTGCCCAGTTTTTTGGTCCTCCAATGACAAGATTTTTCAAATGCCAGGTGAAATCACCTGCAAAATTTCCAGGTCCACCAATCCATTGTTCAGTAAAATAAAGGTTTTTAGACGGGTGAGCGTCATGTACTTTTGATAATGCACTAATTTCTCCTTCATACAAATGAAAAGCTGAACCGTCGATATATTTTGCTGCTTCAGGATCATCTAAAATAGTAATGGGATAATCTGGCCTATTCGCATTATGATCGTAAATAATTATTTTCGTCTTTAAATTATTTTTTTCGAAACTGGGCCCCAGGTACTTTTTAATAAATATTTTTTGTTCCTCAGGAAGCATCAAGAGACTTGGATTATTTCCAGGGTGTAAGGGCTCATTTTGAATGGTTAATGCCGAAATATTTATTCCGTGAAAGTTCATCGATTGTATGTATTTAACTAAATACCTGGCATATACATCATAGTATTTGGTCAATAAACTCCCTCCTCTGGTATCTTTATTATCTTTCATCCAAGTGGGAGGTGACCAGGGAGAACCCATAAATTGAATTTGGGGAGAAATAGCCAATATCTCTTTTAAAATGGGTAGAAGATACAAAGTATCATATCCTAAAGAGAAATTTTTTAGTGTTAAATCTTCTTTTCCTTTGGGTAAATCATTGTATGACCAGGGATATTCATCCAAATCGGAGGCGCCTATACTCAATCGAAGATAACTGATTCCAATCTCGCCTGGTCCTGTTCCAAACAATTCCTTTAGTAATTTTTGCCTGGAAACTTTTTCCATTTTGGATAAATGCATAGCGCTTCCTCCTGTTAGCGTAAATCCAAAACCATCCATTTCCTGATAGGTTTTTAGTGGATTAATATGTATAATCTGATCGCTTTCTGGTGTTTTTTCTGAAGCAAGTATGACTTTCGGTGCCAATAAATATTGTTGGTCCATTGTTGTCAGATGGAGAGTGGCCGTTGATACTGTGTCGTTTAAAGGACCTAAAAGGCTGCTTAATAAAAGGATTAACATGGATTTTACTGTTTTAAAGTCATTATGAACTAAATTTATTACTTTTATTTAACAATGTACCTTCAAATAATAAGTAAGATGACTCAAAGGCTTTATATGCCCCAATGGATAATTTTTTTAAGTCTGATTTTTGGCTGTTTAACTAATTATGGCCAAAAAATTTCCATTATCCATGAAAATAAGCAAATCCAGATTGGTATTTCTAATGGTGGAAATATAAATCTAGTTTCTCCTAAAGAGGGGCTTTGGTCTGTAGCTACTTCCTGGGAAAATGACTGGCCTTCCAACTGGCATCATATTCAACCAGACACCGTTTATAAAGACGGTAAATGGACAATGGTTCTGGGTAAATTAACCTTACCAGAGGGGGTATTTCTATTAAAAGACAGTTATTTGGAAGAATTAGGTAAAATTAAAGGAATTCGCCGTTTTGAGTGGCAGGGAAAACAAACGCTTGATTCGGTAACCCTTGCAATTCGCTGGGTTACTCCTACGGGAAATGGCAAACCTTTCTTACCTGGGATTTTATATTATGGAAATCCGTCGGGTAAAAAGAATGGAGAAAATAATGTTCCCTGGTTTGAAGGTACTGGTAATGAAGAGGCATTATTTGAGGAACATCGCTTCCCAATGCCCTTTAGTAGCTTAGAATGGGAGGAAAAAGAAGTATTATGGGGTGCTGCTTTACATTCAGTGCCCAGTCCTGTTTACAGGGGAAATCATTTTGATCAGTGGTGGTCAATGGGATTAATTTCCAGAAAAAATGAGACAGATTTGACTCTTTTAAGTGGTCCTGTTGGGTATAACGGGAAAAGAAATGTGGTTAAGGCGCTGCAAGAGAAGGGACTTCCTTACGAAAATACCTACATTAAGGTGACACCAGGAACAATTATAGAAAAAACATTTTATCTACAGTCTTACTCTGTTACTGAATCAGGAACGGGTTTTCAACAGCCTTTAGAAACATCTATCCAATTGTTTAAACCTTTTTTTACGGACGATTTACCGACATATGAGGACATCATATCTCAGAAAATTAAATTTGCCAGATCCCGATGGATACAACAAAAAGAATACGCAGGTTTTAATATGTATCCTGATAATAGAAATCCCCAGATTGTCCTTGGGTGGGCAGGACAAGGAGAAGCGCCAGGATATGCCCTACAGAAATTAGGAAAATATGATCTTGACCAATCCTTTCATAAGATGGTTCAAACTTCACTGGACCACATTTGTACCTCTCCATTAGATTCAAATGGATTTTGTGTTATTTATGATGTCAAAAAAGGAAAATGGGGAGGTAAAGACCCCGTTTCTCAAGGGCAAACTATGAATTCTTTGGCATTAGCCGTGTTAGAAGGAAGGAACAATAAGGATTTAAAAACGAATAAATGGGAGGATTTCCTTCAAAAGGCAGCAGATATTTTTTCTGCTAAAATTTTACAGTCTTCCTGGAAGCCTGTAAATACTGCCGAAGCTTTTTTTATAGCACCACTTTTAACGGCATCAACCCTTTTTAAGAATGAAAAATATAGTAAAGCTGCCTTAAAAGCCGCTGATTATTATGCTGACAGACACCTGAATATGGTTGAACCCTACTGGGGAGGTACTTTAGATGCTACTTGTGAGGATAAAGAAGGAGCATGGGGTGCTTTTCAGGGATTTTTAGCAGCCTTTGAATTTACGCAAGATTCAAAATATTTAAAATGGGCGAAACATGCCTGTGATGTAACATTAAGCTACACCGTTGTCTGGGATATACCTCTTCCATCTGGCAGGTTAGCAGACCACCGCTTTAGAACAAGAGGCTGGACGGGAGTCTCCGCTCAAAACCAACATCTTGATGTTTATGGTGTCGTTTTTGCTCCTTCTGTGTATAAAATGGGTGATTATTTGAAGGATGAGAATTTAAAAAAATTAGCCAAAACAATGTTTCTGAGTTGTGGTCAAATGATTGATCCGTCGGGTTCTCAGGGAGAGCAGTTTCAAGAAACGAATTTTGCGCAACATGGTGACATGAGCGATGTCATGAAATTACGAGGTGGGTATTCAGAAAAATGGACAGTCTTTTGGATATGTGCCCATTTTCTCCATGCTGCAGCTCAATTTGAACAAATGGGTGTTACCCTCGAATAAAATATTTTACCCATCAGTGGAAGTATATTATTCAGATTTTGAACGTTGGCAAGATGAGTAATACCATCATTTTGAGTAGATGTATATTTTTAGGTTAACCAAATTGGTACCCTTATGATGTGAAAATAGATTTTTTGATCGTTGAATGAGCAGGGATGTAACCGCCTGTATTAACGAGTGGATATATCTGGGTGCCTTTCCCAATAAGAGAACCTGGAAGAATAACGCAGTTAGCACCAATTTCAACCTGATCACCAATGATAGAGCCAAGTTTATTTCTGCCAGTCCGATATTTTGTATTTTCTATTCTAATAGAAATTTCTTTTCCATCAAATCTAAAATTTGAAAGTATAGCCCCTGCACCCAGATGTGCTTTATATCCAATAATGGAATCACCTACATAATTGAAATGGGGAATTTGCACCCCATCGAAGAGGAGTGCATTTTTTACTTCCGAGGAATTTCCTATGACACATCCATTTCCAATAATGACATTTTTTCTTATAAAAGCACCATGCCGAATTTCAGTATTCGGCCCAATAATGGCAGGTCCTTCGATAAAAGCAGTCGGAGCAATAGACACATTATCAGATATCCAGATGCCTGGCTTCCACTCTGTATAGCTAGTGTTAATTTCCGCGATAAAAGCATCAAATTGATGTTCTAGCAAGGTTAAAATTTCCCAGGGCTTTTCTTGAAAGAAAGAAGAGAAAAGTGTGTGAGTTAAATCAAAAAGCTGATTTGTTACCGATTCTCTCATTTCAAAGAAATTAGTCTTCTGAAGTGATAACAAAAAGAGAATCCATCTGCGGATAATTTTTTTCCAAACGACAATACATTTTAACCAAACGGGCAGAAATGGAAATCAAGTCTTTAGTTTCAAGTAAAATATTGAATACCAGGATACTATTTCTGGCGCTATAGGTTTCGTTTTTAATTCCTTTTGCCTGACGGGAAATTAAATTTTCTATTTCCTCTAAAAGGATTTTTTTCCTTCCCTTTATTTCATCGTACTGTAAATAATTTCTATTTCGGGTAATTTGGGAACAATCCTTAAAAAATAAGTTAAGATCCTGACTAATTTTACGGATATTCTGGGCTTGATCTTCATCTAGCGCACCTAGCATATCTTCTACGTGCTTTCTGGCTGTTTCAGTTACAAAAACTGCAGATTGAACGAGATCTTGTTCAATATCATAAGCCATTAGATAAAGGCGGCTACCTTCAGACAATTCTTCCTGGATACGCCTGATAGAATTATAAAAGGTGTATTTAAATTCCTCATTACTTTTTTCAAGCCGTTCCATGGCTTTTAAAGCTTCTCTTAATTTTTTTCGGTCTTCTGTTAATAATCCCTCAATGGCCGCGACAAATCCCTCTGCTACTGCATCCAGACTATCAGCGAGACTATCAGAGGTACTATTGATGATTTGCCTTGCTGGAATAATCTCCGTTTTCATGGTAGATTCCAGAATTTTTGTATTTGATTTTTCTTTTTTATTATGTAATCGAATAGTAAAAGCGATGAATAATATGGTAAACAAAACCAAAAATCCTACCCCATACATATCAAATTCAAACATAATGAAAGCAAAAAGACCAGAAACACTAAAGGCGATAAAGGCAGTCAATAGCCATCCTAAAATGACGCTTAATACACCACTTACTCTAAAAACGGCACTATCTCTTCCCCACGCTCTGTCACTTAATGACGTCGCCATAGCAACCATAAAGGTAACGAAAGTCGTTGAAAGAGGTAGTTTTAGAGAAGTAGCAAAGGCAATCAATGAACTTGAAACGGATAGGTTTACAGATGCACGAACTAAGTCAAAAGCGGGTGGATTTTCAATTTGATGATCTGACCCCTTTGGTTTAAAGGGAGCAAAACGGCCATCTATCCATTTTTTAAAACCTGAGGTATTTTGATGGCTATCTTTTTTCATCGGCTTCCAGGTTAACCGTACTAAACCACGCGCAAACCGATTAGAGGAAAATCGTTCTAACCCTTCTGATTGTCTGCCTAAACTCACTTCTGTTTCGGTAACAGTTCTCGCTTTTTTAGAAAACCAAAGGGTAACAATCATTACAATGCCAGCAATAACAAGCATATAAGTTGGAGCTGGATATGCTTTTGAGAGAGAAACCATCAAAAGGCTGTCTGCATCCACTCCACTCGACTTCCAGGTTTCATAAGCTTCAAATCCAGCTACGGAAACTCCAATAAAATTGACTAAATCATTACTCGCGAAGGCCATTGCCAAAGCAAAAGTTCCTGCCAGAACAACGATTTTTAGAATAGGAAATTTGGCAAATTTGGCAAGAGTAAATAATATAACACCCCAAAGAAGTATACTAATTCCAAACATCTCTGTTGTATTTTCCTTTGTCCATGATACAAAAGAGGAAGGAATAAAAATAGCACCCTCAAGTCCCTTGAATAGCAAAAAATAGGTGATACCACTTAGGGATAAAGCACCCCAGATGATACCTTGATGTTGAGTTTGAGTTGTTGGATTGAACGTAAAGTATAATCGTACTAAATACATAATAACCAAGCCAAAAATAAAGGCAACACCAACAGAAATAAAAATACCTGAAATAATAGTCAGGGCACTACTTGAGTTAATATAGTTCAATATTTCATTTGCATTTTCGCCATTTGTTGAAAGCTTTATTACGGCAGCTATCATGGCAGCTCCCAATAATTCAAATACAATACTTACCGTAGTGGAGGTGGGAAGTCCAAAAGTATTAAATATATCAAGCAGGATGATATCAGCGAACATGACAGCAAGAAAAATAATCATAACTTCATGGAAATTAAACATTTGAGGATTAAAAATCCCTTTTCTTGCCACTTCCATCATACCACCTGCAAATAAAGCACCTATTAAAATACCAAAACTGGCGATTATCATGATGTTCTTTCGCGAAGCTACTTTAGAACCAATAGCTGAATTTAGAAAATTAACGGCGTCATTACTTACACCTACTACTAAATCGGCGAAAGCAAGTACCATTAATAAAATCACCAATATAATATAGACATCCATAATAAATAATTATATACGAGTATTTTAAAATATCCGAAATCTAAGGATTAATTGTAAACTAAATGTTAAGAATTAAAAAAATCTCTTAATAAAGGTATTATTTTTGCTCCAATAGATGAAATTATGAGATATCAAGCCATAGAAATATTTTCTTTTCAGGACAAATTACTGGCATTGGAAAGTACCAGGCTTGGTGGGGTATCAGCCTATCCTTATAACAGTTTAAATTTAGGTGCATTCACCAATGACCAAAAGGATCATGTTCAACAGAATAAGGAAATTTTATATCAGGATATTAAAATTGATGAGACTCAAATTGCCAGTTCCTTTCAATGTCATGGAAATGAAGTTTTAAATGTTTTAAAACCAGGGTATTACGAAGGATTTGATGCTTTGGTCACAAATAAAAAAAATATTTTTTTACAAATACTGGTTGCTGATTGTACCCCAATCCTTCTTTTTGATCCTTTAAACGAAGCTGTAGCTGCTATTCATGCTGGTTGGAGAGGAACAGCGAACGCTATTGTTCAGAAGACTTTAGAAAAAATGAATGAGTATTACAAAACGAATCCTTCCGATTGTTTTGCCTATGTTGGCACCTGTATCAGTCAGCCTTTCTTTGAAGTAGATGAAGATGTTGCCCAGCATTTTAAACAGGAATTTTATGTTTTTGACGAATTAAAAGGCAAATATTTTATTGATCTTAAACTTTGCAACATCAAAGAACTGATTCACTCAGGTTTATCAGAAAATCATATTTCCGTATCACCATTTTGTACGGTTAAGGATAATCATTTATATTTTTCGCATAGGCATGAAAAGGGAACGACAGGTAGATTTGGCGTCATTATTGGAATGAGAAAATAAAAAAAACGCCGAACCATTTTGAAATGATCCGGCGTTTTTGTCAAATTATTATCAATTTATAAAGGATTCTGTACAGATAGTTTATTAGCATCTAATTCACGTCTTGGAATTAGAAACTCCCAGCGGGGATCACCTGCAGGTACATCAAAAATAACTGCTACAGCTGCGTTATGACCTATACCATTTCTGTTTAAAGGTTGATTCAAACGCTTCAAATCAAGGAAGCGATGACCTTCACCCCAAAGTTCTATTCTTCTGTGGAACATAATCTCTTCGATAAGTGCATCTCCTGTCTTTGTTGAAGTTACATAAGCCGGATCTCTCTGTTTAACCAAATCGAATAATGCTTTTGCAGCACCAGCATTATCACCGCCACGCGCTTTAGCTTCCGCTTCGATGAGGAACATTTCAGCAATGCGCATATAAGGAACATCACCCATTGCGCTGGTACTTGGTACACCCGGTAAACGGAATTTTTGAACGATATAGGGTGCTCTTACACCACCTGGAGGAACAATTGAATTGGCAGCAGTTGGTGCCTTCACCCACATTTTTGAACGAACATCTGTATCAGGAATTCGGTCATAAATTAATTTATTAATGGTTTTAGGCGTTTGGCGATTGACACTTGAGTTATAATTGCTGGAAATATAAGAGTGAAATGCACCAAAATATTCTGATTGATCTTCTAAGTGGTCAAAGCCCCACATCCATTCCGGATTAGAAATATCAGCAAATCCGTCTTGATATTGAGCAATAGACATTAAGGAACCGCCTCCAACTCTCGCTTCAGCGGCAAAAGCTGCCGCAGCCGACCAGTTTTGTTGAACCAGAGCAACCCTCGCCTGCATGCCACGAACTACATTTTTATTAAAATGAGATTTAGCAGCACGTGCAGTAGTCAATAATTTACCAGCCTCATCCAAATCTTTATTTATTTGAGCGTAGCATTCTTCAACACTTGCGCGTGCTACTCCTTCTTTTGTAGGTTCTAAAACTAAAGAAACTCCAGGTGTGCTATTTGGTTTTTTTGAAGCATCATATCTTTTACCGTAGTATTGAACCAAGTTAAAATAGGAGAATGCACGAATAGCAAGGGCTTCTCCTTTAATCTGATTTTTTTCTGCCGGAGTTCCCACTGCATTATCTATATTCGCTATAGCTACGTTGGCATTTCCAATTAAACGATAGTACATTTCATAAGGCATAATAGATAAGGTACCTACATCACTTCTATGAGAAAGCCATCTTTGTTCATTGAAATGCCATCCATTCGAAGCATTTGAAAAAACAAGATCTTCTGCAAGGATATCATTAATCAACATTAAGGCAGGGTAACCAAAATATCCCTGAGAGCCTTGGTAACGAACGATGAATCCACGATAAATTCCATTGATAGCGGCAGTTGCATTTTTAGTAGTTGCAAAAGCAGAACCTGCATCCACGCTACCGGTTGGGGTAGTATTTAAATAGTCTTTTTCGCAAGCATTTGAAAAGAGACCTATAAATACAAGGGAAAGAAATAATATTTTATTATTTAACATGTCTCAATTTTTTAGAAGGTTAAGTTTAATCCGCCTACAAAATTGCGGTAGAAGGAATAGGTGTTACCTGTTACACCGCTAAAGTCGCCTAATCCATCCATTCCTTTGCGTTTATTCCAAAGTGCAAGATTCTCTGCATTCATGAAAATCTGCATGCCTTGAATTTTCGCCTTTTTTAAGAAACTGGAGGGGAAGCTATAGCTTAACGATATATTTCTTAGGTTTAAGGAAGTACCGTCGATTAACCAATAATCAGAAGAACCTGTGAAATCGACAGCCCGACCTAAATCTGCGCGCGGTACATTGGTGATATCTCCAGCTTTTTGCCAGCGGTTTAAGATGTCCACATGCTTAGAGGCACCGTAACCTGCAGAAGACATTAATCCCTGATAATTAGCATCATAGATATAACCGCCTATCTGATAAATAAATAAAACAGACAATGAGAATCCTTTATAATCAATGGTATTGGTAATTCCACCCGTGAAATCAGGAATAGCGGAACCATTGTAACGGAAACGTGCATTATTTAAGCTGTTGGTAACAGTATCGCCACTTTCTGTAATTCTTGAGTTGGAGGCTACAAAGTTAGCAGCACGATATTCTGCATCACCATTTGCTGGGTTTACCCCGTACCACTCTCTTAACCAATAATCATATAATGAACTACCTACTTTTAGCTTTTTAGTTCCTGAAATAATTTCAGGGTTACTTTCAGGCATTCTGGTAATTTCATTTTTATAAGTTGTGGCATTAATGCTAAATGTCCAGGTAAAATCTTTAGTTTTTATAGGAACTAAGTCTATTTGTAGCTCAATGCCACGATTGAACATGGCACCGATATTTCTGGTTTGAGAAGCCACACCTGTAGAAAGAGGAAGTGGAACGGCAAATAATAAATCATCAGATTCACGATTGAAATATTCAATGACACCAGAAATTCTATTTTTCAATATTCCAAATTCTAATGCTGCATCAAATTGATTATTTGATTCCCAGCTTAAAGCTGTATTTCCAAGACTACCTTGGATAATACCCGCTTCACCTGCGTTGTTCCATCCTAGGTTATAGAGGGGTTGCCATGCGTAAAATCCAATTCCAGCGTTATTACCCGTTTGTCCGTAAGAAGCTCTCAATTTAAGATTATTAATAATCTTAGAATCCTTTAGGAAATTTTCACTGTGTAATTGCCAGGCTGCACTTGCTCCAAAGAAATTACCCCAGCGTACATCCTGATAAAAACGGCTGCTTCCATCTCTTCTTGCAGAAAATGTTAAGAAATATTTATTATTATAGTCATAATTTAAGCGAGAAAAATAACCTTCCTGGCGATTAAAATCAGCACCAGAATTTAGATTTGTAGTCGTTGTAAAGTTAACTAATTCAATATTTCCATCCAAAATCTGTTGTGAACGAGATCCTGTCAAAAAGTTATCGCGGTAATCATAATTTTCATGTCCTAAAAGGAAATCTATATTATGTGAGCCAAATTGTTTTCTGTAAGTCAATTGCTGGTTGATATTCAAAGTCAGCTGATTCGAAATTTCAACAGTTGCTCTACCCGCAGGTGCACCGTCACCAATGATTGGGTTACCATAGGTATTACTATTTACGTTTGTGTAATCAGCGCCTATATTGACTCTAAATTTAAAGTCTTTTAAGAAACTAACTTCACCGTAAGTACGACCGCTAAATAAGTTTCTACGGAAAAAGTTTTGGTTCAACTCTGTTTCGGCCACTGCGTGTCTTCCTCCATATTGTGGACGATTTGGAAGACCTAATGCATTCATATTTCCAAAATCATACTGACGTTCTCCATTAGCATCTAACAAGTACTGTCCAGGGTTTTTGGGATCATAAGCATAAACAGGATAAATGGGTCCCATACCTCTTGAAAAGAAAAATGGATTAACAAATGAAGTATTTCCATCGGCATCTGCCTGATTTGAAAAGGTATTGGTATATGCCATATTTAAGCCGGTAGATAACCAAGACTTGATTTTGTTATTATACTGTAAACGTGCATTATAACGCTTATAATCAGAACGAATCAAGAATCCTTTATCTTCCAGATAGCCAAAAGAAGCAAAATAGTTTGAATTGTTATCTCCACCACTAAAGTTGGCATTTAATTCATTACGTACTCCTTCTCTAATTAAAGGAGCCGCCCAGTCTAAATCTTCTGCTTTATAGACTAATTGAGCAGCAGGATTTAATTTTCCATCTGTGCTAACTAATTCACCTGCAGGAACATTGTATGCATTATATCCCAATAAGCTTACGATATTTTGTGAAGCATTTGCACTTGCAGCTGCTAAAGTAAGGGGACTTGCCACTCTTGACATTAAACTATTTCTGTAGGATTCCCACATAAACGGATAATATTGGGCTGCGTCCAAGCGGTCATACTCGGGTAATCCACGTTGTGAAGTACCTCTTGTATACTTTATGTTCACTTTACCATTTCCTTTGGCTCCTTTTTTTGTGGTAACCATGATGACCCCGTTGGCAGCTCTGGAACCATATAAAGAGGTAGAAGCAGCATCTTTAAGTACCGTAATATTTTCAATATCATCAGGATTAAGATTGGCAATGCTGGCATCGTAAGGAATTCCGTCAACTACATAAAGCGGAGCATTTGATCCTGATATAGATCCAAATCCTCTGATTCTGATAGCAGGAGTTGAACCTGGTTGACCGCCACCAATAGTTGCCTGAATACCGGGTCCAGAACCTGCAATTGCTTGACTAACGTTTGTAATGGGACGACGTGCAATTTGTTCAGCACCAACTGTAGCTGCCGATCCTGTAAACTTCTCTCTGGTTGACTCACCAAAAGCAGTTACAATTACCTCATCGAGCAAAGCTGCTGAAACGTCCAAGGTAACTTCCAGCATGGTCTGACCATTTAGAGTTACATCCTTTGCAGTAAACCCTGTGTAGCTAAAAGTTAAGACATCTTTTGAGGGATTAGCCATTAATTCGAATTTACCATCCAAATCAGTAGCCGTTCCAGAACTAGTCCCTTTGACTAAAACGGTAACACCAATTAAGGGTTCTCCGTCTTCAGCAGAAGTGACTACGCCTTTGACCATGGTTTGAGCAGTCAAAGCCATGGTTACAAGAAGCATAAATCCTGTGAGTGTAAAACGCATAAATTTCATACTTATAAGTTTATAAATGAAAAAACAATCATTAATTAAAAAATTAATTGAATAACTAAATCCATAAAATTAAGTAATGTTCAATATTAAAGTGAATTAATCACAGTAAAACTATTATTCTTGAGATAATAATGCTTGGACGGCTATTTCACCACTTCGCATGGCAGCGTCTAGAGAGGGGTTTAACAGGTAATCCCCAGCAAGGAATATATTTTTTCTGTAAATAAAATCAGCTAAGGGCCTGTTAAAATATTGTTTTGAACAAATAGGTAAAGCCCTTCTGATGTAATTTAATCCTAAGTAAGTTAAGGGTAATTCTGGTATCTTGAAATACATCCTCAAATCATCGATCAATTTATACGCTGCAACCTGATCGTTAATAGTTTCAGCTTTTAAAGTCACCGATAACAAGTATCCATCGGCAAATTTTTTACCCCCTTTTAACTCACTAATAGCTGCTATTGTAAGCATACCAGCGGCAGGATCAGCTATTAGTCCAATTTTTTTACCCAAAAGAGGTCTGTCAGTTTTGAAATAATATTGAATATGATGATTATACTTGGTTTCTGAAATATCTTTATTCAATATAAAATGGTAATCTGTTGCTAAAATCAGTTTATCAAAAGATAATCTTTCCCCGGTTTCAAAAATCAATTCATCATTTTCCACCTTTTCCACCTTTTTATTTAATAGTAGGGTGGTATTTTTAAGTTTTTTAAATAATTGATCTGGAATTTCCTGAATGCCTTTTTCAGGAATAGCGGCCTTCCCTTTGCTAAATTTCCCAAAAACAAATTTAAACATGGACGCTGCTGTCTCCAAATTGTCTTCTAAAAAAATACCGGAGAAAAAGGGTTTGAAAAACAGGTTTATGATACGATCACTAAAACCGTAAGCCTTTAAAAACTCAAGCGTTGTTTCTGAACTTCCATCAAAAATACTTTCTTCCTCCTTGTTTTTTAATTGTTGGGAAAGTTTAAAAATCAACCATTTATCCTTTAAAGTTCCAATGCCTGAAAAAATCATTTCAGGTAGTTTCCACCATTGTCTTATTGGATCAGAAAGTTCATAATCTTTGTCGGCACTGAACACAAAAGCCCCGGGGTGAAAATATTTTAAATCCAACGACTTAAAGTCGAGATATTTTTTTACTGATTTATACTCAGTTAACAAAACCTGAAAACCTTTATCGAGGATAAAATTATCATATTCGATGGACTGTGTCCTCCCTCCTATGTTCTTATCTGCATCAATTAAAATAGGACTGAAACCTGCTTCTTCACAATTTATGGCAGCTACCAGTCCAGATACCCCCGCTCCGACAATTACAATCTGTTTCATTTTCTTTAATTACAAAATAAGGCTTCCCCTGTTTTCATGAATTTTAAAATCTGTATAAGTTTTTAAAGTAATGATTTGCCAAGCATTTAAAAGTTCTCTAACCTGATCTTCCCTTCTTGCAGCAATACTAATCAAAAATTCTCCTTCGTTTAAATCATTTCGGATAAAATAAAATTCCTTATTCTCCGATGACTGAATTTTTTCCATTGCCCTGGTGCTGTTAGACCATATTTCAAAACCCAAACCTGCCTGTTGACACAAATCGCCTAGTTTTATAAGATCTTTTTCCTCTGTTTCCATCAACATACAAGAAAAGGTATTGAAATAAGATGTTTTTTGTCTGCTAAGTATATTATAAATAGGGTGTTTTGTTTTGCCGACCACCTGATAATCAGAGGAAACGGTATGGTAATATACTATATCCTGATGACATAGTCCACTTGTTGGGTAGGGAATATTTATTATTTGTGCTTTTGCAGGTCCACAGGTTAAAGCCCAGATTAACTCGGATCGATTATCATAATTGATTCTCAAGCAGATAAGGGTTTTAACCTTTATATTTTCGAGTAAGCCAAATTTTGTCCAAACCCTTTTTGCAATCGTTAATTTTCCTGTTATTTCGGCGGAAACGCCTAAATACCACCATATTGACTTAAGGCTGGCGTCTAAAGAGAGGACTCTTTTACTAAATGCATATACTTGTTTCCATTCTGCTCTGCGCAGATAAATATTTATTAACCGGATATAAGGCGGTACCCAACCTGGATTTTCCTTAATGATTCGCCTAAATAATTTTACGGCATGATAAATATCCCCGTTAAGGTCATATTGACAGGCATTTTCCCACCAAGGCAAAACATTTTCAGGTATGATTTCATCCGTAGGTTTAGACATCCTCCTTTTTTGCGTAAATATACAATCTAAATAAAAGTAAAGAATAGGTAGTATCTTTTTAGCTTTGTTTTTAGCAAATTAATTAGCAATTGTTCAAATGAAACACTGGAAAATCTGGATTGATACGGGTGGAACTTTTACAGATTGTCTGGCCATAGATCCAATAGGAAATGAAATAAGGTTAAAGGTGCTAAGCAATAGCGTCCTCAGAGGCAGAGTGATAGAGGTTACAGGAAGTAAAACATTAAAAATTAAGGAACAATGGCAGGTAAAGGCCGATATTTTTGAATCGTACCAGCTTCGCTTTCCCTCCTTTGTCCATTTTGGCGTCTATCAGGTTAAATATACCCATCTGGCTAAAGGGGAAATTACGCTCTTTGAGGACCTTTCACATAAAATAGAGGCTGGCACTGAATTTGAAATTACTGCTAACGAAGAGGCGCCCGTTTTGGCAATGCGTCTGGCTACCCGTTCCAGATATGAGGATCCATTACCTCCTGCACATTTACGGCTGGGATTTACAAAAGGAACGAATGCGTTATTAGAGAAAAATGGAGCCGATGTAGCTTTATTGGTAACCAAAGGTTTTGCCGATTTACCCATTATCGGAACACAACAAAGGCCTCATCTTTTTCAATTGGATATTCCAGATCCCTGGCTTCCTTTTAAAAAGGTTGTTGAAGTTACAGAAAGATTAATGTCTGATGGACAAGTTCTTACAGAACTAACGGATGAAGAAATCAATAAAGTTATTTCCGTTTTGAAAAATGCAGGTTGCTCCTCTGTGGCCATTTCTTTTCTTCATGCCTATAAAAATACTTCACACGAAGAGAAAATGGAAAAAGCACTGCTGGAAGCTGGTTTTTCCTATGTTTCGCGCTCTTCTTCTTTAAGTTTAGCGTTAAAATGGCTTCCAAGGATGCAAACTACGCTTATCGATGCTTATCTGAATCCTTTAATTATTTCATATTTGAATGATATTGAAAAAACGCTGCAGAATGGAAGTAATGAAAGTACTTTACAAATTATGACGAGTGACGGCGCCCTCGTCCCTCTCTCGCTTTTTCATCCCAAAGACAGCTTATTAAGTGGCCCTGCAGGAGGAATCGTGGGGGCTGCAACCTTGGCCAAGCAATCGGGTTTTAATAAAACTTTAACCCTCGATATGGGAGGTACAAGTACAGATACTGCTATTTATGACGGCCGTTTTGATTATCGCTATAACACGAAACTGGACGGGCTGGAGTTACAAAGTACCGTTTTAGCTATTGAAACTGTCGCCGCTGGGGGCGGCTCTATTTGTTATTTTGAAAATGGGGGTCTTCAGGTAGGACCTAAAAGTGCGGGTGCTTTTCCTGGCCCTGCTTGTTATGGTGCAGGTGGACCTTTAACTTTAAGTGATGTCAATATTTTGTTGGGAAAAATGGACGCTTCTTGTTTTTCTATTCCCATTTTCCCGGAAAAAGCAAATGAAATGTTTCTAAAACTTTTAAATGAGATAGATGCATTTTATGGAACAAAACATAATCCAGTTGAAATTTTAAAGGGTCTGGAAAGAATTGGAAATGAAAAAATGGCGGATGCGATTCGTTCTATTTCTTTAGCTAAGGGCTTTAATCCAAGTGATTATCCATTGCTTGCTTTCGGAGGTGCAGGTGGATTGCATGCTTGCGCTATCGCCGAATTGTTGAGCATTAATAAAATTCTTATTCCTTATGATGCAGGTATCTTGAGTGCTTTTGGTATTGGAAAAGCAAAAATTGAAAGATATGCAGAAAGAGAAATTAGAATGCCCCTGGATTTGGCAGATGCTTTTTCAAGTTCTGTAGTGGCAGAATTGACAAGTCGATGTGAAAAAGATCTTTTTCTTGCTGGAATTTTTCCAGAAGATACAGACGCTCCTCAGATATATTATTTTCTGAGATTTTCTGGTCAGGAAAGTTCCTTAGAAGTTCAGGCTTCTTCTTTTAAAGATGTATCAAGGGTATTTCAACAAGAATACAAAAAGATTTTTGGTTATTCTCCCACAGACAGACCCATTGAATTAGTAAAAATAATGGTCAGGTTGACCACCATAGATACAGAATTTGAGAAAGTAAATGAAAAATTAACTGCTTATTTTCCAAAAGAAAAGCATTTTTCAAAAAGTAATAATCTGAATGTACCATATCCCGTTTTTTTTAGAGATGATTTAGAGGCTGGTGCTACTTTTTATGGACCAGCTATTTTACTAATGCCAACGTCAACTGCATTTATTCAGGAATACTGGCAATGTTGCATAGATAAAAATGGAATGGCAATTTTGACCAAAACAGGGAAAGAAAAAGGAGTTGATCCTTTAACAACTGCCTCTGTTGCGTTAACCCTATTCACCAATCGTTTTAAAAGTATTGCCGAAGAAATGGGCGTTCAACTACAAAGGACCGCCTTTTCGGTAAATGTAAAAGAAAGATTAGATTTTAGTTGTGCTTTGGTAGATCCCAATGGCTTTTTATTGGTCAATGCCCCTCATATTCCTGTACATTTAGGTTCCTTAGGAATTTGTATCAGACTGGTTACTGCAAAAATGCCCCTTCAAGAAGGGGATGTAATCGTTACTAATCATCCCGCTTTCGGTGGTTCACATTTACCTGATATTACGCTCATACAAGGTGTGTTTACAGAACATTCAGAATTAATTGGTTATGTTATTAATCGGGCACACCATGCTGAAATAGGTGGGAAAACCCCTGGATCAATGCCACCCGATGCCCGTTTTTTATTTGAGGAAGGAGTTGTTATTTCTCCCTTTTATTTAGCAAAAAATGGGATATGGTTCTGGGACGAATTCATTCATAAACTGGAAAATGCAACATATCCTACCCGAAGTTTATCGGAAAATATAGCAGATATACATGCTGGTATTGCTTCTTTACAATATGGGGTCCAAGCACTTAGGAAACTAACCCATCAATATGGATTGGATACAGTACATTCTTACATGGAAAAAGTGCAGGACTTTGCGCATCAACAACTATTTCCTGTCTTGAATAAGGTAGTGCAAGAACCCTTATTTGCGCATGAATTATTGGACGACGGAATCGCTATAAAATTGAAAATCTCAAAAGAAAAGGATTTAATTCATTTTGATTTTAGAGGAACTGAAGGTCCCCATCCTCATAATTTAAATGCCAATATTTCTATTGTTTATAGTACAATTCTGTATGTGCTAAGATTGTTGTGTCCGGGTGATTTACCCTTAAATGAGGGTCTTTTAAGAGGAATTAAGATCATTTTACCTGAAACCAGTCTTTTACACCCTCTTTTTTCTGAAAATGAAAACGAATGCCCTGCCGTAGTAGGTGGAAATACTGAGGTAAGCCAGAGGTTAACGGATACGTTGATTAAAGCTTTTGGTCTGGCGGCATGTAGTCAGGGTACCATGAATAATTTCTTGTTTGGAAATGAGTCATTTGGCTATTATGAAACGATAGGTGGTGGCACCGGTGCTACGGGGAATCATCACGGACGTTCCGCTGTGCATCAGCACATGACAAATACCCGATTAACGGATCTTGAAGAACTGGAGTTTCGGTATCCTGTACGAATGAAAAAATTTGAGATAAGAAAGGGGTCTGGTGGTCTAGGAAAACACCATGGAGGGGATGGGATTATTAGAGAAATTCAATTTTTATTGCCTCTCTCAGTAACTTTTATCAGCCAACATCGAATCATTCCCCCTTATGGTATGTCTGGAGGTGAAAATGGGAAATGTGGAGAACAATCCTTTATTTTTCCTGACGGTAAAAAGGAAGTCTTACCTGGTATTTTTAACAGGAAAATAGAAACAGGTACTATTTTTCATTTAGAAACGCCAGGTGGAGGTGGATTTGGTTCAGTGTAAACCCTTTTTCTTGTTTTTTGTTCCCTTACAAATCTAAAGTGATGAAAATTTTATTGACGGGAACAACGGGCTATATTGGGAAGAGATTATTGCCTCTTTTACTTGAGGAAGGTCATGAGGTTGTATGTTGTGTGCGGGATAGAAATAGAATCCCCGATGAGAAACCTTTTAATCATCCAGCTATTACCTTTTTAGAAATTGATTTTTTAAACGATTCCCTGCCGTCATTACCTTTTAATGAACTTGATGTTGCCTACTATTTGATTCATTCTATGCAATCAACAACTAAGGGTTTTGATTTATTGGAAGAAAAAACCGCTGTTCAATTTATGAGGTTGGTAGAGCCTTCCAGGTTAAAGCAAATTGTTTATTTAGGGGGTATTGCCAATGAGGATCAGTTATCAGATCATTTAAAATCCCGCAAAAATGTAGAATCTATCCTTTCTTCAGGGAATATTCCGTTGACGGTCATTCGCGCAGGGATTATTGTAGGGTCGGGAAGCGCTTCTTTTGAAATCATAAGAGATCTGGTAGAAAAATTACCTGTTATGGTTACACCTAAATGGTTAATGACCAAATGTCAACCTGTTGGGGTTCGCGATGTTATGCGATTCCTTCAGGGGGTAATGATGAAAAAAGAAACGTTTAATCAGGTTTTTGATATTGGTGGTCCCGATGTCCTCACCTACAAAGAAATGTTATTACAATTTGCTTCCTGCCGGGGTTTAAAACGATATATTTTTACTCTCCCGGTTATGAGCCCAAGAATTTCTTCTTATTGGCTTTATTTTGTTACTTCTACTTCTTATCCTTTAGCGGTTAATCTGGTCAATAGTATGAAGATTGAAGTGATTGCCAAAGATAATAGATTACAAAGATTACTAGGCATCACTCCTATGACCTATAAACAAGCCGTAGAACTTGCTTTTGAGAGAATTGAGCAAAACAGTGTAGTGTCCAGCTGGAAAGACGCTTTGGCAAGCAGTGGCATGGACAATAATTTACTCGATCATGCGAATGTTCCCCAATTTGGCTGTAATACTGATTTTAAAGAAAAAGAAATTACAGGTTTGGAGGATATCGTTTTGTCAAATATCTGGTCTATCGGGGGAGAAAGGGGCTGGTATTATGGTAACTGGCTTTGGAAATTTAGAGGATTTATTGATAAATTATGGGGCGGTGTTGGGTTGAGAAGGGGACGAACACACCCAAGTATGATACATAATGGAGATTCGCTTGATTTTTGGAGGGTTCTGGCAGCTGATAAACCCAGGAAAAGGTTGCTTCTTTACGCGGAAATGATCCTGCCAGGGGAGGCATGGCTCGAGTTCAAAATTGTAGAACGCAACCAAAAATCATTTTTACAGCAAACAGCTACGTTCAGACCTACCGGCATGTTAGGCCGTTTATATTGGCTCGCTGTTCTTCCTCTTCATATTTTTTTGTTTGAGGGAATGATAAATAATCTGATTCGTTTTAGGGATAAATAGTCTTTTCAGTTACAATTTATGATAAGCATATGAGCATAATACCTATGCAATGAAACATATTTAATTAATTTTTTTATATTAATTATTGAATGCCAATTATTAAGACACGTTTTTTCAGGCAAATAGAGGTGGAGCTGGAAAAATGGGCTGCCAAACAGGTTAGAAAGCCATTAATTTTACGCGGTGCCCTGTAGGTGGGAAAGACCACGGTGTTCCATAAGTTTGGAGAAAAATTTGATAATTATTTGTATGTTAATCTTGAGAAATAGGAAGATTATTAGTAGAAATTGGTGATATTTGGTAAAATCAGTTAACCAATGACAACAAATAATTTTCATGGGAAAGTGGCCTTTATAACCGGTGCAGGTCAAGGCATTGGACTTCAAATTGCTAAGCAATTGGTTCAAGAAGGGGTGGTGGTTTATTTAAATGATCAGGATGAAACATTGGCACAACGTGCAGCCGAAAATTTACAGGCCGACAAAGGTCGTTGTATTCCCTTACCTGGCGATGTGAGTGAAGTGAAACAAATTACCTCCTTTATACAGCAAATAAAAAGGGAACAGGGAAGGCTTGATATAGCTATCGCCAATGCAGGAATCACCCTTTTTGGAGATTTTCTGACTTATTCAGAAGCAGATTTTAATCGCGTTTTAGCAGTCAATTTAAGGGGTACTTTTTTTCTTGCTCAGCAAGCAACTACAGTTATGAAGGAACAGAAATCCGGTGGTACCCTTCTTTTTCTCTCCTCGGTAACGGCCCATCAAGCCCATAAAAATCTCGGTGCTTATGGGATGACCAAAGCGGCCATTGAATTACTAGCTCGTAATTTAGTTGCTGAAATAGCTGGTTTTAATATTAATGTCAATTGTCTGGCACCTGGAGCTACCTTAACGGAAAGAACCTTGAAAGATGACGATTATGTAGAAACCTGGTCAAGAATTACACCAATGGGCAAACCTGCCACCGTAGAAGATATTGCCAATGCTGCTCTTTTTTTAGTCTCAGATAAAACAAGACATCTGACGGGTCAAACCCTTGTTGTAGATGGGGGCTGGACGGTTGTAAGTCCTTCCCCATATTGAATTTAATTATGGTATTTATAAAAAAACAAAATTAAAATTAGGTGTTTATATAAAATTCAAAATAGTATTGCTAATTTGTCCAGTGGTATTATTTTATTTAAAAAAACACTTAAAACGAATGGAAAAAAACAAACCAATTAAAAGGGTCATGCAACTAGTATGTATCTTGACCTTTTTTCTGCCATTGGGCCTATTCGCCCAGACCAAGGTTTCGGGAATTATCCTTGACAAGGACAAAGAACCGCTTATCGGGGTTAGTATTCTGGTAAAGAATACCGTTCAAGGAACAGTTACAGAGGTCGACGGAAGTTATTCCCTGACTGTCCCAGATGCAAATGCTACATTAGTCTTTTCTTACACGGGATTTACCTCACAGGAAATTGCTTTGGGTGGTCGCACCAAACTGGACGTTATCTTAGAGCAAGATCAGTTACTTTTAGATGAAGTAGTAGTTGTAGGCTACGGTATTCAGAAAAAAGAAACAGTTACGGGTGCAGTATCCAGTTTAAAAGGTTCAGAACTGGTGAAATCACCAGCGATGAACGTATCTAACTCAATCGCTGGTCGAATGGCAGGCGTTGTAGCAGTAAACAGAAGTGGAGAACCTGGTTACGATGGATCAGGTATACGTATCCGCGGTTCCAATACCCTGAATAACAACGATGCCCTTATAGTTATTGACGGAATTCCTGCCAGAGCGGGTGGTCTTGATAGGCTAAATCCAAATGACATTGAGAAAATCTCGGTGTTAAAAGATGCATCTGCAGCGATTTATGGTGCTCGTGCCGCAAATGGGGTAATCCTTATTACCACAAAAAGGGGAAAGATAAGTAAGCCTGAATTGAGCTATTCGTTCAATCAGGGTTATTCCCAGCCTACCCAGCTTCCTAAACTGGCTGATGCAGCTCAATATACTGAGATGCTAAATGACCTGGATATTTATGGATTACCAGCCAGTGAGTGGGCAGCAGCTAACGCAGCTTATAAATCGACAGGATCTTTTACCCGTCCAAATGGACAGATAAGAAAAGCGCCTTTTCAGCCTAGTGATTTCCAAAAATATAAGGATGGATCAAGTCCCTGGACGCACCCCAATACAGACTGGTATGCAGAAACTTTAAAAAGATGGTCGCCACAACAACGTCATAATCTTCAGATGACTGGTGGTACAGAAAATTTAAAATATCTGGCTTCTTTAGGTTTTCAAGATCAGGATGGTAATTATATCAATTCAGCAACAGGATATAAGCAATATGATTTACGTTTGAATCTTGATGCAAAAATCAATGAGTTTATCAACGTTAACATTGGTATGCTGGGTCGTCAGGAAAATCGTTTCTTTCCAACAAAAGGGGCCGGTGCTATCTTTAGGATGTTGATGAGGGGAAAACCACAACAGCCTGCTTACTGGCCTGACGGTCGTCCAGGTCCAGATATTGAGAATGGAGAAAATCCTGTAGTTATCACTACAAATGCAACAGGATATGATGATGATAAAAGAGATTATATTCAAACAAACGGACAGTTAGATATTAAAATTCCAGGCATAAAGGGGCTGGTATTTACGGGAAATGCTGCTATCGATAAATTGAACCAGAATAATAAACGCTGGGAAACACCCTGGATTCTTTACGAAAGAGGAACTGGCTTCGCAGCAGACGGGGTTACACCAAACTTAGTAGCCGCTAAAAGAGGACCTGCTGAGCCCAGACTTACGCTCGGAAATACTACACAACTTAATATTTTATTAGGAGGTGTATTAAATTATGATCGTACTTTTGGAGATCATAAAGTGACAGTACTTGCAGGTTCAAACCGTGAAACCATCGATGCCAGTAACTTTAATGCATTCAGACGGTACTTCATTTCTCCAGCCTTAGATCAACTTTTTGCTGGTGGGGATTTAGAAAAAAATAATGGAGGCGTTGCTTCTCGAAGAGCTCGTCTAAATTATTTCGGTCGTATGGCTTATAATTATAAAGAAAAATATCTCCTTGAGTTTCTTTGGCGTTATGATGGATCTGATATTTTCCCTGAAGAAACCAGATACGGATTTTTCCCTGGCGTAATGGCTGGTTGGGTTATTTCCCAGGAGAATTTTATGCAGTCGCTCCCAGCAATTAATTATTTGAAACTGAGAGGTTCATTGGGTCAGATGGGTAATGATCAGATTGCTACTTATCAGTATCTTTCTACTTATGGCTTTAGAAGTTACATACTAGGGAATGTGGAAACTAAAACATTATTTGAAGCCAGAATTCCTAACCCAAATATTACCTGGGAAATTGCTACCAATGCCAACATCGGTATAGAAGGTGCTTTATTTAATGATAAAGTTACTTTTGAATTTGATTATTTCAATAACAGACGTACTAATATCCTTTGGGTTAAGAATGCTTCAGTTCCTCAATCAACAGGTTTAACTTTACCAGCACAAAATATTGGTGAGGTAGAAAATAAAGGTTTTGATGCCCTTATAGGTTATCGCTCGAGTGTTGGTGACTTCAACTTTAATGTGAGTCTAAACGGGGGTTATGCTAAAAATAAAATTATTTTCTGGGACGAAGCTCCAGGTGCTCCTGAATGGCAAAGAACTACAGGAAGACCTATGTACACGGTTCAGGCTTACATATACGATGGTGTATTTAAGGATCAGGCAGAAATTAATGCAGAGAAAATTAGCTATAGCTCTATTGTAAATACCCTGCGTCCTGGAGATATGAAATACAAAGATTATAATGGTGATGGTAAAATTACGCCTGACGATCAGGTTCGTACCGATTTTAATAATATCCCTACTTTCCAAGGGGGCATCAGCGTTATTGCAAGTTATAAAGGTTTTGATTTAAATATCCTTCTTCAGGGTTCAGCTGGTGCAAAACAATATGTTAGCCCAGGTGAAATGGGTAATATTGGTAATTACCTCCTTGAAATGTATACTAACCGCTGGACGGTTGATAATCCAAGTAGCGTTCATCCTCGGATAGCCAATAGAAGTGACCAGTATTTCTCAGCAAATAATACCTATTGGTTCAGAAGCACAGATTACCTGAGATTAAAAAATATGGAAATTGGTTATACCCTTCCAGAAAATTTAGTTAAAAAAGCAGGTATGACGAGTTTGAGATTATATTTCAATGGATTAAATTTATTTACTATTAGTGATTTTAACACTTTTGACCCTGAATCTAGTAGTTCAACAGGACAATATTATCCTCAGCAGAGAATTGTTAATGCTGGTTTAACTGTTACATTCTAAAAATTAAAAAAATAAAGAAAATGAAGAAAATCATATTTGGTCTTTTATCTCTATTTGTTCTGGGGTGTAATGACGATTTTGTCAATACAAAACCCTTAGATCAGTTGGGTGAAACAACAGTCTGGACAGATCCTTCGCTTGCCGAAGCCTTTGTTTCTGAAATATATGCAGGTTTTGGAAATGGTGGTTTTGATGAGCAAATGCTCGCTTCTTTAACCGATGAAACTATCTTTACCCACCCAGGTAGAAATATTACTACGATAACCGAATCACGCTCAAATCCTGCCGATCCAGGCTGGATAAATGGAACGTTAAGCTGGGGAAATATGTATTTGAGAATCAGAGCTTGTAATTTAGCTCTAAGTAATCTGGAAGCACCAAAATTTACTAATCCAACCCTGGTTGACAGGCTTAAGGGAGAAGTTAAATTTCTTCGCGCCTATTATTATCAGCAATTATTGCGTTACTATGGAGGTGTTCCAATCATAGATAAACCTTTTACTTTAAATGATTCTGATTTCCTTTCCCCAAGAAATACCTGGGAGGAATGTGTCAATTTCATTGTAAAAAATTGTGATGAAGCAGCTACTTTGCTCGATGGAAAATCTATGGTGGCTGGTCGTGCTTCGAAAGCTGCGGCTCTTGCCCTGAAAGCACGCGTTCTAATCTATGCAGCAAGTGACCTTCATGATATGCCAACGGCAAAATCAAAATCTAACGTGTTGAGCAGTTACGCAAAACCTGAGTTAGTTGGTTATGTAAGTGGAGACCGTAAAGCTCGATGGGAAAAGGCCAGAGATGCCGCGAAAGCTGTGTTAGATTTACCTGGATTTGGTTATGCACTGAATTTAACAAATCCTGTGTCCGCTGCCGATGGAACTGCCAATTACATGAATGCGTCTTTGGCAAGAAACGGAGGGGAAAAGGAAATTCTCCTGGGTAGATATTTTATTAATGCCAAGCAAGAAAATGGTGGAAGACAAGGTTTGTTCAATGGTCCTAATGGATACCATAACTGGGCGGGAAATACCCCTGTTCAACTGATGATTGACGACTATGAAATGATGGACGGTTCTAAATTTGACTGGAATAAAACAGAACA
Source organism: Bacteroidota bacterium (assembly GCA_041159865.1). Taxonomy (GTDB): domain Bacteria; phylum Bacteroidota; class Bacteroidia; order Chitinophagales; family Saprospiraceae; genus BJGN01. The sequence continues at coordinate 26,787 of JBEAXK010000104.1, forward strand.
TGCCTCGGCTCCTTATACAAATAGAGATCCTCGTTTTTACGCTTCTATCCTTTATGAAGGTGCTCCATGGAAACCTCGTACTTCTGACGTTGCATCTAAGGATCCAGCGAATCAAATTCAGACCGGGCAGTATATATTGCAAAATGGTAGCACTATTTTTGGTTTAGATACACGTAAAAGCTCTGTTGAGGATTGGAATGGAAGTTACACCGGTTATTATATCCGCAAATTCGTAGACCCAAATCCAGCGATTATTGATCAGAATACCTGGCAACAGATTCCATGGCCTGTATTGCGCTATACAGAAATGGTTTTCCATTATGCAGAAAGCTTAATTGAGCTTGGTGATCATGCTACAGCTCTATTGTGGTTAAATAAAGTACGTTTCCGCTCAGGCATGCCTGCTTTAACAGAAACTGGGGATGCATTAAAACAAAGATTAAGGAATGAAAAACGAGTTGAAATGTACCTCGAGGAACAACGTTTCCACGATACACGCCGCTGGATGATTGCTCCAACTACACTGGGAAGAAAAGCAAATGGTATCAATATTACCGGCGTAGCAAAAGCTGGGGCGACTATTCCTAATCCATATCGGTTCGATCCATCTGCTTTCTCTTATACCTATAAAGTTTTTGAAATTGATCCGGGTAAGGAAAACAGAGCCTGGTTAGACAAAATGTATTATCTGCCTATTCATAGAGATGAAATGAATAGAAATAATAAGTTAGTTCAAAATCCTGGATATTAATTATTCAGATTAGTCTGACTTTTTGAAATAATTTAAGGGACACGATTCGATTCTTCGTTTGTGTCCCTTTTTTTATCCTATTTATTTTATTTTGTGTCATTATTTACCTTATTTCAGGATTGAACGAATTTGTCTTATGAAAAATAAGCTTTCCCTTTTTATACTCCTTTTTTTCTCTCTGTCTAATTGCTCTAAGGATGCTAAACAGGCCGTTGAAGAAAATAAACTTTTCTCCGATATAACGTCAGATGAATCTGGTATCGATTTTCAGAATGTAATTGAGGAAGGTTTAAATACTAATGTATTAATGTATGAATATTTTTATAACGGGGGAGGAGTAGCAGTTGGCGATGTTAATAATGATGGTCTCGATGACCTTTATTTTACCAGTAATATGCAAAGCAATAAGCTTTATTTAAATAAAGGAAATTTGAAATTTCAAGATATTACCCTTTCCGCTGGTGTTTCTGGTCGGGAAGGCCCATGGAAAACGGGAACAACCATGGTGGATATAAATGGTGATGGGTGGCTCGATATTTATGTTTGTTATTCGGGAAATCTCTCTCCAGAGAAAAGAGCTAATCAATTGTTTGTCAATCAAGGGCCTTCTTCTTCAGGTGAAGTTTCTTTTATGGAAATGGCAGCGGTTTATGGATTAAATAGTTTTGGTACCAGCACGCAGGCTTCCTTTTTTGATTATGATAATGATGGGGATCTGGACATGTTTCTCTTAAATCATAATCCGCAGTCCCTTCCTGTTCTGGATGAAGCTTCAACCGCTGATATTCTCAAAACGGAAGATCCTTTTAATGGGGTCAGGTTATTCAGGCAAGATAATGGAGTGAATAGTCAGCCCTTTTTTAAGGATATTACTTCCCTTTCTGGGATTCAAAGTGCTGCCTTATCGTACGGATTAGGGGCTGCAATAGCAGACTATAATGCCGATGGTTGGCTGGATATTTATGTATCCAATGATTATGCTATTCCTGATTTTTTATACGTAAATAACCATAAAGGAGGCTTTAAAAATGAAATTAAGGAAATGATGGGGCATACTTCTCATTTTTCCATGGGAAGTGATGCCGCCGATATCAATAATGACGGTTTGATGGATGTTTTTACCCTCGATATGCTACCAGAAACCAATGAAAGACAAAAATTATTGATGGCACCCGATAATTACGAAAAATTTGACTTTAATGTTAAGGTAGGATTTGGATATCAATACATGAGAAATATGTTGCATGTGAATCAAGGTGTTATTAATGGTAAAATAGCCTTTTCTGAAATGGGGCAGTTAGCAGGTATTTCAAATACGGACTGGAGCTGGGCCCCGCTATTTGCAGATTTTGATAATGATGGATTTAAGGATTTATTTGTTTCAAATGGCTATTTAAGAGATTATACTAATCTTGATTTTCTAAAATATATGGGCGATTATATTCAAAATAATCAAGGAAATATACAAAGACAAAATGTTCTGGAATTAGTCCAAAAAATTCCTTCTTCTAATGTAACCAACTATATTTTTAAAAATGATGGTCAACTTTCTTTTCAAAATAAATCAAAAGAATGGGGAATAGATCAACCTTTAAATAGCAATGGTGCCGCTTATTCTGATCTTGATAATGATGGCGATCTCGATTTAATTGTGAATAATATAAATGCTCCGGCATCCATTTATCGCAACAACACGGATAATCAAAACAAAAAGTTTTTAAAAATAAAATTGATAGGGGAAGGCCTGAACAAGAATGGCCTGGGGGCTAAATTATCCGTTTATCAACAAGGTAAAATACAATATGCCGAGCAAATGCCAACCAGGGGTTATCAGTCGAGCGTTTCTCCTATCGTTCATTTTGGATTAGGAGAAAAGGCAATCATTGATAGTGTCAAAGTTGTTTGGCTAAGTGGAAAGATGCAGATATTGAATAAAATCGATGGAAATCAGCTGCTTACCCTATCAGAAAAGGATGCTTTTTTCAAAAGTAATCCTAAAGGTGTAATGTCAAATCCTGTTTTTACACAAGTTAATGCTACCATAAATGTGCCAGCTTCTACAGCGTCATTTAATGATTTTAAAAGACAACCATTGTTAACCAATCAGTTATCAACGGTGGGACCTTGCATGGCCAAAGGGGATGTAAATGGGGATGGACTTGAGGATCTCTATGTTGGGGGAGAAGAAGGACGTTCGGGGAAATTATATGTACAAAATAAAGCAGGAAATTTTAAAGTACAGACTCAAAAAGTTTTTGAATCAGATTTGGGTTATTGTGATGCAGATGCCCTGTTTTTTGACGCCAATGGAGATGGTTTTTTAGATTTATACGTGAGCAGTGGCGGGTACGGCAATTTTTCACCTGGAGATCCTTTCTTAATGGATAGGTTATATATTAATGATGGAAAAGGAAATTTTAAAAAGGATAATCAAAATCTGACAGGCACAAAAGCGTCAAAAAGTTGTGTACGGGCTGCCGATATTAATGGCGATGGAAGCCTTGATCTATTTGTTGGCAGTCGGGTAATTCCCGGACGATATCCAGAATCAACAGCCAGTCACATTTTAATAAATAATGGGAAAGGAAAATTTACCAATCAAACCGCTTCTCTTTTTCCTGCCCTTTTAAATGCAGGCATGGTTTCTGACGCTGAATGGGTAGATTTAAACCGTGACGGACAGGTTGAGTTGATATTGGTGGGTGAATTTATGCCTATCACCATTTTAGGTAAGCAAAAGGGTTCATGGGAAGATGTTTCGACGGTATATTTTGATAAAATGCAGGTTGGATTATGGAATGAATTACTAGTTGAAGATTTAAATGCCGATGGAAAACCAGATATAGTGGTGGGAAATCAGGGATTGAATACCCAAATGAAAGCCAGCGAGAAAGAACCTGTTAACCTTTATCATAAGGATTTTGACGACAATGGTTCCATTGATCCTGTTTTATGTTTTTTTATACAAGGAAAGAGCTATCCTTTTGTTACGAGAGATGAAATGTTGGACCAGATAAGTATGCTTCGAACTCGTTTTCCAGATTATAAAAGTTATGCCAATGCGACCATCGACGAAATATTTACCCCAACTGAAAGGAAGGGTGTCTCTGTTTTAAAAGCTACAGAATTAAAAACCATGGCCTTTTTACTTGGTAAATCCAATAAATTTGAATCAATACCATTGCCCATTGAAGCACAATCTTCTCCAGTTTTTGTTATTTCTTCCTTAGACTTTAACAAAGACGGTCATAAAGATTTATTTTTAGGAGGAAATCAGAATAACTCCCGATTAAAATTTGGTAAATATGATGCCAATTATGGTTTGTTATTAAAAGGTAACGGAAAGGGAGATTTTAAGATGATACCTCAATATCAAACTGGGTTAAAATTAAAGGGAGATTGCCGAAGTGCTCTGAATTTTGGGAATACCTGGTATTTTGGCATGCATCCTAATAACCTGGTATCTTATAATTTAAAGGAATGAAAAAGCTATTTGTCCTGGGTTCTTTTTTCTTATGGTTTTCATGTACCAAAAAAGAAGCGTTTGTTCCAGTCCTTCAACCTTCTGATATGGAGCGGGTCATTCAACAGATGACCGATGTAATGATACATGACATTACAAATCCACCTTTAGCTGCACGTTTTTTTGCCTATTCCTGCTTAGCTGCTTATGAAGTAGTAGCGCTTAATGATCCTGCTTTTTTGTCCTTATCAGGAAAGTTAAACGAATTTTCAGCGATTAAAAGCCCAGAGGTAACGGCTGAAATAAATAAGGATATAGCTGCGCTTTTGGCGATTTATGAAACGGCTAAAGTACTGCAGCCTTCAGGGAAATTAATGGGTGAATTGGAACAAAAATGGATTGATTCTTTGTTGAATATGGGTGTATCTGAGGAAATAATGAAACACTCTCTTGAATTTGCCAAAACAGTAAGTTTTCAGATTTTGAAATATGCAAAGGCAGACAGGTATAATAAAATAAGTGCTTTACCCCGATATACACCTCGAAATATAGAGGGAACCTGGTATCCAACACCACCTGGATATTTTCCACCAGTAGAGCCTTATTTTAATACCATAAGGTCGTTCACATTGGAAAGAGCGGATCAATTTAAACCTGATCCGCCCATTCCATTTTCAGCAAATAAAAAAGCACCATTTTATAACTTAATGGCTGAGATAAAAAACCTTTCTTTAAGTCAGGAACAAAAGGAAATCGCCGCATTTTGGGATTGCAATCCTTTTGCGCTTTTCGATAATGGACACTTATTGGTGGGAATGAAAAAAATTTCCCCTGGTGCACATTGGATGGGAATAGCCAATATTGCCTGTGTTGAAGCAAAGTTATCATTTTCAAAAGCCATTGAGGTGAATACCATTTTAGCTATTGGATTAATGGATGGCTTTCAAAGTTGTTGGGACGAAAAATATAGAAGTAACAGAATAAGACCTGAGACAGCAATAAGGAAATATTTAGATCCTAAATGGACACCTTTTCTGCAAACTCCACCTTTTCCTGAATATCTGAGTGGACATTCTACCATTTCTTCTGTTTCTGCTGTGATTCTTACTTATTTTTTCGGAAATCAATTTAAGTATAAGGATACGGTTGAAGAACGCTATGGTCTAAATGCCAGAACTTATGCTTCTTTTGAGCAAGCGGCGGCGGAGGCGGGCATTTCCAGATTTTATGGAGGCATTCACTTTATGGATGCGATTGAAAATGGACAAAAGCAAGGAAATGCTGTTGGAAAACATGTTTTAGGAAGGGTTTATAAATGACTTTTCAATAAAAATTAAAAAGATGTTTTTCTTTTAGAATTTTTGAAATTCCCTTTTAAGTATTTTGAATGATAATTTGCAAATAAAAATAGATAAATTTGATTTTGGACAATGCTTAAATATCTTTTGATTCTCTCTTTAATATGATACATGAAAAAAATATTAACAAATCTTACATTTTGGGTATTAACAGCCATTACCTGTGGTATTTTACTCGGACATTTTTTTCCTGAAATTGCTTTAAAGCAAGTACTTCCTGACGATTTAAAAGGTCGGTTTTTAGGTCAGGAATTGAAAATTGGTAAAACCTTAAGCGAAGCATTCGGAGGCTTTTTCATTTCTCTCGTGAAATTATTCATTAATCCCATTATATTTTTAACCATTACGTTGGGTATCGTTTCCATGGGCGATCTAAAGAAAGTGGGGAAGGTAGGTCTTAAATCACTGATTTATTTTGAGGTAGTAACCACTGCTGCGCTAATCATTGGTATTTTAGTGGCAAATATTATCCAGCCTGGAAAAGGCGTTGTGCATGCAGCCTCTGCATCAAAAGATATTGATGCTTACAAAGAAAAAGCGGCAGATTTCAATTGGTGGCAATTTTTCATGGATAATTCTACCTTGCAGGTGCTTATCATTGCTCTTCTCTTTGGTGTATTGCTAAGTAAGATTTCGAAAGCAACGGTACTGATTTCTTACCTTAGTACCGCCTCAAAATATGTCTTCAAAGGTCTTCATAGAGTCATGTTGCTCGCGCCTGTAGGTGCCTTTGGTGGTATGGCTTTTACCATAGGAAAATATGGAGTGGCGGCTCTATTGCCTTTAGGTAAGTTAATGTTGACTGTGTATGTTACGATGGCCATCTTTATTTTCGTCATATTTGGGCTTATCCTGAAACAGTATAAGGTTCAATTATGGAAATTTCTTACCTATATAAGAGAAGAATTATTGATCGTTTTGGGTACTTCCTCTTCTGAAGCTGGATTACCAAATCTAATGGAAAAATTAGAAAAAATGGGATGCTCCAAATCGGTAGTAGGACTTGTAGTTCCAACGGGATATTCTTTTAATTTAGACGGAACAACTATTTATCTGTCCATGGCAGTCATTTTTCTTGCTCAGATCTATGGCGTTCATCTTACATTTAGCCAAATGCTAACTATTATTGGCATTTTAATGATTACCTCAAAAGGCGCGGCAGGCGTAACTGGAAGTGGATTTATCGTTCTTGCTTCCACGCTAACAGCTATGAACGGGGTAATCCCCATTGAAGGTCTGGCTCTGTTGCTTGGTGTAGATCGATTTATGTCTGAAGCGCGCGCTATCACCAATTTTATTGGTAATGGGGTAGCAACTATCTGGATTGCCAATAATGAAGGGGAGTTTGACCGAAAAAAAATGGATTATGTCTTTGGTCATGTTCAAGAATCAGAAGATATTTTAATTGATAATTTAGATTAAATATAGGGTGGTTTTTAGGTGCTTGGTACTTGGTGCTTGGTGCTTGGTGTTTGGTGTTTTTAGGGGTAGTTCTCTGGCGGTTTCCTGTTTCTCGGCAACTTTTTGGGTGCTTGGTGATTGGTGATTGGTGCTTTTAGGGGTGGTTCTCTGGCGGTTGATTGTTTCTCGATAACTTTTTGGGTGCTTGGTGCTTGGTGATTAGTGCTTGGTGCTTTTAGGGGTAGTTCTCTGGCGGTTTGCCTGTTTCTCGATAACTTTTTGGGTGCTTGGTGATTAGTGCTTGGTGTTTTTAGGGGTAGTTCTCTGGTGGTTTCCTGTTTTTCGGCAACTTTTTGGG
>JBEAXK010000124.1:0-4154 GCA_041159865.1 Bacteroidota bacterium
TCTCAGCGACACCTTCAATCAAGCCATTATAGTTTTTAAGAACACCAAATGCGTCAAAAAAGATAGCATCATAATGTTTAATAACATTTGCAAAAGATGAAATTTTAATCATAAAGGCATATTTTATAAATCTAATGCACGAAGTAATTTATCAGCATTAAATTCTTTTTCAATGCTTGGAAAATAAGTGCTGTATGCTTCCTTTTGTAATTTTGTAGCATATATTTCATGGAAAAAATATCGACCATCTTTGATAACATAATTAAGGATAAAAAAGCGATAAACTTCGGGTATAAACCTGATTTCTGTTTCTGTGAGAGGATAAACACGGTGATAGGCTTTAAGAAATAGGATAAAACGGTCCTCCATTAATGGGGTAATATTATAACTGAATACGGTTCTGTCTCCAGCATCAGAGACAATTCTGCTAAGGAAATAAAAATCTAAAATTCTGGAAGCCATCCTAAACCAATCATAATCCCAGCGAGAAAAAAGGCTGGTTTGATTCGTCACGGAAAAATTTCCAATATTCCAATCTACGAAAACGGGCAATTTCTGCAATTTATCAATTCTTAATAAATCACTGTTATTAAAAAAACGATCACATTGTTCTTGAATGACAGAAGCATACAATCTATGTTCAAACTGGCCAAAATCGGTAGATAAAATATCGAGCAAATGATAAAGATCAGATTTTAGTGTTTTTGAGGATGGAGGCAAGGTATTGGATACCCGTGAACAAGCTTTATGAAATGCGGCAAATTCTTCTCCCAGTCGTTCTATTTGCGTATGATTTAATCGGGCAGGTAATTTCTGATCAATGGTGACCGGATTATAAAAAACAACCCATGCATCTATCAATGAATCCTTATACCTGTGTACAAAAAGTTGATTTCCCTTAATTAAGGAGCGGGCTAAAAAGTGATTAAAAGGCGTATTTAAATTATTAGCAAGAACATTTATGATCGAATGATCTTCAATAAAGTGATCATATTTTCCAAAATAAGAAAGTTTGGCTATAACGAAATCACCTTCTGGGAAAATAATTTTATAAACATGATTGGTTGAAACCCTGGCACTTATGTCAGAGATTGACTTTATGGGTCTGCTGCTGTCATAAGCAGACCAAGCGTGATTCACAATAGTTGTAAAGTCGATATAGTGCATATCAGATTCCATTTTGCCAGGTTAGGATGGTAGGCTCCTCGTTGGTGACTATAAGGGTGTGTTCATGCTGTGCCACATAACTTCCATCGCGGGTAATCATAGTCCAGCCATCGGTATCTTCTTTTACAAAAGAGGCTTTAGTAGAAATAAAGGTTTCTAATGCGATGACGCTATTTTTTTTAAAAACGGATTTATTATAAGGGTCATAGAAACATGGTATTTCTTCAGGCTCTTCATGAAGTTTTCTACCTATTCCATGCCCCACTAAGTTCTTAATGACTTTAAATCCTTTTTCAGCCGCTTTTTGTTGTATAAATCTGCCGACAACAGCGATTCTCACGCCAGCTTTAATTTCTTTTATGGCTGACAAAAGTATTTCTCTGGAAGCGGAAACCAATGGTTGTAAACCAGACAGATCATTTCCAAGAATGAATGAAAATCCATTATCTCCGTAATAACCATTAAGTTCTGCCGACACATCAATATTAATTAAATCACCCTCTTTAAGAATTTTTCCTTTTGAAGGGATACCATGGGCAGCTTCTTTATTTAGGGAAATACAGGTGTATCCTGGAAATTTGTAATCCTTTACAGGTGCAGAATTGGCGCCATAATTTTTTAATAATTGAGCACCAAATTCATCTAACTCAAAGGTATTCATGCCTGGTTTGGCATAATCAATCATTGATTTTAGGGTAAGTGCCACTGCTTCTCCCGCTGCTTTCATGCCTAATAAATCGGCTTCTGTATGAACTATCAAGATATTTAACTTTAAGGGCGAAAGTTAATATAAAAAAAAGTTAAATTTAGACGTTGAACAAGAAAAGCAAAAAATGAAGGTTAAAGCGTTTGGGATAGCTAAAGAAATTTTGGGAAATTCAAGTATTCATATTGAACCCGATAAGGTATTGACAGTCGGGCAATTGAAGGACTATTTATTTGAGCATTATCCGGATATGGTTAAACTGAAAACAATGGCCATTGCTGTAAATCAATCGTATGCACCTGATGAAATGTTTCTGACAGAAGATGCAGAGATAGTAATTATTCCTCCTGTTAGTGGAGGTTAAAATCCTAAATGGATGTTTTAGAAATATTTTTTTCTAATAATTAAGTATTCATTTCCAAAAATTTTATCAATAGAAAGGATTATCATAGTTTTTTGTTTTACATCAGCTACTTCCAAAGCATAAAACCAAGAGCTTTACCCTATTTGCTCTAAATCTAAGAGGAATTTCTTCTTTTCCAGACCATAAAAATAACCATGCAGATTCCCGTTTTTTGCAATGCATCTATGGCAGGGAACAACGATAGCAATAGGATTATTCCTATTGGCATTTCCAACAGCCCGAAATGCTCTCTCGCTGCCTGCCCTACGGGCTAATTCACTATAACTTATGGTTTCTCCGTAAGGAATACGTTTTAAAGATTCCCATACTGCCATTTGAAAAGGGGATGCATTTCCAAACGAAATGGGCAAATCAAAATCAAACCGAGTTTTTTCGAAATATTGCTTTAGTTGATTAGCCGTTTCAAAGGCAAGTTCATCAGGGGGAAAAAATAAATCGTCTACAGGCAGTGTGTGCACTAATTTTAGGGACACTAACTTACCTTCTTTTGTAATTATTTCTAATAATCCAAAAGGGGAATCATAAACTAATCTATTCAAGGGTACTTATTTTTTACTTTCAGGTGATGAAAGCAAGTTGAAAAACTGATCTAATTTAGGTGTAATGATAATTTCGGTTCTTCTATTTGCTTGTCTTCCTGTTGCTGAATCATTGTCCACTTTAGGAGAAAATTCACCCCTTCCCCCAGCGGTCATTCTTTTGGGATCAACTTGATGTTTTTGTTGCAAAAAACGAACAACGGAGGTGGCTCTGCGCACACTTAAGTCCCAATTGTCGATGGTGCAAGAATTTGAAATAGCTAAATTATCTGTATGACCTTCCACTAAAACATCAATATCATTGTGGTCATTAAGAACCGAAGCAACTTTTCCTAAAACATTTTGAGCTCTGTCATTAATGTCATGACTACCACTTCTAAAAAGTAGTTTATCAGAAATGGATACATAAACAACGCCTTTTTTCACTTCAATCGTTAAATCCTGGTCATTTACGTCCGATAATGATCTTTTAAGCGTATTGACCAAAGCAAGGCTTAAAGAATCTTTTCTTTGCATCTGACCCGTAAGATCCTGAATATATTTGCTTTGTTCGCTTATGGCCTGAAGAGATTTATTGATACTTTCAGCCCCACTTTTGCTGATTACAGACAGGTCAGAAAGGCGATCTAATAAACTGGCATTTGTTCCTTTCAAAAGGGCGATTTGGTCTTCCAAAAGCCGTACTTGATTTCTTTTGTCAGCCAATTCACCATCTTTATTTTGCATTTCACGTAAACGACTTTGTAACTCTGTTTCTTTTATTTGAAGCTGATTTTTTAACTGACTCAACTGAAACTGACAGTCTGCTAAATTTTGTTCAGCAGCTTTAAGTAGAGCCTGCTGTTCCCCTTGATAGGCTAAGTATTTCTTTTTTGTTACACATGAAGATCCAAACAGTACAATAGAAAGCAGAAAAAAATAAGGCTTCATAAGAAGTATATTAAAGAGATTAAAAACAGGTAATAAATATTTTCGATGTTAAAACTAACGAAAATATTTCAAAAAATTGTCTATTTTGGATTGCCTAATTGAAAGGTAATAGCACCTAAACACAATCTATTTAACTGAAAATGCTTCAAAAACTTATTTTAGGGCTTTTAGCTCTTCTATCTCCATGTCTTGTTAATGCACAACAAGATGCTGAATTTAAGCTTAAAAAAATTACTTCAACTATAAAAATAGATGGACTTCCCGATGATGATGCCTGGAAAAATATAGAAGAAATTACAGGTTTTTGGCAATATTTTCCAACCGATACAGTGCCTGCTCAGCAGGGTATTTCTGTTAAAATAGGTTATGATAATCAACATATTTATTT